>CANRCR010000001.1 GCA_947629165.1 uncultured Bacilli bacterium
TCTTCAATTAACATTTTACTGGGTCAATCGCTTTTTGTATATACTAATCGGTGTCACATCAATTGTAACACTACAGTCTTAGGACTCTTTTTTTCTTTTCTCTCTTTTCATTCGAGAGGACTTATGTTATAATGACTAAAGAATAGGGTGTGTGTGATATGTTAGGAAAAATCATTAGTATTGTTGATAATATTGTAACAATTAAATTATCGATTAATGTAGATAATCAAGTAAACCTTATCAATCTTCATGCAGTATTAGAAGATGGTGATACTAAAATTGTCGGTGAAATCGAAGAAATCGATCAAGTAAATGCTAAAATTACCATCGTTGGTGAAATTGTTGGGGATGCTTTTTTACCTGGTTTTACAAAGAAACCTTCTTTTCGTTCGAGTGTACGATTAGTTAAACAAGAAGAACTTGCGTTAATATTAGGAAAAACAACTACGGGTAAAAATGAATTCTATTTTGGATTATCTTCGGTTTATCAAAATTATCGTATCAGTGTAGGAATTAATTCTTTTTTCAGTAGCCACTTTGCTATTTTAGGTAATACCGGTAGTGGTAAATCATTTACGGTATCACGTCTTTTACAAAATATTTTTTCGAATCCACAAGCGTTACCTATCAGTGCTAATATTTTTATTTTTGATGCCTATGGAGAGTATACGAATGCTTTCCAAAATATCAGTCAAAAAACACCGCAAATTCATTATAAGAATTATACGACGAACACTTCGTATCCCGAAGGAGAGATTTTACGAATTCCTCTTTGGTTACTTGGAACCGATGATATTGCACAGTTACTAGGTGTTACGACCGCAAACCAATTACCTATTATCGATAAAGCATTACAATTAGTAACGATTTTAAAAGATACGAGTGAATCCGTTGTTAAACATAAAAATAATATTATTTCTCGAGCACTTATGGATATTTTAGTAAGTGGAAAAGAATCTGTTAAAATTCGCGATCAGGTTACTGCGGTATTAACCAACTTTAATACGAATGAATTAAATTTGGAAAGTCAAATCGTTCAACCGGGTTATACACGAACTTTAAAACAATGCCTTTTCGTTGATAACAGTGGTAAGATGCAAGAAATGGAAACAGTCGTTGATTTCGTTCGTCAATTTATGACGGAGGATTTGGAATTAAAGAAACCGGATGGATCGGTTCCATATACTTTAAAAGATTTACAAAATGCACTTGATTTTGCATTGATATCGGAAGGTGTTTTACAGAGTGATAAAGTGTTTGACTATGCTAATATTTTATCGGTCCGTCTACGTTCTTTAGTAAATAGTGAAGCAGCCCAATACTTTGCTTATCCAAAAATGATTAGTCGCGATGGCTTTATTCATAAATTGGTTCAAAGTGGAACGGGTGAAAAAGCACAAATTGTTAATTTTAATATCAACTATGTCGACGATCGTATGGCTAAAGCAATTACAAAAATTCTTTCTAAGTTGTTATTTGATTATGCAGTCGAATCGAAACAAAGGGCAGCAATGCCATTCCATATCATCATAGAAGAAGCTCATCGTTATGTACAACATGACCAAGATGAAGAAATTTTAGGTTATAATATTTTCGACCGTATCACCAAAGAGGGTCGTAAATATGGTGTATTATTAGGACTTATTACACAGCGTCCTTCGGAATTAAGTGAAACTTCTATCAGCCAATGTTCTAACTTTGTTATTTTACGTACCTTGCATCCAAAAGATTTGGATTATATCCGAAATATGGTACCGAATATGAGTAGTGCCATCATCGAACATTTGAAAACGTTACAACCAGGACATTGTATTGCCTTCGGTAGTGCGTTTAAAGTACCTATTTCGATGCATGTCGAGCGTCCTAATCCAGAACCTTTGAGTAACAGTGCTAATATCGAAAAAGTATGGTTCGAAAAACATGAAATGCCGGTTGCCAACGATAATCAGGCAAGTTCTACGTTCGGTTCACCAATGAATGCGGCTCCTGCTACCGGTGTTGCCGTAGGTAGTAGTAATCCGGTTGGAACGGGAGTGCCTGTGGGAAGCAGTAATCCGGTTGGGCGATAATTGAAAAAAGGTTTCTAAAATAAAAAAAATGTGTTACAATGAATATATTAGGAGAGTATACGGAGGGAATAATCTATGGCATTAGATAAATTAAAAAACTTTTTTGGTGTAGAAGGAGAAGAGGACCAAGCGAATGTACCTTCTACCGGAGATGATGAGTTTTATCAAGCTCCAAGAACTGGAAATGATGGAGTCGAAGGGAATAAGATGATGTTGTTAGAACCACGCGCTTATTCTGAATCACAACAAATTGCAGATTATTTAAAGAAACGGAATGCAGTAGTTGTTAATTTAAAAAGAGTTACTCCTGATCAAGCAAAACGCATTGTCGATTTTTTAAGCGGAACCCTTTATGCCATTGGAGGCGATTTACAAAAATTAGGAGGAGGAATCTTCTTATGTACGCCAAATAATGTTAATGTCGAGGGTAAAATATCAGATGATAATGCTACTCGCGGAACGAAAAATGGTAAAAAGGATGAAAAGGCAGAAGAAGATTTTAATTGGTAATAGATAGGCATTCATGCTAAGAGGTGATGTCGATGGAAAAATTTAATCGGGAATTAAATGGTTATAAAAAGAGCGAAGTTAATCAGTTTTTAAGTGATACTATTGTTGAATTAGAAGGTATCTTAAAGAAAGCGAAAGAACAAGATCGTAAAATTCAAGAACAAGGGTCGGTTATTCAAACCCAAAATCAAAAATTGACGGAACAAAACCTCTTAATCCAAGATTTAACCAAGCAATTGGAACATTATAAAACCATCGAATCTACTTTGCAAAAAGCTATTTTAAATGCCGAAGAGTCTAGCAATAATATGCGAAAAATGGCACGACAAGAAGCTGATATGATTTTAGAAGATGCCAAACGAAATGCAAATCATGTCGTTAATGATGCCTTAATTCGTGCTGAAAAGATTGAGTTAAAGACGGCTACTGCTGAGCGCAACTTACGTATTTTTAAAAACCGATTACGAGCTATTGTAGAACAACAACAAGCTGTTGTCGAAGACATTGAAGTACTGGAATTAGACGAATAAAGGATGGAGTACCATCCTTTATTTTATCTATTGAGGTGATTTGATGAAACGAAAAAATATTTTAATTATTGGAACATTATTTCTTTTAGGAGTAGTACTAGGAGTTCTTTTTTCTGTTGTTTTTCCTAGCAGAGAAACTTCTTCTAATGCCCAAGTTGTTTGGAAAGGTCCTATGGAAGTTGAAGTTTATGAACCCCGAAAGATTTCTGATTTTGTGTCTATCGAAAATGGAAATCTTGTTCAAGATGAGGTAATCGATACGACACGAATTGGGACGTTTACTTATGAATTTCGTTATACGGATACTTCTTCAAACGAACAAACAGACCATCTAACGATTCAGGTAAAAGATACGGAAGAACCATTAATTGGAATCGGTAAGACTTATTCTTATTTAAAAGGAAGTAGTCGTGGTTTAGATGAAATTATTATGTGTGCTGATAATTATGACGCTCATCCTACTTGTCGTATTGAAGGGAATTACGATCTCGATACTTTAGGAGAATACGATGTGGTATATTATGCAGTTGATTCCAGTGGAAATGAAGCACGGGAACCATTTACTTTAAAAGTGGTCGATAAATACGATAGTACGACGCGTGAAACGATAACTTTAGAAGAAGCTAAAAATAAATATTTAAAAAATGATGTAATGATTGGAATCGATGTTTCGAAATGGCAAGGTAATATCGATTGGGATAAAGTGAAGGAAAGTGGAGTCACTTTTGCTTTTATACGTCTTGGAACACAGACAGGACCGCATCAAGATTCTGCTTTAGATTCTTATTTTAAACAAAATATTGAAAATGCCAAGAAAGCGGGTATTCAAGTAGGAGTCTATTATTATACGTATGCCGGAAGTAAGGAAGAAGCATCTACCCAGGCTTCGTGGGTATTAGAACAGTTAAAAGATTATGAACTTGATTTACCGGTGGTTTTCGACTGGGAATGCTATTCTTATTTTAATTCGTTTGGTGTCAGTCTCTACGGCTTAAACGAAATTGCCGATACATTCTTGCAAGCAGTGAAGAACAAGGGTTATCAACCGATGCTTTATGCGAGTAAGAATTATTTACAAAAAGTATGGAAATATTTAGATTATCCGACATGGCTTGCACACTATACTGAAAGTACCGATTATGAAGGGGATTATCAATATTGGCAATTTACGAATACAGGAAGGGTCCCGGGAATTGATGGTAATGTCGATATCGATATTTACTATCGTTAGAATATTGGTTTATAATTATATAGAGGTGGATTATGGAAACACAAGATAATGAAACAAAAATAGTTTATTCAAATATGGTTGAATTAACTGAAGAAATGAAACAGATGCCAATAGAAAAGTTGGCTGAAAAAGGAATGCATGAAAAATCAATTGAAGTATTAACTAAAATAGGTATTCAGACATTAGGTCAATTACTAGCAACAGATACTGATTTTATACATGAGGCAACTTTACGAGTCCCATATGAAGCTAGATACTCATCAATTCGTAAAGTTATAATGGGCATGGGTTTATTTTTTAACGATGACCATTTAAGATGGGAGAATGCTGGAATTAGTGATGAGATTGCTATGATACCAATTAATAATCTTGATTTATCTCCTCATGTGAAAACTACTATAGCTAAAAATACTTGCATAACTTACTTTGGCGATTTATTGACGACGGATTATGAAGTGATTTTACATATGAGAAATTTGGGTGAAGGACCACTTGTTGAGTTAAAAAATTACATCCATTCTTTAGGTTTTTCATTACCAAATGAAGAGATAACGATGCGAGAGATAAAAGATAGTTTTAAAGCTAAGGGAATACCTATGGTAGGAGATACTTTGGAACTCGATGCCAGAACAAGTGCATTGCTATATAGAAATGGTATTTATACTATCGATGATTTAGTAAAATGTGGTTTAGACGTTTACGAAATAATTGGTATGGGTGATGTTAAGAGAAAAAAACTTGCGACGGCACTTCAAGCTAAAAACATTCAACTTGGAGCTCCAGTTGTATTGCCAACGGGTACTCCAGTTGCGATTAGACCAACAGAAGAAAATATTAATAAGATTAGAGAAGAAAATCTCAGTATTAGCAAAAGAATTGATAATAAAGAAAAACTATTATCTGAGTATGACAAATTGGTAGCAGAAAGAAATAATTTAATTTTAAGGGAACAAAAGTTGGATGAAGAAATAGCTGCTAGAGTAGCATTATTATCTTCTCAACAAAATGAAGAGGGTTCAAATTATGGTAGAAAATAATATAAAAGTTTTAAATGATTTAGATATTCAAATAAAAGATTTAGAAGAAGAGATTAAGAATATCAAATCAATAAATAAAAAAATCAAATTAGACATTCTAAATAAACTTTTAGTTCTTCAACAACTTGAAGCAGCAATGAATGAATAAGAGATGATTAATTGTGAAATTAGGTATTAAGAGTTTACAAAGAAGTGAAATGGAACGAATTACTAAAAAGGAAGTTAATATTTTAAAAGTAGATAATGAAATATTTAAGGGAACGGTTTGTCTTTTAAAGATTATTGATATAAATGCTCCTCTAATTGTACCTTCGCCAATTGGTAAAGTTAGGATTTTAGATAAAAATTATAGATGGTTACAATTTGCACCTAAAAATGAAAATTGGTGGCTTACGGTCATGTATGATGACGATGAAAATATAATTGAGAGTTATTTTGATATTACTAAGGAAAATAATTTTGTAAATGAAGATGACCCATTTTTTATCGATATGAAATTAGATGTGGCTATTCCTAAAAGAACTGAAGCGTCTCTTTTAGATGAAGATGAACTTTTTAAGGCTTTAGAAGAGAAATTAATAACGCAAGAAGAATACGATTTAGCCTATAAAACAGCCAATGACATAGTAAAAAAATATTCTGAAAATAAAGATAAGTATTATGAATTTATAGATTATTATTCTCAAAAATTAAAAGTTTAGAGGAGTAAAATAATGGTAAAATTAATAGAAGCCGAAGAAAAATATCTTCCTCTATACAAGGAAGCTTATCTTGAGTCCTTACAAAAGGTAGAGCAAGGTGAAATTAAAAGACATGATTTAATGTTTATGAATCCTGATGAAGTGGATATTGTACAAAAATTTAAAGATAGTAAAGATGTATCAAAGTTGCCACAAGGATATGTTCCATCATACGATTATTTTATCGTGGACGATGATAAATTTATTGGAAGGCTAAGTATTAGAGTAGAACTAACGCCTAGACTTCTAAATTATGGTGGTCATATCGGTTATGGTATTAATCCTAAATACTTTCGACAAGGTTATGGAACTAAAGCTTTAGAACTAGGCTTGCAAAAAGCTAGAGAAATAGGACTAACTGATAAAGTGTTAGTTACTTGCGATGACGATAATATTGGTTCTATAAAAGTTATCGAACATAATGGTGGAGTGTTAGAAAACAAAGTCAAAAACGTTATTGATGAGGAAGAAATTTTAACGAGACGTTACTGGATAAAGTTGTAGTTAAAAATGCTTGCCAAGATTTATTTCTCGTGATATATTAGAGAAGTAAAAAAAACAAGTGCGAAAGACGTAAATTATCATGCCTTTGTAGAGAGTCTTCGACAGGTGCAAAGAAGATAAAGAAACGGTAATTTAAAATCACTTTCAAGATTGTGTTTTATGGATAAGATAAAACCGGGTCGTTTCCGTTAAAGACAAGATAAGTATAAATTAAGGTGGTACCACGATTCTTCGTCCTTAGGGAAGAAGAATCTTTTTTTTATGAGAAAGGGTGATTCAGATGTTTAAAGAATTGAATAAGGAAAAAGTAAGTACCGTAGAAAAAGCAAGAACAACGTTATGGAATCAAGAAAAGTTGTTGGATCAAACGATTAATAATCGTAATCAAAATGATTATTTTGTTTTTTATGATGGACCTGCTACCGCAAATGGAATGCCAGGAATTCATCATATGTTAGCCAAAATATTAAAGGATACTTTTTGTAAATATAAAACGATGCAAGGATACAAAGTACTTCGTAAAGTAGGATGGGATACCCATGGTTTACCTGTTGAAGTACAAGTAGAAAAAGAACTTGGTTTTAATGGAAAAGGGGACATCGAAAAATACGGTATTAAACCTTTCAATGATAAATGTCGTGAAAGTGTTTGGAAAAATGAAAAAGCTTTCCGTGATTTTACGGATCAAATGGGACAATTTATCGATTTGGAACATCCTTATATTACCTATGATAATGATTATATTGAGACGGAATGGTGGATTTTAAAGCAGTTCTTTGATCAAGGTTACATCTACGATGGACTTAAAATTTTACCTTATTGTCCACGTTGTGGAACCGGACTTGCTTCTCATGAAGTAGCTCAAGGTTACAAGGAAATTACGGTTAATACGGTTACTGTTCCATTTAAGTTAAAAGATGAAGAAAACACGTACTTGTTGGTTTGGACGACGACTCCTTGGACGCTTTTATCAAATGTTGCGGCCTGTGTTAATCCGAATGAAGAATATGTTAAATGTAGTTCTCGGGGATACAACTTTATCGTTGCGAAAGCACTTGCAAATAAAGTTTTAGGGGACGATTACGAAGTTCTCGAAACTTATCTTGGAAAAGATTTGGAATATCGGGAATACGAACAATATCTTCCTATTTTAAAAACGAATAAGAAGGCTTTCTACATCGTTTGTGCCGATTATGTTACGATGGAAGATGGTACTGGTATCGTTCATATTGCTCCCGCTTTTGGACAAGATGACTACGAAGTAGGATTAAAATACGATTTACCAATCTTTAATCCCGTCGGAGAAGATGGTTGCTATACCGAAGGTCCTTGGAAGGGAAGACTTGTCGTTGATCCGGAACTTGAAGTTGAAATTATCAAGTATTTAGCAGGTGAAGACAAACTCTTTAAGAAACAAAAGATGGTTCATAATTATCCTCATTGTTGGCGTTGTAAAACTCCTTTAGTTTACTATTCAAAACCTAGTCTTTATATTAAAACAACCGCTTTAAAAGATCAGATTATTGCTAGTAACAATCAAGTTCATTGGTATCCATCGTATGTTGGCGAAAAACGTTTTGGTAATTGGCTTGAAAATATGAACGATTGGGCTATCTCTCGGAATCGTTATTGGGGTACTCCAATTCCATTATGGCGTTGTAGTTGTGGACATGACGAAATGATTGGATCACGTAAAGAGTTAGTAGAAAAGGCTATGGAACCTATCGATGAGACCATCGAACTTCATCGTCCTTACGTCGACGATATTCATATTAAATGTCCAAAGTGTGGTGAAGCGATGACACGTGTTAAAGATGTTATCGATTGCTGGTTCGATTCTGGAAGTATGCCTTTTGCCCAATATCATTATCCGTTTGAAAATAAAGAATTATTTGAAAATCAATTCCCTGCCGATTTTATTAGTGAGGGAATCGATCAGACGCGTGGATGGTTCTATTCATTAATCGTCATTTCTACTTTCTTAAAAGGTTGCAGTCCTTATAAGAATGTTTTAGTTAACGATTTACTTCTCGATAAGTATGGACAAAAGATGCATAAATCGAAAGGTAATGCTGTGGATCCATTCGGTATTTTAGAAACGTATGGAGCCGATGCTACGAGATGGTATATGCTTTATACATCACCGGTTTGGACACCGTTAAAATTTGACGAGGACGGTATCAAAGAAGTACAATCCAAATTCTTTAACACTTTACGAAATACATATACGTTCTTCCAAATGTATGCGAATACCGATGGAGTAGATCCTAGAAGTTTTAAAGTAGCTAAGAAAGATTTGGAAGAAATCGATCGTTGGTTACTATCGAAATATAACAAATTAGTTAAAAAAGTAACTGAAGCCATGGAAGAGTACGATTTGAACCGGACGGTACATTTGTTACAAGATTTTGTTGTCGAAGATCTTTCGAACTGGTATATTCGAAGAAATCGTAGACGTTTTTGGGGAAGTTCTTTAGATGCTTCGAAAAAAGCAGTTTATAAAGTGACGTACGATGTATTGGTTGGGGTTTGCAAGATGGTAGCGCCTATTTCACCATTCTTAGTCGATGAAATTTATCAAGATTTAACGGAAACGGGTTCAGTTCATTTAGCCGATTATCCAAAATGCGATGAAAAGATGATCGACGAAGCGTTGGAAGAACGGATGGATTTAGTACGTAGTCTTATCTCTCTTGGTAGAAATGTTCGTGAAGAAGCTAAAATTAAAGTTCGTCAACCGATCGGGGAAGTTATTTTGGATGGTAAGAATGAATTATTATTAGGGGACTTAATCGAATTAATCAAAGAAGAGTTGAATGTAAAAGAAGTTAAATTTGTTTCGGATTTATCGCTTTACATGAATTTAGAAGTAAAACCTAACTTCAAGATCTGTGGTAAAATTTTTGGAGCTAATATGAAATCTTTCCAAGAAAAGGTCAGTACCCTTACGAACGAACAAATTCAATCGCTTGAACAGGGTAATGAAATTATTTTAGAAGTGGCTGGAAAAGAAGAAGCGGTAACACCAGAGATGATTGAAATCCGCGTATCTTCCAAAGAAGGATTTAATGCAAGTCACGAAGGTAACAACTTTATCGTTCTCAATACCACTTTAACGGATGATTTAATTAACGAAGGAATTGTTCGTGAATTAATTAGTAAAGTTCAACAATTACGAAAGAATAAAGACTTTGAAATTACAGATCGTATTACTTTGTACTATCAAGGACCAGCGGCATTTGAAAATGCTATTATGCCATTCTTAGATCTTGTAAAAGAAGAAACACTTGCTCTTGAAGTCGTTCCAAAAGATGACTTAAGTGAAACATATAATTTAAATGGACTCGAAGTTAAACTCGATGTAGAGAAAAAATAAAAGACCAAATGGTCTTTTATTTTTTTATAAAACTCTTGGCATAGATGCATTGATCTAATCCATGGGCTGTTTCAAAACTTTTAAAGTACTGTCTTAAGAAATAGACTTTATCGAGATTGTTATCGAAAACGAGATCGACAAATTCGAGCGCATCTTGAATTAGTATTTCACGGTAGCCAATATGATTTCTCCATATATTACTTTTATTTTGTTGTTCTAATTTGTAGTCTAAAAATTCGGTATCAATTTCTTGTGTAGCCGCCATTGTCATCTTTACTACCGCATTAATATTATTTTGCCAAATGACTTCTTCAGCACTTGTATTTGGAAAACGATATTCGATGGTTTTACTTTTATCGTATACAAACTCCGATGTCATGAAATCATCTTGAAGTGAAAAAGCGGCAAAATCATAACAGATTCTTTTAAGTTCCGAAAGATTGAGATCGTTTTTGCTTTCTTGTAGTAAATCATAAATATTTTCGGCTACACTATTTGCATAATAGAAGTTTCGAAAACGAGGTGTCAGTTTATCGCCGTAACCAAATCGAAAGAGTACCGGCTCATAACAAGCATATAACTTTAGTAATGTTCGCCAGTTTTTATACCGGTGTCCTAGGATATGACTGCCGACATGAATATGACCTCCAGCGTTTTGTGTCGTCACCATGTTTTTAGATTTTAAGAAGGTACAAATCTTTTTAAGTTCGTGCCAGGTTTTAGCACTATCTCGTAAAACGGGAGAGACAATTTCACATTCCGGAGATTCTAGGGAATTATCTTCTTCTATTTGCCAATCGTGTAAATGTTTCATCCATAGGAAACCTTGTACTAGTTTTTCCGATATTCCTTCTTCTTCAATTTCGATTCCAAAGGTTTTGTCATAATCTAGTCCTAACGTTGGACGATAGGTAAGATTAAATGTTTCCATTTCGTTCAGTAATGTTCTTAAATCCATTCCTTTTAAGGTAGAAAAGGCATCGTTTTGTTCTTCATTTAACCATTTGCGATTCATTTTACCACCTTCTTTTTTTGTTTAATTTGTGGATGGATTTGAGGGGCATCTTCCTGTAGGCGTTTAATGTTATTTTTTTGTATTTCAATAATTTGGTTTAACTCTCGGTCATTTAAATAGATGTAACGCGATTGATCTTCATGGGCAATTTTATTATGTTCTTTTTTTCGATAAAAGCGACGAAGTGAACGAATTAATGCGATATTGGTACCTATAAAAAGAACTATTTTTCCAAGATAAGGAAAAAAGGCTTCTTTTGATTGATACGAAAGATTGGGATCTTTTGATAGGTAAGTTACTTCGTTATAGTATGGTTTTTCTTCCTTCGGTGTTTGATTAGTCGTAATTCGTTCTATGTCATAACGAGCGAAATGTTCTTGTAATTCACTTTCCTCCATCGAAAGAATTTCGTCTACTCCATAACGTTCGATTAAAGTAGGATTACATTGATAAGTGATAACTTCTTGTTCATATAGACCATTTTTGGTCGGTTCCCATGGATGGAAACTTTTAATTTGTGTTTCATCTTCGTTAAAAGGTTCTTTTTTTGTTATAAAACTTTCTTCTCCTAAGGAAGTAACGGTCGTTTTTCTCGATGCCGGTATCTCGACGGTCTGTGGAAAGATATTTATGTCTTTATTGAGAGCAACCGTAGTAGAAGTGATAACAATCGGGAGAAAGTAGGTAACTACTAATCGTTTTATTTTTTGTTTTTTTTCTTTTTTTCGATACATTTTTTCAATTCTTGCTTTGTCTTCTTTTCTATTTAAAACGTGTTGCACTTGATTTAAATCCTTTTCTAAGGTGTTTAAAGTATCTTTATTTAACATGGAGATTACCTCCTAGTTGTTTTATTTTCGTTTTTTTCATTTCAAGTTCTTCTTCTAGGGGAGTAGTATCTTTCCAATCGCTTATCTTTTGATTTTGATATTCTGAAATGGAATATTTCATATTTCGAAAATGGTCAATCGGAGCGATTCCATGAAAAAGAATACCTCCAATTCCGGCGATTAGAAGGGCACTTACGGTACAAAATAAATTGTGTTCATCGGTTTCCGTATAATTCATATAATCAGTATCATCTTTGTAAAAAAAATGAGCATCTACTTGTGGTTCGGTAAGTTTTCTATCTTCTTTTTCTGTCGAATAATACTCTTTATAATCTAAATCAATTTGATCAATCTGTTGAAAGTCTTTTTCTAAAATTGCTTCCTGTAATGTTTTGAAATCTTCACTCGATAGACTTAAGGTGTAATCTCGAACGATTTCGTCGTATGGAGAATCTTTCTCATCGATGGGGTAAGCAATTACTAATTTTTGTTCCTCTTGAGAAATATTTCCTTGGTAAAATTCTTTTACTTCAATGGGACCTTCGGTTTGATAACTGAACGATACTTTTTTAGTTACTTTTAAATCTTGATCTTTAATAAAGGGATATCCTTCTCCAATATAGTGAACAAGTCCAGTAGCCATTGCTGTTGCTAAAACAAATGGCGTAATATAGAGTCCAATTTCCTTTGCTATTTTTAAATTGCAAATGGAAGTATTTTTAAAGTTCGTATACTTTGTCTTTTTTATTTTGTGTTGGAGCTGTTGAATATCACTTTGGAGTGTTTCTATCTTTTTATCTTTTATTCTTTTAATTTGTCGTGCGTTCATTTTATCCCTTCTTATGTCCCAAAAAGTATTACCTATAATAGCAAAAGAAGGCGTTTTTGTCAATGAAAACAAGGTTTCGTCTAGTCATTGTCAAAAGTGTTTAATTTGGTAAAAAACAATTTATCTTTTTTTAATTTTTTCTTATAATAAAAATAGGTGAAGAATATGCAATTGTTACTCGCATTAAATTATAAATTTATTGAAAAAGAACCCAATCAATTAATTCGTCTATTAGAACTTTACGATCCACAAAGAAAAATTAAGGGATTCGAAATGATGCCGGATTATACGGATGAAAAATCAATGGCTTACTTTGATCAATTGGCAACCCTTTGTAAAGAAAAGGGTTATCATTTACAAGTACATTCCACCAAACGAAGCTATATCGAAGAACAGAAACATTTTTTAGATTTGATGGAAAAGTATGCGTTAATGCTCGGTTATACAATCAATATCGTATTTCATCCAGTTAGTGATGAAAATGATACGATTGCGCTCGAAAAGACGAATGAACTTATGGGAGAACTTTTAATTTACTGTTATCAAAAAAATTATCATTTAACACTCAGTCTCGAAAACTTGGAACATCGTACGACGATCGTTCGTTTAGATAAAGATGAAATAATTCCTATTTTTTATAACAATATCGATTTAAAATACACTTATGATTTGGGACATGAATTTAAAGATTATGGTCAAATTACGGACGTGGACCATTTACTTTTAGAACGTCTTAATAACGTACATCTTTTTCGAAATGATCGAACGGTAAATCATTTGCCTTTAACCGATCATGATCCAGATAAAGAACAATGGGTAAAAGCACTTTTATATTTAAAACAGAGTGGCTATCATGGATCGGTTGTCCTCGAATATGATTTCTATCAGATGAAAGGGAATACTTTTGAAGAAAAGTTTAAAGACTATATTGAACATGCCCTTTTTGTTCAAGATTATTTAGATTAGTATTCGAAAGGTTTTTTATCGAAAAGACTTGATTTATTTCTATTTTTCGATTATATTATACGTGTACCTGTTTTTAGTGGGAGGGATTGATCTCTCTAAACTCTTACTCAGAAAAAGGCGAATTTCAAAAAAAAGGAGGGAATTATAATGGCTTTAACAAGCGAAAAGAAACAAGAAATCGTTAAGAAATATGCAACCAATGAAAAAGATACGGGATCTTGTGAAGTTCAAATTGCCATTCTTACAGAAGAAATTAATCAATTAACTGCCCATTTAAAGGAACATAAACATGATTATCATTCAAATCGTGGATTACTTCGTAAGGTTGGACAACGTCGTAGCATGTTAGCATATCTTCAAAAGAAAGATATTACACGTTACCGTGAACTTATTCAAAAATTAGGATTAAGAAAATAGGCACTTTTTTAAGTGTCTCTTTTTTTCAAAATAATGGAGGTAAATATGGCAAAAAAAGTTTTTAAAATGAATTTTAGAGGAAGACCTTTGCAGGTAGAAATTGGGGAATTAGCAAAACAGGCAACGGGAGCAGTACTTGTTCGTTATGGCGATACGGTCGTATTATCGACGGTGGTCGTTGCGAAAGAAGCGAATCTTTTATCCGATTTCTTTCCACTCATGGTACTTTATCAAGAAAAATTATATTCGGTAGGAAAAATTCCAGGTGGTTTTATTAAACGAGAAGGAAGACCTACGGAAGCCGCTACTTTGGCAGCACGAATGATCGATCGTCCAATGCGTCCTTTATTTCCACACGATTTTAAAAACGAAGTTCAAATTGTTAATACCGTTTTATCGGTAGAACAAGATAATTCACCTGAAATGACCGCGATGTTTGGTAGTAGTTTATGTACGGCTATTAGTAAAATTCCATTCGATGGACCGATTGCTGGTGTTAAAGTAGGTCGTGTGAAAGGAAAGTTTGTAATTAATCCAACTGTGGAAGAAATGGAACAGACGGATATCGATTTGACGGTTGCAGGAACGTATGATGCTATTAACATGGTCGAATCGAGTGCCAAACAAGTTAGTGAAGAAGATATGTTAAAAGCTTTACTATTTGGACATGAAGCGGTTCAGGAATTAGTTGAGTTCCAAAATAAGATTGTCAAAGAAGTAGGACAAGAAAAGATGGATTACCCACGTCTTGAAATTACCGATGATTTACGAAAAGAAGTGGAAGAACTTGTTTCGAAAAAGGTAGATAAAGCGCTTCGAATTAAAGATAAGTTAAAAATGTATGAAACACTCGATCAAATTAAAGAGGCCTTAATCGAACGGTATCATACGGAAAATCCGGAATTAAACGAAGAAGAAAAAAGGGAACTCGATACGAAGTTGGCACTTATTTACGAAGATATTCAGTACGAATTATTCCGTTCGATTGTCGTTAAAGAACATATTCGTGCCGATGGAAGAAAGATGGATGAGATTCGTCCTTTATCGACCGATATCGATTTGTTACCAAGAACACATGGATCGGCATTGTTTACACGTGGTCAAACACAAAGTTTGAGTATTACGACTTTAGGTGCTTTAGGGGAACATCAAATTCTAGATGGTCTCGGTATCGAAGATCAAAAACGTTTTATGTTACATTATAATTTCCCTCAATTCTCTGTTGGAGAAACGGGAAGATATGGTGCTCCTGGACGTCGTGAAATTGGACATGGTGCTTTAGGTGAAAAAGCGTTGAGTCAGGTTATTCCAAGTGAAGATGAATTCCCATACACGATTCGTGTTGTCTCTGAAATTTTGGAAAGTAACGGTAGTAGTAGCCAAGCAAGTATTTGTGCTGGTTGCATGAGTTTGATGGCCGCAGGTGTTCCTATTAAGGCACCGGTTGCAGGTATTGCCATGGGACTTATTACTTCGGGTAAAGACTATACGATTTTAACCGATATTCAAGGTATGGAAGACCATTTAGGAGATATGGACTTTAAAGTAGCAGGAACAAGAGATGGTATTTGTGCGCTTCAAATGGATATCAAAATTAAAGGTATTACTAAAAAGATTTTAAAAGAGGCACTTGCCCAAGCAAAAGAAGCACGGTTTAAAATCTTGGATGTTATTCAAAAACAAATTAAAGAACCTCGTAAAGAAGTAAGTCCTTATGCTCCTAAGACCATGATCTTTACAATTAAGCCAGAAAAGATTAAAGATGTTATCGGTAAAGGTGGCGAAATGATTACCAAGATTATTTGTGAATCAAGTCACGTTACGGACGTTAACAATATTAATGCCGTTAAGGTAGATTTAGAGGATGACGGACGTGTTATTATCTATCATACCGATCAAAAGATTATCGATGAGACGGCACGACGCATTCAAGAAGTTGTAAGAGAAGCCGAAGAAGGTAAAATTTATACGGCTAAAGTGGTGAAAGTAGAAGACTTTGGATGCTTTGTTCAACTATGGCCTGGATGTGAAGGAATGGTTCACGTATCTCAACTTGCGGAAGAACGTATCAACAAAGCAAGCGATGTCGTAAAAGTAGGCGATGAACTCATTGTTAAATGTCTTGGAGTCGATAAAAAAGGAAGATTAAATTTCTCAAGAAAAGATGCTTTTACGGATTCGAAAAAGTCAAAAAAAGAAGAAAAGAAAGTAAAAAAAGACAAGAAGCAAAGTGATTAATCATTTTGCTCTTTTGAATTTTTATTACTTAATAAAAAATTGAAAGAATATAAAAAGGAGTCAAATATGAAAAATATTAGAAATTATTGTCCCGCTAAATATAAACAAACGGATTATCAAGAAGTAGAACCAGATATCTATAAGACGTTGTATGAGGATAAAAGTTGTTTTGTCGGTATAACTGATCGAAAATTAATTCGAAAGTTGCGAAGAAAAAAGGATTGGGTATTTTGTGAAGATAATCATTTTTATATGACCGAATACGAAAATAAAAAATATTATCGTTCTAAACAAGATTATCTATCTAGAAATCGGAAAAATTTTTATGCTACTGCAGATCCTACTGAAGTATATGTCACTTCTTTAATGTTTGAACCAGAACCACTTTTGGGAGAAAATGAGCCCTCTGATAAAAATATTTCACAATATCCACTCGAAGATATCTTGGATAAATTTAGGTGTTTTTGTCTTGATTTTTATCCTGATGAAAATGAAAATGATTCAAACAATTCCTATCAAGAGTTTGCTAGTTCAAATATCGAACATATTCGAAATTTGAGATCAATTATAGGGAAACATGTCTATAACAAGGAAGAAGAAGGCCGCATTAAATTAATTATCGAATAAGAAAGAGGTTGATTAAAAATCATCCTCTTTCTTTTGGTTCTAGTTTAAGGCTATTTTCATATAGTTTATTAGGTGAGGTAGATGAAGCGTTTTTTTTCTATGTTTGGTGTTCTTGTTTTAGTTTGCTTTAGTTTTTATTATACAGAACAGGCCGTTCGTTTTATTCGGGGAAGAGATCCTATTTATCAAGAGATTGTTGCTCGTAAAGATGAGTTTTCGGTGGAAGCCGTTAATGCGACGATTATGGAAGACAATATCATTCCAGGTAATTATGGGAAAGAAGTAGATGTAGATGCTTCTTATACCAATATGATGCGCTTAGGACAATTTAATGAAAGTTTATTAGTCTTTGAAGAAGTGGTTCCTACCGTCAGTTCTAATAAACAATTTGATAAGTATATTATTCAAGGAAATAAAGAAAGAGATGCCGTTGGGTTCGTTTTTGTCGTACAAGACTCAACTTATGTCGAATCTGTCGCTCAAATTTTAGCGAATAAAGATGTGAGTGCTACCTTCTTTGTCGATGGTGCTTGGGTCGAAAATCACTCAGATTTAGTCGATCTTTTATCTAAAAATGGAAATGAAATTGAAAACATCGGTTATGATGGAAGTTATGTTAAAGAACGTCTTCTTTGGACCAATAATTTAATTGAATCAATTACGCGGGTCGAACCGAAATATTGTTATACCAAATATCGAAATAGTAATACGCTCGATCTTTGCCAAAATTATCATATGTATACTGTTCGACCTACGATTTTAACAGGAAGTTATCCTTTTTCAAGTGTTAAAAAGAATTTGACCAAAGGAGCAATTATTCATTTTGATTTAACCCCATCGACTGTGAAGGAATTAAGTACTATTATCAGTTACATTCATCAAAAAGGGTATCGTATTGAAATCTTATCTAATCTTCTATCTGAAAATGAGATTGTTGAAAAATAAAATGGCTTCGCCATTTTTTCTTTGCAAAAACGGTCTTTTTCGTGTTTTTTCTTGTTTGAAACTTAAGATTATAGTATAATTTTACTAGTGAGGATAGGAGTGTTAGACCTATGTATTTAAAAGAAATCGAAGTGAGTGGATTTAAATCCTTCGCGGACAAACTAAAACTATCTTTAGATAATAGTATTACTTGTATTGTTGGACCTAACGGAAGTGGAAAAAGTAATATTGTCGATGCAGTTCGTTGGGTATTAGGAGAACAGTCTGTTAAAAGTCTCCGTGGAGAAGGAGCTATGACCGATGTTATTTTTTCAGGTAGTAAAAGTCGTAATCCTTTAAATGTGGCCAGTGTGTCTTTGATTTTTGATAATCAAGATCATTATTTAAATATTCCTTATGAAGAAGTTTCTGTCAAAAGAAGAGTTTATCGTACGGGCGAAAATGAATATTTTTTAAATGGGGAAAAGTGTCGTTTAAAAGATATAACCGATCTTTTTATCGATAGTGGTATTGGAAAAGAATCTTTTAATATTATTTCACAAGGAGAAGTACAAAAAATTTTATCGAATTCTCCTTATGATCGAAGAGTTATATTTGAAGAAGCAGCCAGTGTTTTAAAATATAAAAAACGAAAAGAAGAAGCGATTCGAAAACTTGATCGAACACATCAAAATTTAGATCGTGTAGGGGATATATTAGCTGAATTAGAAGGACAGTTAGAACCTTTACGGGAACAAAGTAGTAAAGCGCGCGATTATCTCGATAACAAAGAAAAATTAGAGAAAATCGAAGTTGCTCTTATCGTTTATGATATGGAGCGAATGAATGATATTTATCAAGGTACCAAAAAAAGAATTGATGAGTTAAATGAAAAAATAGTTGCTTTACATAACGATGTTACCGATGTACAAAGTGATCAATTAAAAACAGAATTACTTCATTTAGAAGAATCTCTTGCTAAATTGAATCAAGATTTATTAGCGATTACGCGCGAAGAAGAACGATTGAACGGAGAACGAAAATTGTTAAAAGAACGGAAAAGTTATGATGCGGGGGATGCAAAAGTTCATGAACAAGTAGCTCAACTTACGGAAACGCAATTACGTCTTTCAACTGAAATTGATCTTTTAGAACAATCTTTAAGTGATTTAAACGAAGAAATTAATAAAAGTCGTCAAAAAGAAAACGAAGAAAATCAAACGTTAACGTCGTATTATCATAAAAAAGAGGCGACCTTTAAAGAACAAAATAATAAGGAACGGGAACAGGTCGAATTAGAACATCGCATTACGCTTTTAGAAAATCAAATTGAAAATGGAAGTAATCTTCCATCGAGTGTTCGCTCTATTTTAAATCATCCTAGGTTAAAAGGTGTTTATCAGGTAATTGGAAACTTGTTTGAGACAGAGGAACGTTATACCAAGGCTTTAGAAGTTGCTTTGGGAGCTAGTAAAAACTTTATTGTCGTAGAAAACGAAACGGTTGCCAAAGAAGCGATTACATATTTAAAAGAAAATAAACTAGGACGCGCTACTTTTTTTCCGATTAATGTGATTAAACCAAAGGGAATTGATGCCGATACCGAAACGCTTTTAGTTATGGATGAAGCTTATTTGGGATGTGCTTCTTCTTTGATTCGGTACGATTCCAAATTCCGTGATGTTTTACTTAATCAATTAGGAAATGTTTTAGTTGTTAAAACGTTGGATGATGCCAATCGAATTAGTAAAAAGATCGATGGCCGGTATAAGATTGTTACTTTGGATGGCGAAGTGGTTCACGTTGGAGGAAGTATTTCCGGAGGAAGTCTCGGTTATACTCGCAGTGCGATTACCGAAAAAATCGAACTTGAAAAATTAAAACGGAATTATGAGGAATTAGGAACGGTTTTAAAAGATTTGGTCCATCAGTTAGAACAACTTGATCAAGCTATCGAAACCAAAGAAAAAGAACTTTATACATTAAAGGGAAATACTTACTTATTAGAAGAACAAGCGAAGAGTAAGATGAAAGATTTAGAAACGAAAAAATATGAATTAGAAGAAGTTAAACGCGATTTAGCAACTTATGCCCATGTTATCGATCAGTCATTATCGGTGCAAGAAGAAGAGACGATGGCGCTTTATTACGACACGGTAAAACAAAAAGAAGCAATGATTGCTACGATTAAAAAGAAGAATAAAGAGAAAGAACAAATTCAAGCAAAGATTGAGGAACTAGAAGCAAAGAGTCGTTTGAGTAACAGTGAACTTCGTGCTTATGAAAACGAATTAAAGACCAAAGAAATCGATGTCAGTCGCATGGATGTTCAACTCGATCATTATCTTACGACTTTGAGTGAAGACTACGAACTTACTTATGAAAAGGCAAAAAACAATTACTTCCTCGAATTAGAACCGGAGGAAGCAAGGCGCCAAGTTCAACGGTACAAAAGTAATATTAAACAGATCGGTATGGTTAATTTGGATTCGATCGAAATGTACGAACGCGTAAATGAACGTTTTCAATTTTTAACGAAACAAAAAGATGATTTGTTAAATGCCAAGGCTACTTTGTTAGAGATTATCGATGAGATGGATGGCGTGATGAAAGAAGAATTTGAAACGACGTTCGAAGCTATCAATAAAGAATTTAAAGAAGTCTTTAAACAACTCTTCCACGGTGGAACGGCTTCTTTAAAATTAACGGATCCCGATCATTTATTGGAAACGGGTGTCGAAATTATTGCGAGTCCTCCAGGTAAAAAATTAACGACCATTTCACTTCTTTCAGGAGGAGAAAAGACGTTAACGGCGATCAGTTTACTATTTGCCATCTTGAATGTTCGAAGGGTTCCATTCTGTCTTTTCGATGAGGTGGAAGCCGCCCTCGATGAAGCCAATGTCGATCATTTTGGAACTTATTTAGATCACTATAAAGATAAGACTCAATTTTTACTTATTACACATAAAAAGAAAACGATGGAGTATGCCAAAACTTTATACGGTATTACCATGCAAGAATCTGGAGTATCGAAATTAGTTAGTGTTCGTCTTGAAAATGTCAAAGAAACGGCTTAATGGTCGTTTCTTTCTTGTTTTGTGTTATAATGATACTAGAGAATAGAGGCTAAGTTATGAAAGTAATTCTTTGTTTAGAAGAAAAGTTAGGCTATTGTTTTTTAGGAAAAAGACTCAGTCAAGATCAAAATTTAAGACAAAATCTCAAACAACTCCTTCATTCTGAAAAAGTTTATATGAATGCATACAGTTACGCACTTTATAAAGATTATTTTGCGGATGCTTTGGTCGATGAACATTTTTTAGATAAGGCAAAAGATCATTATGTCGTTATCGAAAATGTTTCTCTTTCTTCTTACCAAGATCAAATTGATGAATATGTTATATACGAATGGAATCGGTCTTATCCTGCTACTCTTTTTTTCTCTTCTACTTGGCTTTCTTCTTTCGAGTTAGTCGAAACGATGGAGTTTAGTGGAACTTCTCATGAAAAAATTACTCGTCGTATTTATCGAAAGGAGTCTTCGTATGAAACGGAAAGATAAAAAACTAATTACGTTACTTGTATCGCTATTTATTTTATTGATTGGAATTGGTTATTCTTATGCTTTTCCTAATGATGTTCCTGTAAACGAGGGGTCTTCTTTTTCACTTTCATCGATTCCTCCTTATACGGATACACCTTATGTAGTTATTAACGAAAATAAACCTTCGTTTGAAGCGAAAGATTATAAAACGACTTCTTTTGAGTCCTATAGTGAACTTGATTCGCTTGGAAGAGCTGGAGTGGCTTTTGCAAATATCGGAGTTGATTTGATGCCGACGGAAGAACGGGGAAGTATTTCGGGGGTAAAACCTTCGGGTTGGCATACAGTTCGATATGATTTTGTCGATGGAAAATACTTATACAATCGTTGTCATTTGATCGGGTATCAATTAACTGGAGAAAATGCTAATAAACAGAATCTTATTACGGGGACTCGGTATTTAAATGTCGAAGGAATGCTTCCTTTTGAAAATATGGTACACGATTATATCGTCGAAACAAAAAATCATGTTCTCTATCGTGCTACTCCGATATACGAAGGAGATCAATTGCTTGCCAAAGGGGTATGGCTCGAAGCCTCCTCCGTCGAAGATCAAGGCGAAGGAATTGAATTTTCCGTATTTATTTACAATGTTCAACCGGGTGTTGTTATCGATTATGCTACTGGAGAAAGCCATGCTCGTTCCAATTAAAAAGACGTATCACGTCTTTTTTTAGTAATAATAGGGTCCGTAAGGTGGATAGAAAAAGTTATTGTTATTATAGTAGTAAGGATAAGGATAATAATAGTTTGGATTTTGATTTGGACGTCCATTTGCAATGGCTCCACCTGCTAGTCCTCCTAATAAAAAGGGAACGACAAAACCTCCGAAGCGATTATTATTGCCGTAGTTATTAGGTCTTTTTGCATAACGCATATTTCTATTATTATAGTACATATTATAATTAGGATACATAATAATACTCCCTTCTATCGTATTTTATGTGTTATAATTAAAATGGTGAGGAGAATAGAATATGAATGAAAAAATAAAAACATTAGCACATACGATTGTACATTATTCGATTAATGTACAACCAAATGAAAAAGTATTGATTACTTATCAAACGGAAGAACCCAAACCTTTAGTAAAGGAACTTATTCGTGAAATTACCGAAGTAGGAGGTATTCCTTTCTATACGATGGCTGATTCTGAAATCGGTAATTTGTTGACTGAAAAAACGACCAAAGAACGGATTGAAGTATTAAAGAAACAAAAAGAGTTTGAAGTTGATCTTTACGATTCTTTTATTTCTATTTGTTACCGGGTAAATGATTACGAAGGACATTTAATCGATAAGGATATCAATCAATCGATTGGGGAAGCTTTAATGAAATCGCAAGATATTCGTATTAACGAACGGAAATGGGTGCTTCTAAATTATCCATCGGTACTCGATGCGTATAAAGCTTCTATGAAGATTGACGAATTCCGTGATTTTGCTTTTGATGTGATGACCGTGGATTACAGTAAGATGCAACAAGATATCCGTCCGTTAAAAGAATTGATGGACAAGACCGATAAGGTGCATATCGTGGCTCCCGGGACTGATCTTACTTTTTCGATTAAAGGCATGGGTAGTATCCCTTGTGTCGGAGATAAAAATATTCCGGATGGAGAACTTTATTCGGCTCCTGTTCGCGATAGTGTTAATGGGACGATTACTTACAATACACCGAGTCCTTATCAAGGTATGATTTTCCAACATGTAAAATTAACTTTTAAAGATGGTAAAATTATTGAAGCGGAAGCCGATAGTCATAACGAAGAGTTAAATGAAATATTCAATACGGATGAAGGTGCTCGGTATGTCGGTGAGTTCTCGCTCGGTTTTAATCCGAAGATTCGTTATCCGATGGGCGATATCTTGTACGATGAAAAGATTCTAGGAAGTTTGCATTTTACTCCTGGACGTGCCTACAAGGATTGTTACAATGGCAATGATTCGGCTATTCACTGGGATATGGTGTTGATTCAACGTAAAGATTATGGAGGCGGAGAAATCTACTTTGACGATGTTTTAATTCGTAAAGATGGTGTTTTTGTTCTTCCTGAATTAGAACCATTAAATTATGGTTATAAAAACGATTAAAGAAAAGAGGTATTTAAATGAAAGAAGTTGTTTTAAAAGTGGACGGGATGCATTGTGCAGGATGTGAAAATCGCATTCAGAATGCAGTATCTCTAATCGATGGAGTAACGAAGGTTCAAGCCGATCATACTAATGGCGAAGTAAAAGTTACAATGGAAAAAGAAGTGCTTGACCAAGTAAAAGAGAAGATTCAAGATCTTGACTTTCAAGTAAAATAAAAAAGCCGTAGGGCTTTTTTTATTGGTTTACAACGCGGAATAAGTTAATACTCGGTCGATTAAAAAGACGAAATTTATAGTTACTCGTTCCTAATCCACCAGAAATATAAAGATCGGTATCTTTTACACGGTAGTAGGGTTCATTGTATTTCTTGGCTCCTTTTACCGTTACAATTGGAGGTAAGAAGGGGATGCGAACTTGTCCATTATGGGAGTGTCCCGCTAGGGCTAAATCGACGTTGTATTTGGCTAGAATCGAAGTGATATCATCCGGTTCGTGAAATAGACTAATCGTAAAAATATTCTTTTTACTATCTTCTTGTTTAAAATAAGAAAAGGCCTGATCAATATCATTTTGGTACTGTCCACTATCACTCATACCGGTAATTAAAATTGGATCGTACCCTTGATAATAAATAAGATCATAGGTATTATCGAGATATTGGAAACCGCCTTCTTCGATGATTTGTCGAAATCCATCGTAGAGATAATCGTGATTTCCACTTACGGCATATTTTCCAATCTTGGCTTCCATTTGGGACAACGCGGTCTTTACTTCATTTGTTACTTCTTCGGTAACATTGGTATCTTTATCGATTAAGTCTCCGGTAAAAACTAAAATATCTGGTCTTAACTCATTAATCTTTTTTACTAAGTTTTGTAAATACGCGTTATCGATGGTCGACCCATAGTGTAAATCTGAAAATTGAACTATTTTTAATCCGTAAAAGGATGCCGGTAATTTACTGTTTTCTACTTTGTATTCTCGTACGACTAGGCCACTTGTTGCAATAAAACGACTGTAGTAGAGTAGTGCAAAAATTGCAAGAATGGCACCTACTATACCTATCATAATTTTCTTTTTTTGTTTCTTTTTCTTTTCTTTTTCTCGTACTTCTTGTTCCTCTTTTTCTTTTTGAAGAGTGCGTTCTTCTCGACTCATCATAAGAAAATCACCATACCTACAAAGATGGAAGCTGATGTTAGAATGGCGTTATGAATAAAGTGCATGATAATGGAGGTATAGACGTTATTGGTATCTTCTAACATATAAGCAAAAGAACATCCTAAGGCACTATATGGAATAATTAGGAATAGATCCCAAAAAGAAGTTAAGGTAGGAACTACATGAAGTCCTCCAAAGACGAGACCGGAAGTAAGAATAAATAACCATTTCGTTTTAAAAACATCGCGGAAGGCTTTTCGAAAGGTTAATTCTTCGATGACCGGTGCTAGAATTGCCGCACATATAAAAGTGAGTAGTGGGGTTTGATCAATCATCGCCTGAACACTATTTTCATTGGTAGCCACTGCTTGTGGAATAAACCAATTAATAAGTAGGTTCGATACAATCATAATCATTAATCCGACGAACCAATAACGAATCGCTTTATCCATAATGGGATTAAAGTCTTTAACTAGTTTTTTAAAATCTGCTTTAAGTTCTTTCCAATATAATAGAATTAAAATAATTAAGCCACAACCATCTCCAAAAAGAGTAAGATACATGGCGTTAGTCGTACTGATATTATTTAAATCGATATGAAATAGATAAACCGGAATTAATTGAAATAATACCGATAAAAAGAACAGTACGATTACAAAAAAACTTTTTGGGAATTTTTTAATATTTAAGGCGCCTCTTAATATAAAGTAGTTATAGATACTTTCAATGACGATGGTAGGAACTACTACGAACCAGTTTAAATCGTATTTTAAACTATTAATTAAGATGAGCGAGAAGATAAAGGAAATAATCATCCAAAAAAAGGATAAGAGAAAAGATAACAACTGATCTTTATCGGCAATTCCTTTATATTTTAATATAAGAAAGGGTAACATTGTCATTAGAGAGGCAATGCCAAAATTAAAAAAACTCATTTTATCACCTTCTATAGTTTATGAATTCATTATACCATGTTATACGGGAAAAAGAATAGCGAATTTCATTAAAAAAAAGAAACGTTAGTTTCTTTTAATCGATTACACGAATGGCGGTTATAATCGGTTGATTTTCTTTTTTTACCGTTCCATTATTGTCTTCTACTGGAGTCTCTTCGGCAATTTTATCAACGATATCCATCCCTTCGGTAACGTGACCGAAGGCAGCGTAACTACCATCGAGATAAGTACTATCTTCCTGAACAATAAAGAATTGACTCAAAGCCGAATTCATGGTGCTTTCTGTTTCGGGATTGCCACCTCTTCTGGCCATTGAAATGGTACCTCGCACATGTGATATTTTGTTTTCTACGCCATTGAGTGCAAATTCTCCTTTAATATTATTTTTACTTCCACCCGTACCATTTCCTAAAGGATCTCCTCCTTGAATCATGAAACCTTCGATGACGCGATGAAAAGTAAGTCCATCATAGAATCCACTTTTGGCGAGATCTATAAAATTGGTTACGGTAATGGGTGCCGTATCTGCATCGAGTTCCACTTTAATCGTTCCATAATCTTTTACCTCGATTTCGACATGGTGTGTTCCATCTAAGTACGTTGGGGTATTATTTTCTTCTATCTTATTTCCACATCCTGTAAAAGAAAATAAAAGAAAGAGAAGACAGAAACTGTAAGTAATAATTTTTTTCATATTATCCTCCTTTAATTCTTTTTCATTGTATCATAGATAGGAAAATAAAAAAAGGGTGGACTTTTCTTTTTACCATTGTTATAATATAGGTGCAACGGAGTGGAAAAACCACTCCTATCGTTTTGTATGGAGGTGTCGAAAGTGAAAGAGAAAATCATTTCCCTTGTCGGAGATAAACTCGATTCATTAGGAGTTACTATCGATGACGCTTATGTGGAGAAAGAAGGAAGCGAAACTTTTTTACGTATCGTTTTGGATCGCGAAGAAGTGATTCCTTTAAACACCGTAGTTATGGCTACTCGGATTCTTAATCCAATTATCGATAAGGTACCGGATTTAGTCGAAGGAACTTACATCTTAGACGTCTATGCAAAAGAAAAAGGAGATAAGTAAAATGAATGGGAAAGAATTTTTAGAAGCTGTTAAAACAGTTGAAAAAGAAAAAGGCATTCCACAAGAAGATATTTTTGAATATATGGAACAAGCCTTGACCGCTGCTTATAAGAAAGAGTATGGCGTACCGAATGGAAAAGTTGTTATTAATAAGGAAACTGGCGATATCAAAGTTTATTCTTATTTGACAATTGTTCCAGATGAAAAGAAAGATATGGATTACGATACGTTAAATGAAAATCCAGAATACGATGAAAATGGGGAACCAATCGAAGTATTGGAATTTGATCCAGAACTTGAAATTACGTTAAGTGATGCTTTAAAGATTGATCGTTTTGCCGAAGTAGGTGGAACCATCGATACCGAAGTAACTCCAAAAGATTTTGGAAGAGTAGCTACTTCGACAGCAAAACAAGTTTTAATTCAAAAGATTCGCGAACGGGAAAGAAGTGCTATTGCCGAAGATTTTGCCGATAAGAAAGATGAATTGTTAGTCGGTACCGTCGAATTAGAAGATACGGATAATTACTTTATTAATTTAGGTAGAAGTAATGGAATTCTTCCAAAGAAAGATTGTATTCCTGGAGAGAAAATTGAAATGGGAAAACAAATTAAAGTTTACGTTAGTAAAGTAGATACCCAAGGAAAAGGCGTACTCATTTTATTATCTCGTACACATTATGGATTTGTAAAACGTTTATTTGAACATGAAATACCGGAATTAGCCGATGGAACGGTTCTTCTTTACAGTGTTGCAAGAGAAGCCGGTGTAAGAAGTAAAGTAGCGGTTTATTCAGAAAATCCAAATGTCGATCCAATCGGTGCATGCATTGGTGAAAAGGGTAGTCGCGTAGCACGTATTATCAGTGAACTTAACGGAGAAAAACTCGATATCGTTCGTTACGATAAAGATCCTGCCGTATTTATTGCCAATGCTTTAAGTCCCGCTAAAAACTTAAGTGTTTTAATTACGGATCCAAAGAAAGAAGAAGCAATTGTCGTAGCAGATGATGATAATTTTTCTCTTGCCATTGGTCGAAAAGGATACAATGCGCGTCTTGCTTCTCGGCTTACACATTATAAAATTGATATTAAAAATTATCAACAAGCAAAAGAATGTGGCATCAATTTAAGAAGTGAGTAGGAGGTGTCTATGAAACCCAAAAAGGTACCTTTAAGAACTTGTTCGGTAACCCGAGAAAAGTTGCCTAAACAAGAATTATTACGAATTGTGCGGATACCGGAGGGGACGGTGGAAATCGATTTAGTTGGTAAGAAAAATGGACGAGGTGCATATATTAAAAAAGACCTTTCTGTTTTGGCAAAGGCTAAGAAAAGTAAAATTTTGGAGAAAAATTTAGAAGTTTCCATTGATGATACGGTGTACGAAGAAATTGAAAAAATAATCAAGGGAGAATAGTTATGGTTGAAAATATAAAAGAAATGGATCAAGCTTTTGGTTCACGTCCCACTTGGGATGAATACTTTATGGCAATGGCAGAACTTGCTAGTACGCGTAGTACTTGCCGGAGACAGGTAGGAGCGGTTATTACTAAAAATAATGAAATTGTTTCGATCGGTTATAACGGAGCACCGAAAGGACTTGCTCATTGTAGTCAATTAGGTGGATGCCTACGGATGAAAAATAATATTCCTTCCGGAACGAGACAAGAATTTTGTAGAGCAGTTCATGCGGAACAAAATGCTATTGTTCAAGCTGCCAAACAGGGAGTATCGATTCTAGGAGGTACGCTTTACGTGACCACTTATCCTTGTTCCATTTGTGCTCGTATGATTATTAACAGTGAATTAAAACGCATTGTTTATGCGGGCGATTACATGGATGATAATTCGAAAGCAATGCTTAATGAAAGTGGTATTGCTATTGAACAATTCCGTCCTGAAAAACGATTAATTATGATTATGAAAAATTAAAAAGGTAGGTGATTTAATATGATGAATGTTTTAGAATACGCAGAAGATGTAGCGAAGAGCGTCGATGAAATTTTAGAACTTTGTCAAAAGTTATCCATTTCCGTGGAAGATGAAAATACCGTGTTGAGCGACGATGATATCACGTTACTCGATAATGAAATTCAAAATAATAGCAGTGAAGATACGGATACTGAACTAGATTTAGAACGTCTCGAAGAAGAGGAACTTGAAGATAAAGCAGAGAGTATTGCTGCTTCGATGATGGACATGGAAGAAACGGTAACTAAAAATGTTAAAATTAAAAAACAACCCGTTAAAAACGATAACAAAACCGAATTTTTAAAAGATAAGAAAAAGATGTACAAACATCGTGAAAAATTAAAAACAAACGAAAATGAAGTAAATGAAGATTACGTCGTTTATAAAGAAGGAATGACGGTTTCTGATCTTGCTAATGAACTAAAGGTACCCGCTGCCGAATTAATTAAAAAATTATTTAGTTTAGGAGTTATGACTACCTTAAATAATTCGGTTGCCTATGATGTTGCTGAACTTTTAGTAGTCGATTACGATAAAACTTTAAAACGCGAAGAAGCGGTCGATATTACGAATTTTGAACAGTACGAAATTATCGATCGAAGTGATGATTTGAAAGATCGTCCACCGGTAGTAACGATTATGGGACATGTCGATCATGGAAAGACGTCGTTACTCGATTATATTCGTAAAACGGATGTCGTAGGGGGCGAAGCAGGAGGTATTACGCAAGCTATCGGTGCTTATCAGATTTCTTACAACGATAAAAAGATAACCTTTATTGATACGCCAGGACATGAAGCTTTTACGGAAATGCGTGCTCGTGGAGCTAGTGTTACCGATATCGTAATTATTATCGTTGCCGCGGATGATGGTATCATGCCACAAACAGTCGAAGCGATCGATCATGCGAAAGCAGCGAATGTTCCTATTATTGTAGCTATTAATAAAATGGATGTACCGAATGCTAATCCCGATCGTGTTTTAACCGAATTAGTAGAACACGGATTAACTCCAGAAGAGTGGGGTGGCGATACACTCGTAAATCGTATTTCTGCTAAAACAGGAGAAGGCGTTAATGACTTACTCGATACGATTTTGTTAGTTGCCGAAATGAAAGAGTTAAAAGCAAATCCATCGCGGTATGCTACCGGAACGGTACTCGAAGCTCGACTCGATAAACAAGTTGGTTCGATTGTTTCTCTTCTCATTCAAAATGGAACTCTTCGTCTTGGAGACCCAGTCGTTATCGGAACAACGTATGGTAAGATTCGTTCTTTAAAAAATGATAAAGGACAAAATATTGTCGAAGCTCTTCCATCGACTCCCGTAGAGGTAACGGGACTTAACCACGTACCTTCGGCAGGAGATAAGTTTATGGCATTTGAAACGGAGAAACAGGCTCGTAGCGTAGCGGATGAAAGAGCACTAAGAGCAAAAGAAAAAGATACGAATAAATCGGGAATGAGTCTCGAAGAATTATTTGGTGCGATTCAAGAAGGAACCAAAGAAATTAATGTCATCTTAAAAGCGGATGTCAATGGTAGTCAAGAAGCCGTTAAGAATTCACTTCAAAAAATTAAAGTGGAAGATATTAAAGTAAATGTGATTCGTAGTGGTGTCGGAACGATTACCGAGAGTGATATCGTTCTTGCTAAAGCAAGTAATGCCATCGTTATCGGATTTAATGTACGTCCTAGTAGCAAGACGATGGAAATGGCGAAAGAAAATAATATCGAGATTCGTCTTTACAATATTATTTATAAAGTAGTCGAGGATATGGAACTTGCGATGAAAGGAATGCTCGAACCACTTTACGAAGAAAAAATGAATGGTATGGCCGAAATTCGTCAAATCTTTAAATTCTCAAAAGTGGGTAATATTGCTGGAAGTCACGTTACGGATGGCGTTGTTAAAAATGGTAGCGACTGCCGAATTGTTCGTGATGGCGTGGTTATCTATACTGGAAAAATTAAATCGGTTCAACACGAGAAAGATCAAGTTAAAGAAATTTCGAAAGGAATGGACTGTGGTATTACTTTTGAAAATTATCAAGATATCAAAGAGGGAGACATTATTGAATCCTTCGAAATGGTCGAAATTAAAAGATAAGAGGATTTCCTCTTTTTCTTTTGAAAGAAATGTAAATTTGTGAAAACCCAAGGAAAACAGTAGCGTTCCTTTTTTTCTTTTGGTACAATTATAGAAGAGGAGGGATTCTTATGAATCCAATTAAAATTGAACGATTAAATAGTACTTTTGTTAAAGAAATAAGTTCTATTTTACAGACCGAAGTTAAAGATGAAGAAATTCGTTTTGTAACGGTGACCGATTGTGAAATTACTTCCGATTTAAGTTTTGCGAAAGTATATGTTACTGTTTTTGATGAAGCGAAAAAGGATAGTACGTTACAAGCTTTACAAAAAGCGGCTCCTTTTATTCGCAGTGTTTTAAGTCAAAGAATTGAAATCCGTCATACACCGGAATTACGTTTTTTATACGATTCATCGATTGCTTATGGAAATCGAATCGAAAATAAAATTAAAGAGTTAAAAGAACAAGAACAAAATAAATAGGCCGGAAGTGATACGATGAATGGTTTTTTATACATCGATAAACCGAGTGGATTAACGAGTCGCGATGTTGTCAATCAACTTTGTAAAATATATGGAGTTCGTAAGGTGGGACATACGGGAACACTCGATCCGCTTGCAACAGGTGTTTTAGTTGTCGCTTTTGGAAGAGGAACGAAGTTAATCGAAGAAGTAACGGCTACTCAGAAAGTGTATCAAGCTACGGTTCAATTAGGAAAAATGACCGACACACTAGATTGTACGGGAAATGTGATTCAAGAAAGTTCTTTTGTCACTCCTAGTAGAAGTGAATTAGAAAAGGTTCTTGCTTCTTTTCAAGGACCTTCTTTTCAAGAAGTACCACTTTATTCGGCAGTTCGAGTCGAGGGAAGAAGACTGTATGATTATGCTCGAAAGAAGGATTCGGTTACCCTTCCGAAAAGGGCTATTCATATCTATGAAATCCATTTGTTAGAAGTAACAAAGGATACTTTTTCTTTTCAAGTTCGTGTCAGTAAAGGAACTTATATTCGAAGTCTCATCCGCGATATAGGAACTATGTTAGGTATTCCTTGTACGATGTCGTCACTCGTTCGAATGAAACAAGGAAACATTGCACTTTCCGATTGTGTTTCGCTTTCCGATGTTACGAAAGCAACACCTCTTCATTCCTTTGATGAAGTACTTGCTATGTATCCTTCGTATACGGTTTCTAAAGCAGATGAAAAAAGAGTAATTAATGGGGCAAAAATTACGAATCCATCATATACTGATAAAGTAAGAATCTATAATATGGATCATCAGTTATTGGCCCTTTATCAAGTCGATGAACATAATACGGCTTATCTAAAAGTAGCCGTTCTATTGAAGGTGGATTAAATGAAAAAATTAAACGAATTATTTGAAGGTGCTGCTCCCGTTGAAATTTCTGGAATTAAGATCAATTCCAAAGAAGTAGTACCGGGAGATCTTTTTGTTTGTACGATGGGAGTAAATTGTGATCGTCATGACTTTGTAGATGATGCTATTAAGCGGGGAGCCGTTGCGATTGTAGCTAGTAAGCCACTTCAAGTAACCGTTCCCGTTATCTACGTTGAAGATACGAACCGTGAACTTGCTTCTTTAATGGCTCGTTTTACAGATTATCCAGATAAAAAATTATCTCTTATCGGCGTTACAGGAACCAATGGTAAAACGACGGTTGCAGAGTTAGTTCAGGATTTGATGGGAGAAGAATGTGCATATATTGGAACCAATGGAATCGATTGCTCTCAGTTTCATGAAGCCATTCGTAATACGACACCCGACGTTGACCGGATGTATCTTTATTTAAAACGGTTTTATGATGCCGGTTGTCGTTATGTTAGTATGGAAACTTCTTCGGAGGCCTTTTATCGCCATCGTTTGGACGATTTTCATTTTGATGTTACGGTACTTACGAATATTACGGAGGATCATTTAAACGTACATAAAACCATCGAAAATTATGTCGAATGTAAATGTCAATTGTTTGCCCAAACGGCACCCGGGGGAACTTCTATTTTAAATTATGATGACCCTCATTATGAAAAGGTGCGTTCTTATTGTAAAGAAAAAGTACTTACTTACGGTTATTTAGAAGAGGCCGATCTTTGGATTCAACAAGTTCAATTGGCAGTCGATCATACTACGATTATGTTCCGTTTTCTCGATAAAAGTTATACGATTACTTCTCCTTTGATCGGTTCTTTTAACGTAGTTAATTTAGCTGCTAGTTTATTAGTTCTAGTTGCCTATGGTTACTCGATGGAAGAAGCGATTACGCGAATTCCTCAAATTCAACCGGTTTTAGGAAGAATGGAATTACTATCGTTTGGGCAACCTTATCAGATTGTGCTCGATTATGCCCATACGCCTGATGCGCTCGATCAAATTCTCACTTTTTTAAATCAGATTAAAAAAGGACGTATTATTACTCTTACTGGTTCTGCTGGAGGAAGAGAGACTGAGAAGCGGAGTGGTATGGGAAAAGTCGTACTGGAGAAAAGTGATCACGTTATTTTTACGATGGATGATCCTCGTAATGAAGATGTCAACACGATTATTGATCAGTTAATTGGCGATAGTTCGAATACCAATTATGAACGTATTTGCGACCGAACCGAAGCCATTCATAAGGCCCTTTCCATGGCTCAAGCTAATGATATCGTTTTAATTGCTGGAAAGGGAAGAGATAACTACATGGCGGTAGGGAACGAATATTTACCTTACTGTGATTATGACGAAGTTGAAAAATATTTTAAAGACAAAGAATCAAGCATAACTTGATTCTTTGTCTTTTTTTGTCGAATGATTTATCTTTTTTTACATAGGATAAATTAGGAAGTGAAAATATGTTTTTAACTTTGATTCAACTATTGAAAAGTCTTTTTTTCTTTACGGCTTCTTATTCCAATAATGTTTTTCCGGATCCTTTAACTAAAGAAGAAGAGGATTACTATATTGAACAGGCACGTATGGGAAATAAAGAGGCACGGAATCAGTTGATTGAACACAATTTACGATTGGTTGCGCACATCGTTAAAAAATTTGAACATACGGCGAATGATCAAGACGATTTAATTAGTATCGGTACGATTGGCTTAATTAAAGGAGTCGATTCTTTTTCGAAAAGTCATGGGACTCGTATTACTACTTATTGTGCTCGGTGTATTGAGAACGAGATTTTAATGTATTTTCGAAGTAATAATAAAAATTTAAAAAATATTTCTATTAATGAATCGGTAGGGTTTGATAAAGATGGAAATGAAATAACCATTCAAGATGTATTAAAAACACCTAGTCCCGACTTTGTCGAAGAGATTCAAAAAAAAGATAATATCGATCGTTTAAAAAGTTATCTTTCGGTTTTAAGTAGTCGTGAGATGGAGATATTAGCACGCCGTTACGGACTCGATGGAAAGAAAGAACAAACACAAAAAGTGATTGCCAAAGAATTAAATATTTCGCGCAGTTATGTCTCACGTATCGAGAAGCGAGCACTTACAAAAATTTTACGAGAATTTATAAAAAATGGTACGATTCCTTTAAAATAAAAATACTAAAAATTCGGTCAAAGAAAGGATTGTTTTTTCTTTCTTTTTTGTGTTAGAATAGAATTTATAAATTTTGTTATAGAGGGTGTGATTTTCTTGGCTAATGACATTCGATTTGGAGTTTATGGATATCCTAAAAACTTTTTAGAAAGCACCGCGGGGAAAAAGCGAGAAAATATTTTTGAATGGTTAAACGAACTCCATTTACAGGCCTTTTTACTCGATTGGACGTATGGTACTTCTATGACAGATCAAAGAGCAGAACGATATGTCTCTCTGGCTCATCAATACGATGTTAAAATTTATTTAAAAGCACCCAAAGATATCGATTTTATTTCTTCGAAAGAAGAAGATCAAAAGAAGAGTTTATTACAATTAAAAAGAGCGATTGATCTTGCCCAAAAGTTAGCGTGTCACGATCTCATTTTTAGTTTGGGAAATACGCGCGTTACAACGGACCGAAGCGAACTTACGACACGTTTAGTTGAACAACTAAAACCCGTTATCGAAAACTATCCCGATCTTCGTTTTCATATCGAACCCTCGATGCGTTCTTCCATGTATGGAAACTTGGACGAATTGCTTCAGTTAAGTAAAAAAATAAAAGGAGTATTTCCTTCTTTTAATCTCGTTCATCTCCATGCCCTTTACGATTGTACTCTTATTTATCCCGAACGAATTGTGGCTTTGTTTCAAAAAGTGAGTACGGTCTTAGGAAAAGCATCCTTAAATAAATTAGTTGTTCAAATATCGCCTCTTTCTTACGAGCATGGACGATTTATCCCTAAAACTTTTGGAGAAATAAAATTAGGTCAATTATCTTTTTTTGATTCTAATTTTGAATATTTTCCTAAAGCGAGTGACTACATTCAAGCGATTCGCTCTTTAAATATTACTCCTACTACTTTTAGTAATACATTTGAAACAGAAGATATTGGGGCGCTTCGTTTACGTGACAGTTATTTTTATCAAAAATTAAAAGAAGAATCTTAATTCTTTTTTTGTGGACTCTTTTCTTTTTTTCCTTTTTTTTATATAATATAAGAGGAAGTATAAGGTGAAGAAAGATGGAAATAGAAAAGAAAAAACAAAATCTTTCAAAACGTAAAAAAAACACCAAACGCGATAAGAAATCCGTTTTTAAAATTAAAAAACAAAGTCCTTACGAAACCATTGAAGATTTTCCGGGATTCGTTAAAAAGAAATTTCCATGGAAAAAGTTTTTACTTATTTCAGGTGCTGTTTTAGGAACCCTTGTACTTGGCGTTTTACTTTATTATTTTTGCTTTTTCCCGACACTTTCACTCAATGGATCTGAAAACATTGAAGTAGTTTATCCTCAATTATACGAAGAACCCGGAGTAACACTTACTCGTTTTGGAAAGGAAGTACATTATCCCATCCAAACAAAAGGTGAAGTAAACAATCAAAAGTTAGGTAATTACAAAATAACGTATTCTTATTCGGAATGGTTTTTATCAAAAAAAGTAACACGTAATGTTTCAATTGTAGATAAAGAGCCTCCATTATTAACTTTAGAGGGCAGTACGGATTTAAAACTTTGTCCTAATAAAAGTTACGAAGAGGAAGGATACAGTGCCACCGATAATTATGATGGCGATCTTACAGATCAAGTTACCGTGGAAGAAAAAGATGGAGCATTTGTTTATACGGTAAAAGATTCGAGTGGGAATGAAGCTACTTCTTCTCGAAGTGTACAATATGTCGATGATGAGGCTCCTAAGATTACTTTAAAAGGAAATCAAACAATTTATCAAACGGTCGGAACTACTTACAAAGAACCGGGCTATACTGTAAGCGATAATTGTGATGGCGATTTGGCAACGCAAGTCAAAGTAACCGGTTCGGTCGATGGTAAAACCGTAGGAACTTATACACTTACTTATACTATAAGTGATACCATCGGTAATAAAAGTGAAGTAACAAGAAAAGTAGTTGTCTATAAACCGGAACCAAATACCGGGGTAATTTATCTTACTTTTGATGATGGCCCTCATGCAACAAATACCGCCAAGATATTAGATACATTAAAGAAATATAATGTGAAAGCTACTTTCTTTGTTACGATGTCTGGACCCGATTCGATGATTTTGAGAGAATATCAAGAGGGGCACACGGTTGCACTTCATACGGCTTCGCACGATTATGCTAAAGTTTATAAATCGGTCGATGCTTATTTTAGCGATTTGACAAAAGTTCAAAATCGTGTAAAAAACATTACTGGACAAACTTCTTATATTATTCGTTTTCCAGGGGGAAGTAGTAATACGGTCAGTCGTCATTACAGTATTGGCATCATGTCTACTTTGACACAAGAAGTTCAAAAACGAGGTTATCGTTATTACGATTGGAACGTATCGAGTGGAGATGCTGGCGAAACGACATCGAGTCAGGGAGTTTATAATTATGTGGTCGGAGGACTTAAGCGGAATCGAGCAAATATCGTTTTGATGCACGATATTAAAAGTTATACCGCCGCGGCACTCGAATCCATTATCCAGTATGGACTTAATAATGGTTACACTTTTGCAGCGATTACTATGAATACGCCGGAAGTTCATCAAAAAGTAAATAATTAAGAGAAGGGAATTTGCTTGTTTCCTTCTCTTTTTTTCGTTATAATAACGTTAGGTGATGATATATGAGTTACCGATTTTTACCTCGATGGTACTATCCAGATATTTTTTCGATTCCTTATGCAAAATTAAAAAAGCAAAAGATTCGTTATCTTATTTTTGATCTCGATAATACGGTTGGAACCATCGATGAAGTGGTACCGAATCCGAAAGTTCAAAAGTTGTTTCAAAAACTTAAAAAAGATTTTACGATTGTTATCGTCTCTAATAATTTTAAAAAAAGAGTCGCTACCTTTTCGAAAGAACTTGATTTGGCTTATGTCGCTTTAGCTATGAAACCATCACTTAAAGGATTACAAAAAATAAAACGACAATTTGCTTGTCAAAAAGAAGAGATGGTTTTAATAGGAGATCAATTGGTAACAGATATTTCCGCAGGTAATCGCTTTTCTATTGCTACTATCTTAGTTGATCCCATTATCGACAAAGAGATGAAAATTACGAGTGTCAATCGTCGACTCGAAAAAAATATATTAAAAAAATACCAAAAGTTAGGTATTTTAGAAAGGGGAAAATACGATGACCCGCAAAAAGATATGTAAAGGTTGTGGCGTTCGCCTACAAGATCAAAATATTTTACAAGAAGGGTATACCACCGATATAAAAAATGATCTTTGTCAACGTTGCTTTCGCATGAAAAATTATGGAGAATACCAAGTCGTTACCAAGTCTAACGAGGAATACGAAGCAATTTTAAAAAGTATTGGAAGAACCAAAGACCTCGTATTATTTATGGTCGATGTAACTAATCTTGATCAAGATATTACTTATATTAGAAAATATATTTCTAATCCTATGTTATTAATTTTAAACAAGTGGGATATTTTACCGCGAAGTGTTAAAGAAGAAAAAATAATTTCTTATATTACGGCGTGTGGGGGAGATTTTTTAGAAATTATTCCAATCAGTTGTAAAAATAATTATCAAATTGATTTACTTTATAACAAAATAAAAAAGTATAAAAAGAGTAATCGTGTTTATGTCGTTGGTCATACCAATGTAGGGAAAAGCAGTTTAATCAATCAGATGATTCATTCTTACTCGACGAGTGATCAAGAACTTACAATCTCTCCTTTGCCTTCGACTACATTAAATAAATTAGAAATTGTCTTAAACGATGAACTTACCTTAATCGATACTCCTGGGTTAGTCGATCGAGGAAGTTTTAGCAATTATATTACGGCTTCGGATTTGAAACAAATTCAATCGAAGAAGGAAATGCGTCCACGAACTTTTCAAATGAAACCAGGCCAAGGAATTCTTATTGGGAATTTAGTACGGATGGATTATATCGAAGGAGAAAAAAACAGTTTCACGGTCTATGTTTCAAACAATTTAAAGGTCAAACGAATAAATGCTTATCGACAAGAGGCTTTAAAAGATCTTTTTGAAAAGTCCTACGATTTAAAGTTCTATGAGGATATTGTTATCGATGGACTCGGTTGGATAAAAGTAGTAGGTCGAGGAAAAGTAGCGCTCTATTTACCCAAAGAAGTTTCATCTTATACAAGGAAGAATCTCATCTAGATTTTTTCTTTTTTTTTAGAACTAATCGTGCTATACTTTAAATGAAAGGTAGGTCTAATTATGATAAGATATTTTGAACCATTGCAAGCAACGCTCTTTTTTTTAATTCCGTTTACTATTGGTTTACTACTCGGTTTTCGAGATAATCGGTTAAAAAATAAGGGAGATAAAGAAAAATTTTTAGGAGATCTAGCGCTTAAAGTAGTTTGTGGTTTTTATGCCTTCTGTTTCGATCTTTGGTTTTTTGCAGAAATGAAGGGAACTATTTTGGATATTCACTATGAAACGCTTGTGATTGCACTTGCTCTAGCAATTGCTTTTGATGTCGGCGCTTATTTATTTTTAAAAAAGTACAAAGATCGTTTTTCTCAATTGATTTTTGTAGGAGCATATGTTGGTCTCAGTCTCGTACCTGTAATTTGTTCAATATTAATTTATAGCCAAAATAATTATTTTAGTGATAGCATGTATCAATTTGATGAGGATGCTTATTATGAACATATGTATATCGCAACAAATATGTTTGGACAATGCACTTTTAGTTATTCTATGGTAGAAAAAGAAAATCCAAATGAAGTCTATAAAAATGATTCGGATTATTGTTATTATAGCGTTGTGGGTAATAAGTATTTATTCAATTTTGAAGGCAATAAAGAAGAAAAACCAATTGAATGTACACTCGATGGAGATTATCTTACATGTCAAATAAATAAGCCAGTATCATCAAGTATTTCTTTAGAAAGATCGAAACCTAGTTTCTAAAAAGAGAGTTTTACAAAACTCTTTTTTTTAACCATTAATGATAACTCCACCATTCGGGTGAAGAACTTGCCCAGTCATATAACTAGCATCGTTGGTTGCTAGAAAAAGATAACAAGGAGCAATTTCGTTCGGTTCTCCAGCTCGTTCCATCGGTACTTTTGGTGTGTATGAACCGAATGTTTCCACTTGATCACTTGGGAAGGTTGCAGGGGTTAGGGGAGTCCAAATAGGACCGGGTGCAACGGCATTCACTCTTATTTTTTTGGAAACTAAATTTTGGGATAGACTTCTCGTAAAAGAAACGATGGCTCCTTTGGTGGCACTGTAATCAATTAAATCTTCTTTGCCTTGATAAGCGGTAATCGATGTGGTATTGATAATGGAACTTCCTTCTTTTAGATAGGGAAGAACCGCTTTCGTCATAAAGAAATAACCGTAGATATTGGTTTCAAAAGTAATTCGAAGTTGGTCTTCTGAAATATTTAAAAAATCTTCTTGTTGATACTGAACGGCTTGGTTATTGACTAGAATATCGATATGACCGAATACTTCGATGGCTTTCTTAACGGCTTCTTTACAAATTTTTTCGGTCCTGAAATCTCCTTGGCATAAAAGACATTTGCCTCCTAAATCTTTAATTCTTTCGGCTGTTTCTTGGGCATCTTTTTCTTCGTAGAGATAAGTTATGACGATATCGGCTCCTTCGCTCGCATAAAGGTAGGCAATACTTCGTCCAATTCCAGAATCGCCACCTGTGATTAGCGCTACTTTTCCTTTGAGACGGTTCCTTCCTTTTTCCCTTGGTTCACTTTTTGGACGAGGATTCATCAAATATTCAAATCCAGGCATTCGGTCTTGATGTTGGGGTGGAAATGTCTTTTCGACGAGTTCACATTTTTTAATTTTTTGCTCGTTCATTTTTACTCCTCCTCACTTTTTATTGTATGCTTCTATCTTTCATTTTTTCTTTTCTTATAAAAGAATTTATTTTATCCATACTACTACTGGTGATATTTGTGAAAGCAAGACTCGGTTATGTTTCCCTTCCCAAAACTTTATCGATTACTTCTTCTAAAACGATAACATATACTCATTATCAAGCGATGGATTCAAAACTTCAAAAAGCGCATCTTACTTCTTTAGTGGAACAAAATTTGGAAGCCCTTTTTGAAATATTAAAATACAATGTTAAAAATCAAATCCATTTTTATCGCCTTACTTCTAATTTGATACCACTTGCTACTTTAGAAACCGTTCCTTTCGATTACATCACGCCCTTTCGAAAACAATATCAAGCGATTGGGAACTATATTTTAGAAAACCATTTACGGGTGGACATGCATCCGGATCAGTACTGTGTTTTGAATAGTAGCCAACCGAAGGTGGTAAAAGGAGCTTTTACCATTTTAGATTATCATGCTAGGATACTAGATGCTATGAATCTTCCCGATGCAAAGTTAATTCTTCATGTTGGGAGTAGTCAAGGTGGGAAGAAAAGAAGCATTTCACGGTTTATTCATAATTTTCAAAAATTACCTAGTTCCATACAAAAACGTATTATTTTAGAAAATGATGATAAGGTCTATACGGTTACGGATGTTCTTGCCTTATGCAAAGCGTTAAATGTACCGATGGTACTTGATTATCACCATTTTTTGTGCCATAATAATAAAGAATTAATAAGTGATTTCTATCCTGCCATCTTTGCTACTTGGGAAAAAGAAAAACTTCCTCCGAAAGTTCATTTTTCTTCTCCAAAAAATCGTACGAAAAAGGACTTTCGAAGTCATCATGACTATATTCAAGTCGATGATTTTATTTGTTTTTTAGAAGAAGTGAAATCTTATACTTCTACGCTTGACGTTATGATTGAAGCAAAGCAAAAGGATGTGGCACTTTTTCAATTGATTCGAGAACTAAAATATAAAACGGATTATCGTTTTATCGATGAAACGACCTTTATTGTTCCTTAGGAGGTGATACGATGAATGAACACGATTTAATTAGTGAAGTACGAAGTAAAGTGGATATCGTGGACGTCATCGGAAGTTACTTACCGCTCACCCAAAAAGGAAAAAATTATTTTGGTGTTTGTCCTTTTCACGATGATACGAATCCGTCGATGAGCGTTTCCCGCGATCTACAGATTTATCGGTGTTTTTCTTGTGGTGCTTCTGGAAACGTTTTTAATTTTGTTATGAATTATGAACATATTCCTTTTCGAGAAGCACTATCACTTTTAGCAAAACGTGCCGGGGTCGAAATCACAGGAATTCACCTTCAAGAAAAAGTTAATAAAAATGCTCCTTTTTATACCATTTATGAATTAGCTCATAAATTTTATCAGAACAATTTAAGTTCCGTACAAGGAAAAGAAGCCCGTGCTTATTTAAAAAATCGTTCGATTGATGATTCGGTTATCAAAGAGTTTGGGATTGGACTTGCTTTACCAGAACGTAGTCGATTAGTCGATTTGTTAAAGGCGAAAGGTTACGATTTAAAAACGTTAAATCAAATTGGTTTAGCCAGTGAAGATCACGATACTTACATTCATCGCATCATGTTTCCTTTACATGATTTGGAAGGAAAAGTAATCGGTTTTTCGGGACGTATTTACGATGACTCGAAAGTTAATAAATATTTAAATACGAAAGAGACTCCTATTTTTAAAAAGGGACAACTGATTTATCATTATGCCATTGCCCGTGAAGAAGTACGTATTAAAAAACAAGTCATTGTTATGGAAGGATTTATGGATGTCATTCGTGCAAGTACGATCGGTGTTAAAAATACGGTCGCTTTGATGGGGACCGCGATGACGGAAGAACAAGCCAAACTTATTGCCCGTCTATCGCACGATATTGTTCTTTGTTTTGATGGTGATGATGCGGGGCGTCATGCGACGATGGTCAATGGCGAGCATTTTGTTCAAATGGGAATTGTTCCTAAAGTAATTTCTTTAACAGATGACGATGATCCGGACACTTTTATTCTCGAAAAAGGAAAAGAACGTTTTTTAGGACTATTCGAAAATGCTATTTCTTTTAATGATTATAAACTTAAAGTTTTAAAAGAAGGTGTCAACTTAAATAGCGAAGAAGAAGTTGCACAGTATATTAATCAAGTAATTTTGGAAGCGAGTCAATGGGAGGATGAAATTCGTCAAGAAATCGTCCTAAAAAAACTTGCAAAAGAATTTGATATGGAGTATAATACCCTCGAAAAAAGATTCGTTCAGTTAAAAGAAGAACAGACACAAAAGAAGGAATCTTTGAAAACAACCAAGGTAATTCAACCACCGAAAAAAAGAAAAGATAAGTACGAATTAGCTGTTTTATCGATTTTATATTATATGTTATTATCGGACAAGGTCGTTCGAAAGTGTGAAAGGGAAGGGTTATTCTTTCCAAAAGAAGAAGAACGAATTCTTGCTTCTGAAATATCGTATTATTATAAAAAATATGGTATAATGAATATTGCGGATTTTTATACTTATCTCGGTGATAAAGAAAATCTAACACAATTATTAACTGAAGTAATAGGACAAGATTTAGGAGATACGGTCGATGAAAAAGAAGTAGATCTTCTATTTAAAGTGGTCAAGGAATATAATGTAAACCAGGAAGTGGTCCGGTTACAAAAAAAGATTAAAGAAGAGATTGATCCACTCGAAAAAGCGAAGATTGCCGAACGTATCAGAGGACTAAGAATGGGGAGTTGAAAACGATGCCAAGCGAAATTAAAACCATGGAAGAAAGAAAAGCAAAATTAGTTCAAATAGGAAAAGAAAAAGGGAAAATAACCTATGAACAATTAGCTGAAGAATTAAAAGGACTCGAAGTTGATAGCGATAGTCTCGATGATTTATATAACACCTTTGTCGAAAATGGAATTGAAATCGTTTCCGAAGAAGGGGACGAGGATGGGGAAGATATCGATGGCGGTGCCATGCTCGATGATATCGAAGATCTAACCTTATCTAAAGATATTAAAATTAACGATCCGGTACGGATGTATTTAAAGGAAATTGGACGCATTAATTTGCTTACTTCGGATGAAGAATTCGAGTACGCGAAACGCGCCGAACAAGGAGACGAATATGCGAAACGGATGCTTGCTGAGTCGAATCTTCGTCTCGTTGTATCCATTGCTAAACGTTATGTTGGAAGAGGAATGTTATTTCTTGATTTGATTCAAGAAGGAAATATCGGTCTTATGAAAGCGGTCGATAAGTTTGATCCTACGAAAGGATATAAATTCTCAACTTATGCAACGTGGTGGATTCGTCAAGCGATAACACGTGCCATTGCCGATCAAGCAAGAACGATTCGTGTACCTGTACACATGGTAGAAACAATCAATAAATTAGCGCGTGTTCAACGTCAGTTGACCCAAGAATTAAATCGGGAACCGACCGATGAAGAGATTGCTAAAAAGTTAGGTATCAGTGTCGATAAAGTTCGAGAAGTTTATAAAATCAGTCAAGATCCGGTATCCCTTGAAACACCAATCGGAGAAGAAGACGATTCTCATTTAGGTGATTTTGTTCCTGATGAACGGACGATGTCTCCCGAAGAATATGCAACTGTCGAACTATTAAAAGAAGAGTTAAGTGGTGTTCTTCTCACTTTAACCGATCGGGAAGAGAAAGTTTTACGACTTCGTTTCGGTTTGGACGATGGTCAATGTCGGACCCTCGAAGAAGTAGGGCAAATCTTTGGCGTTACGCGTGAACGTATTCGTCAGATTGAAGCCAAGGCTCTTCGTAAATTAAGACATCCTTCTCGTTCTCGTAAACTAAAGGATTTCTTAACCGATTAATGAAATTAAATCAACGACTTTCTGCGGTCGCATCTCTCGTCGAAGAAAATCAAAGTATCATCGATGTGGGATGTGACCATGCTTTTTTAGCCATCGATTTGGTGACGAAGAAAAAAGTAAAAAAAATGGTAGCTAGTGATAATAAAGAAGGACCACTTGCCCATGCGAAAGAAAATATAAAAAAGGCACATCTTACCAATCAGATCGAGGTTCAATTAGCCAATGGAATTGAACAATTAGATTCTTCGATTGATACGATTATTATTTCTGGTATGGGAGGAAGAAATATGATCGGTATCTGTAAGTACGAGCCTCGGAAGATGCGCCAAATTAAAACGATTATTTTATCTCCCAACAACGATTGTGAAGTTGTCCGACGCGAATTTGTTAAAATGGGTTATTATATTGACCGTGAATTATTAGTTCAAGAAAATAAAATTATTTATCCTGTTTTACGTTTTAAAAAAGGACGAAAACACTATTCGACTAAAGATTATCTTTTAGGACCTTGTTTACGGCAAGAAAAAAGTTCTTTATTTCTTTCGTGGAACGAACGCGAATTAAAACAAAAAGAACTTTTGCTTAAAATGTTACCTAAAAAATATTGGACTCGGAAATGGTCTTTAAAAAGAGAAATAAAAATAAGAAAAGAAATAGTTTAACTATTTCTTTTTTTGATATACCACTGGTTTTGGTTTTTTTATTTGGTCCCATTTTTCATGAGCTTGTTGATATGCTTCAATCGAAGTAGCGTCTTCGACATCATTCCAACATTCGATTAGTTCTTTTAATGTCTCATGGAAAGTATTTGATTTTTCAATAATATAAGGAAGGGCATCTTCTAATTTGGGATTATCTAGTCGCGTTGGGGTTAAAAAGGCATAACTTTTTAAATAATCAAATAATCCTTGCATAATATTATCCTCTTGAACGAGCCGTTTTAATTCCGGTAGATTAATTTCTAACATCGGATTCATATATTGAATTATTTGTAATACAAATTTGTCGTGATTCTTGTTTTCTTTATCGGCTTCGATAATACGGAGTACGCCATCACTAAAATTGGAAGTTAAAAGAAAGGCAATGGCATGTGGAATCTCTTCGTAAGAGAGGGTATTTATTGTATGTCGAAAGAGGGGATTTGCTTCGTCGTCTTCGGTTACTCCATTCCAAAAGGTCCGATCAAAAACGTCGATGGAAGTCATTACTTCTAAGTTTCCTTGTTTATCTTCTTGATAATGGAAAACGATATTAGCTTCGGGTCTTTCTGGATTGGGAATATATAAATGTACGTTTCCATGGGTTTGAAATGCGGGTAAAAGTTGTTCTAAAAACATATCCATTCTTCCTTCTTTTTTTTTACTAAATTTTATTATAACAAGGTTTTTTTTAATTTCCAATAAAAAAGTTCTATGAAAGAACTTTTATAGGAAGAATTGAGGCTGATCGATTGTCTGAAGGGGTGTGATTGGTGTCGTGGAAGGCGCTTGTTCTTGAAATTGATTTGTCCTTGTTTCTGTCGGAGTAGGGGAATCATCCTCTCGTAATGCTCCCATCACGCGAAACATGGTTTTAGCATTATTCCAAATCGGTTTAATTTGATAAAAAACGGGAATTGCTTGATTAATGACGCCTAAAGTTCGTTGGGTCGTTCCTAATATATTTGAAAAATTAAGCCTCGATATTCCTCCAAATAGACGTGAAAATAAACTTCCTCGACCGACTGTACTTCCAAAGGCACTTGCTCCATAAGGGGCAGCATAACTTATATTAGCAAAGTTTGGGAAGCCATAAAAACCGCTTTGATACATAAATAGACACCTCTTTACTAACATTATATGAAACAACAAAAAAAATTGTTTCCAAAAATGGTGGTTTATGTTATACTGATTTATAGTAGAAGGAATAGAAAGAGGAGGCAACCCAATGAACATTTTTATTCGAACTTATCATATGGTAAGAAGTATTATTATGCTTCCAAAAAAGTTACTCAAAGAAGCTAAAGAACCGAAAGATGAAACTAAGGTTGACGCGACTGATGAGTTAATGAGAGATACTGCTCGTAATGTTGCTACCAATAATCCAAATGATGTTTTTTCACAAGTAGCAAATCGTAATCACCAGGCGGAAGGAATGAAGCGAATCACTTGGAATTATGTAGTTAAGAATGATTATGGGCAAACCATTCGAAGTGTATTTGATGCATATTCAAAATCTGAAGTAGAAGCTTTCTTAGTAAACGAAGGATATACGATTGTTAGTATCGAACCTAGAAAAGCCTATGAAATGGAACTTTTCCCTGCTAAATTAAGTATGAGTGAACTTATTTTTATGCTTACTCAATTATCTACTTATATTCGAGCAGGTATTCCATTAATTGATTCGATGCGTATTTTAGCAAAGCAAACCGTTAATCCGAATAAACGTAAAATTTATGAACACGTCGTATATGATTTAACCACTGGTGAAAGTTTTAGTGGTGCTTTGACCAATCAAGAAAACATTTTCCCTCGGTTACTTATCAATATGATTCGTACTGCAGAAATGACTGGAGATTTACCTGGAACCTTGGATGATATGGCTGATTATTATACTTCTATTGAAGATTCTCGTAAGCAAATGATTTCCGCACTTACTTATCCAGTTATCATTTTAATTGTTGCTATTGCGGTTGTTGTATTTATCTTAGTAGCTGTTGTTCCATCGTTTGTAACGATGTATTCTAGTAACTCGGCAACTCTTCCAGGAATTACTTTATTTACGATTGCAGCGTCTTCTTTCTTGGAAAAGAACTATGTAATTATCCTCTTTGTTTTAGCACTCGCTATTGCTATTTATATTTACATGTATCGTAACATTAAGAGCTTCCGAAAAGCGATGCAAACATTCTTTATGAAGTTACCGGTTTTTGGAAATATCATTATTTATAACGAGGTTACTACTTTTACTAAAACCTTTGCATCTTTATTAAATCATAGTGTTCGTATTACAGATAGTATGGATATCTTATCCCGTATTACAAGCAATGAAGTATACAAAGAAATTATTGCTAATACATTAAATGTTCTTTCGAAAGGTGGAAAAATTTCTGAGGCTTTCCGAGGACATTGGGCTTTCCCAGTAGTTGCTTACGAAATGTTAGTTACTGGTGAAAGTACCGGTCAATTGGGAGTTATGATGGAAAAAGTTTCACAACACTTTCAGGGATTGCATCGTAATATTGTAACTTCTCTTAAGAGTTTAATCGAACCGATTACAATTTGTCTTCTTGCAGTTGTCGTTGGTTTCATTCTACTATCGATCGTCATACCGATGTTTGATATGTTCAGTATTATATCATAAGAGGATTTATTCCTCTTTTCTTATTTTGTGGGGTGAATTATGGAGATTTTTTATTGTATTTGCTTCTTTATATTTGGAACGATAATGGGCTCCTTTTACCATGTCGTAGGTTCTCGTCTTTCGAGTGGGGGAAGTATCTCAAAGCCAAAACGGAGCTACTGTCCTAATTGTGGTCATGTTCTTTCCTGGTATGAACTTATTCCCCTCGTTTCGTATCTTATTCAATTAGGTAAGTGTCGACATTGTAAAAAACGGATTTCCTTTTTATATTTCTTTATCGAATTTGCTTCCGGTTTACTATTTATGCTTAGTTATTATTCCTTTGGATTTTCACTCGATTTATTATTTGCATTAGTGCTCGTTTCTCTTTTCTTAATTGTCGTAGTAAGTGATCTTAATTATTTGATGATTCCCGATGAAGTTACGGTTACTTGTGCGTTTCTTCTTATCATACTAAGCTTTTTTAAATCGGGTTTCGCTAGCACGGTATGGTCCATCGGTTCAGGAACTTTACTTTTTCTTTTAATGTATCTCTTAATGAAATTAGGTAACTTTCTTTTTAAAACGGAAAGTCTCGGTGGTGGAGATATTAAATTAATGTTTATCGTCGGTTTGGTACTTCCACCGATTTTAGGAATTATTGTAATTTTTCTAGCTAGTTTTATTGCTTTACCAGTTTCTCTTATTTTGTATTTTTATAATCGTGAAAAAGTGATTCCATTTGGACCCTTTATTTTGGTTTCTCTTTTGTTTTTATACTTTATGAAAATCGATTTAACTTCTATTTTAGATTTTATTAAAATGCTTTCTTTTTAGGAGCATTTTTTCTTTTCTTATCTTGGGAAATCTTTTATAATAGGTAATAGAGGTGATTTGTATGAGTCTTACTATATTACCGGCGGATAGTTATGTTGTCATCAACAAAACAGTTTTACGTGAAGAAGATCGTAAAATTGTCACCATGCTTTATCAACCTATTATCGGTTACAGTGCTGTAAGCCTTTATTTTACGTTAATCGATGATTTGGATAAACGGGAATTGATGAGCGAAGACTTTACCCATCATCATTTGATGAATGTGATGCAATTACCTTTGAATGAAATTGTTATTAATCGTAAAAAATTAGAAGCGGTAGGACTTCTAAAAACGTACGTTAAAAAAGATCATATCAATAACTATGTCTATTTAATTTATTCTCCTTTACCAGCGGCTACCTTTTTAAATCATCCTATTTTAAATGTCGTTCTTTATCAAAATCTCGGTAAAAAAGAGTATGAGCGCATGGTTGATTATTTTAAAATACCGAAAGTGAATTTAAAAGATTATGAGGATGTGACCGCACCTTTCCATGAAGTATTTCATGCTGTCTCGGGGAATGATTTTATAGCGAATGAAGATTTAGTAGAACACGCGACTTCTCCGATTCTTTTGCAAAGTAAAATTGATTTTGATTTATTAGTTTCGAGTATTCCGAAAAGTATGGTTTCGGATCGTTGTTTTAGTGAAGATGTAAAGGAGTTAATTACCAATCTTTCTTTTGTATACCATATCGATGATTTACATATGCAGGGATTAGTACGCGACAATCTTAACGAAAAAGGACTCATCGATAAAATGGCTCTAAGAAAAGCTTGTCGTAATTTTTATCAATTTGAAGAGGGAGGAAAACTTCCGACACTTGTTTATACGATGCAACCGAACTATTTAAAGAGTCCTAAAGGCGATCAATCCTCATGGGCTAAAATGGTTTACCAGTTCGAATCGGAGACACCTTATGATTTTTTAGCAAGTAAATATAAAAATGGAACACCATCGCCTCGCGATTTACGCATTGTCGAAAGTCTTCTTGTCGATACTGGACTTCGTCCTGGGGTCGTCAATGCACTTTTAGATTACGTTTTAAAAGTAAACGATCAAAAATTAAGTCGATCTTATATCGATACTTTAGCGGGACAACTTGCACGTCTTCATATCGAAACGGTCGAGGACGCTATGCGGACCATTGAAAAAGAACACAAAAAATTAAAACGTCAATTTGCTAAAAAGCAAACCGATAAAAATGAGACAAAAACACCAATTAAAAAGAAAGAGGAACAACTTCCGGAATGGTTCGATAAAGATTTAAATATTACGAGTGATATTGAAAGTCAAAAAGAAATGGAAGCGATGCTCGAACCATTCTCTTAAGAGGAGGACTTTATGTGGAATATTAAATTAATGGAACAACATCAAAAAGCGTTATTGGATCGATTTTCAAAAACGACGGATCCCGTCGAAAAACAAAAAATTGTTTTTTCTTTGTATGATCTTTTTAATGCTTTAAATAATAGTGGAACGATTCGTTATACGGGTTTTTATAATTTACTCGATTATTTAAAAGTTCCTATCGTATTGAGTCGTGATATTCGTTATGGAGAACTTTCTAAATCTTATTATGAATCGTATCAAGCTTTAAATGATGATGGTTACGTTTCTTTTCTAAAAGCATTAGCCGAAAACTTAACGGGAATCGAGATGGAAAATGAGGAAACACTTGCTGCTATGCCCATGAATGATACTTATCTTATCGATGGTGCCAAAGCTTTTTACGAGACGATTGAAGATGAAGAAATACGTTCTCATGCATTATCTATTTTGAACGATCCGAAACATTTAAATTTTGTTCGTCTCATTCGAAAGGGTAGTCAGGCGTATGGAGGACTTACTTTCCATGACTTTATTCATCACAATGTTTACTGTTCGGTTCAACGGGACGATACTTTATTTGATTTTGTGACGCTTACGCATGAAGTGATGCATGGCGTTGATTTTTTAATGAACTCGAGTGTCGTTCATTCGTATGCGAATGGGTTTGAAGAGTTACCAACGTATGTGGTGGATTATTTGACTTGTGACTTTTTAGAAGAACAAGGTTTTCCTTTGGAAGAAATCGAAAAACTTCGTCATAACGAATTTTCTTTTGTACGCGATTTGGCTTTTCTAACACTCGATGGATTAAGTAAAGAACGTTCTACATCCTCTCAAAATCGGTTTCCACTTTCGGTAGAGCGACAAGCTTTGGAACTAGAAACGTGTGTTTTGGCGTATGGTCTTTATCAACAGATTAAAGAAAATCCAAAAGAAGGATACGATCACTTGAAACAGTGGATTCGTTCTAATACTTCTCGTCTTGTTCGTCCGGATTTTTCTTCGCTTGGATTAAGTGACGAAAAATTATTAACTTTAAGTACTCAAATGGGAAGAGATAATGAAAAAACAAATTCTATGAAATAGTACGAAATTTTGCTTTGATTATCTTGTTATTTTTTCTTGTTTCTTCTAAAATAAAGGTATAGGTGAGTGTGTATGAAAAAAGTAACTGATGTTATTTCGATGACTTCGTCGAAACAAATCGATTTAAAACAATCTTATGTTACGGCTTTAAAAGATCCTAACTTTCGTTCTTATGTCGAACATCTTCCGATTGAAGAGGATCTTTTAATGAAGTATACTTCTCGATTAGAGGAGGCGAGTCAAGAATTTCAAAATTGTCTACATTGTCCGGGTTTAGAAAATTGTAAGAACCATGAAAAAGGTTTTTTACTAACACCGGAAAAACAATTAAAATCAATCGTTTTTTCATATAACGCTTGTGCTTATTTAAAAAAACAGTTAAAACAGGATGCTTACCAAGAAAATGTTTATCTTTTTGAAATTCCTAAACAAATCAAAAATGCCCGTATGAAAGATATTTATAAAGATGATCGCGGTCGTAAAGAAATTATTAAATATTTGATTGATTTTTTACAACAGTATCCCACGACTAAAAAACAAAAGGGACTTTATCTAAATGGCAGTTTCGGTAGTGGGAAAACTTATCTTGTGGCGGCTTTATTTAACGAATTAGCCAAACAAAAAGTAAGAAGTGCGCTCATTTATTATCCCGAATTCTTACGTTCTTTAAAAGAATCGTTTGGTAATGAAGAATATCGAGAAAAATTTGACCGCGTTAAAAAAGCACCTTTGTTACTACTCGATGATATTGGGGCAGAGAATATGACTCCCTGGTCGCGTGATGAAGTGTTAGGACCGCTTTTACAATATCGTATGAATGAAGAATTACCTACTTTTTTTACTTCGAATTTAACGATGGAAGAATTAGAAAGTCATTTAGCAAATAGCAATAATGCGGTCGAAAAAGTAAAAGCCCGTCGTATTATCGAACGGATTAAGGAACTTTCTCTTGATATGAAACTAATTAGTAAAAATAGAAGAAGTTAGAAGGTGATTAAAGTATGGATCCAGTAATATTTTCTTTAGATGATCCTCTCTACTTTGCTTTAAAAAACCTTTTTGAAAATAAGACGTTTCCTTTAACTACTAAAGAAAGAGCAAATATGTATTTAGAACTTGCTAAAATATTAAATACGATGGATATCGAAACGATGATATTAGCTTCGCTTTCTTTTTTAGAGAAAACGTGTCTTTATTATGATTATGAAAAAGATTATTTCTACTGGGATTCTTTTTTTCCTTTTTTATCTTTTTTATTTACGAAATATAAAAATAAAAACGATGCTGTTTTAGAACAACTTTTAAAAACAGAAAATGTGTTTGTTCAAGCGCTTCGACAAAAACCGGGTAAATATAAGAAAAGTCATCCGAATTATCGTCAATTAAAAGATGCCTTACGCCAATTAAATTCTTGTGAGCTTTTCTATTTGGAAGCCGATAAAGAAGTACAGGCGATGAATCAAGAACGAATTGCTTCTTATCTTCTTTTCCGAAAAAAGAATTTATCTTATATAAAATTAGTTTTAAAACGAATTCCTTTTCTTCCTTTGATCGAAGATCAAAAAGGGAAGTCTTTGTTTGAACAGACAATGGATCGTTACTTTGACGCTTTAAAGTCGTGGACTGTTCGACGAACGATGTGTGAATGGGAACAAGTTGTTTATTACGAAAATTTACTTTCTTTACTCTTGTTTCACAGTGACTTAAAGCAAGTTAAATATCGTTCTAAAAAGGGAATTCAATTACAAAGATTAAAAACTTTTTTATTACATTATGAACGACAAAAGATTTCTCCTTTGATTCAAGATGCCGTTGTTGCTTCCGTTTCTCGTGTCTTTGAGCAATTGACTTCACCTAAAGAAATTAAACTTTCTACCGATGAACTTTATATAAAATATCAAATTTCAGATCGTTTTTCTCCTACTATTTTGAAAGAAGTACGTAAAATGGATCGCCCTTTGGACGAAGATTCGGCACTTTCTTCCGAATTAATTCTTACGATCGATGGCGTGGGTGCGCACGAAATTGACGATGGAATTTCTTGTCAACGACTTACGAATGGGAATTACTTTTTAGGAATTCATATTGCGGATCCTTTAAGTGTCATCCCGATGTTTAGTCCCATTATTCAAGAAGCTTCAAATCGCGGGACTTCAATTTATTACGATGATCAAGTAATTCCTATGTTACCGAGTGATTTATCTTGTCATCGGCTTTCTTTAGAGAGTAATCATATGCGTTATGCACGTAGTTTTTATTTTCAAATTAAGCCGGATGGAACGGTTGAAAAAGATTCTTTTTATACGACTCATCAAGTGATTCAAGTCTATGATAATTTAACTTATAACGAAGCCAATCTGATTTTGAAAACGGGTCATAGTGCCGATTCTAAAATATTAGAATCATTAACTTTAATGCAAGAAGTGGCGTCTAAAATTAAAGGTACGATGCCTTATTCAACCTTAGATTATTATACTATAGATAGTCTTCTTCCATCTGAATTCGAAACGGGAACTTCCTCTCAAAAAATGGTTGAGATTATGATGCTTTTCTTAAATCATCAGGTTGCTTCCTATTATCATCAATCTGGATATCCTTTTTTATACCGTAATCATTTAGCTTTCGATACAGATATCGAAAAATTAGAACGATTTAAAGACACGGTAAAGGGAGGTCAATGGAAGAAAAGTATCGATTTGATGACACATTCGATGGAAAGGGCTTTCTATAGTACCGAAAATTTAGGACATAGTGCTTTAGGATACGATGCTTATACGCACGTCTCAAGTCCACTTCGAAGATATGCTGATCTATTAGTCGGGTACAGTATCGATGTATTATCAGAGAAGAATACGGATGATCAACAGATTTATGCTCTTGAAAAAGTTTTAAAGAAACAGAGTCGAAGACTGAATAGTCGCGTTCGACTTGCCAATGAATTTAGTACTTTAATCGATCATGAAAAGACCTCATAAAGGTCTTTTTTCTTGACACTATTTTTGGCAATCTTTATAATAAAAAGTTAGTTTTACTAATTGTTTGTCCAAGGATGAGAACTTTATTTTACGTCTCTTTACTCGGAAAGAGGGTGAATTATGACCATGTTATCTGATTTTTTAGAAAATACGCGACTCGTTTCAGAATTTCCCGAAGATACTTTTCTTTTTTTGGAAGAAGTATTACAAAATTATTTACTTTTAGCAAAAAATAATATGGGATTTATTCACAAAGGAGAAATGTCTTCTTGTGTTTTTGAATCTTTAGATCAGCGCGATTATTTTGATATTGCTTTATTTTATGTTTTCTGTAAATATGATCAAGCACATCAAAAAATATGGGGTGACTTTGCGTCTATTTCATCTCAGATTCCAAACGATTTTTCTACTTTCTTTCTTCCACATATTCATGCGGGGACCACTTGGAAAGAACGGTTAACTTTTCCGGTCAAGGATGAACGTGAGGCTCCATCTTTCTATCAAAAATTAGAACGTGATTACTTTCCTAAAATAATTCAAAAATATCCTTTTTCTTTACGGACACCTTATGCTTTTATGTACGAGTTATATCAAAAGAAAAGTCCTATTTTAGAACACTTATTTTCTTACTATAATTTGTTATCTTACGGACAACCTATCAAAAACCATTTTTCTTATTCTTTACTCGAAAATTATTTAAAAGAAAATAGTAATCATCGTCTTTTAAATACGAATTCTCTTTTACAACAAGTAATTTATCAAAAGAAAAAGAAAAATTAATATTACTCCATTTAAAAAAATGATAGAATAATATTAAAGAGATGTGATTAAAATGCTAAAAAAAGAACAACTAACCATTTTAGATATCGATCAAATTAAAAATTTGAATGTTTTAAAAAATAATTTATCTTATACTTTAACTGATTTTGCTTTACTTACGGGAGCCGCCGTTTCGTCTCGATCTTCTCAGGGATATTGTTGGACTAAAAATCATTCTTTGGGAACGGGACGTGTGATGGTTATTTCTTCGAGTGGTCAAATCTCTTCTAAAGATGCTTTTTCGAGACATGGCGTTATTCGTCCGATTATTTTACCGGGGGAAATTACACAAACTATTTTAGCCAACGAAGAAGAAAAAGATGGCATTATTTCCTTTGGCTATTATCCACAAGATGTGGTAAGTAGTTCCTTTGCCGAAAAGTTAGAAAAACTTTTTGTAAGTAATCAACTAAAATCGACGAATCATTTTTATACGATTGATGCACGTCCTTTTGATGATGAAGAATCCTCTTTTGTTCCTTGTCGTTTGATGGAATATGAATATCAAGGAAGAAAATTTATACGTGTGAAATCTAATTATGCTTCGAATAATGTTACTTTGTCGGATCAGCAGAAACATAAAAATCATTTTTTCGAATGGGTTGAGGTAAGTCCCGTCACTTGGATTGTCGATCACGAAAGTGGAGCCCTTATTGCTGAAAAAGGATTGCTTTCAGGAATTTCTTTTCATTCTGAAAAAGATTATCAAGGGGACTTTTCTAATACCAATTTACAGTCTTTTTTCGATCAATTCTTATTTGATAATTTATTTGAAAAAACACCTTATGAAAAAGAAGAAACAATCAAAGAATATGTTCCTTTACAAAAACCATCTATTGAAGATTTTTCGAGTTATCAAAAATTTCGCCAAACGAGTTCCAAAGAATTGAAAAATGTTTTAAATAGTGTAATCAATATCTATTATTTATTAGAACCACTTTCTATGTATTCCTCTACTAAATCGGATGGTACTCCTATATTGTGGAATGATGCTATGAAGATTTCGTTCAGTTTTCTTTATGTTGGATTACAAAAGGATCCGGATTTAAAAGATCTCTTTGAACAATATCAAATTCATTTAAAAGATTTGTTTATTCCCGTTCATTGTGATAATAAGTTGTTGTTACAAGGTTCGAAAGATCCGATTACGCCGGATTTACGAAAGGATATCTACGATCGGGCTTTTAAACCTTATCTTATGAATTTTCAAAAGGCGTTATTATCTATTTACAATCAGTATACAGATGTTCCTTATTGTTTGATTACCCCGATATTACTTTGTTATTCTTTTTCTCATCTTTCTATGAAACCATTGTTTCGTGATTTATTGATAGCTAAAGGAATAATGAAAGAAAATGATAAATTAGAGGAGGTTGCCTTCTTTAAAGATATGCGTAACCGCGTTGTAAGTGAAGAAATATCTTCGATTATTCAAGGTATTATTCCTTCGAATATAGAAACAATTACTACTATTCCACCTAAACGTCCAGCTGTTACTACGGAATCTTCCTCTTCGACGAATCCTCGTCGTCCTACTTTGAAACATCGCGGGAACGATATATTTTTGAAATACGGACATTTTTTAGGAGATAAAGAATATCTTACGAATCCTGCCGTCGGGCGAGAAAATGAATTACAAAGTCTCATGCTTGGACTTTTAACCCAAGAAAAATCCGTCGCATTGGTGGGACCTCCAGGCGTTGGAAAGACGGCACTTGTCGAAGGTCTTGCTTATTTAATTACTCGGGGAGAAGTTCCGAAGGCACTTCGTGATTATGATATTTTAAAAGTAAATACTTCTAGTTTAATTAGTGGAACTATTTATCGTGGTCAGTTTGAAGAAAGAGTAGAGAAGTTATTACATGAAATTGAACGAGATCATCATGTTATTCTTTTTATTGATGAGTTACATACGGTTATTGGCTCTGGAAAAGGGGAACAATCTTCCTTAGATTTTGCTAATTTATTAAAACCATATCTCGATCGGGGACAAGTAAAGATTATTGGTGCTACTACTTTGGATGAATATGAACGTTATATTGAACAAGATACGGCGTTGAAAAGAAGATTCAAAAAAGTAAAAGTGAAAGAACCGACGGATGAAGTTATGCTTCAGATTTTGGATAGTAGTCTCGAACGATTAAGTAAGAAAACAAAAATAGAGGTTGCTTTTAACGAAGAAGAAAAAGATTTATTGTTTACGACTTTGTTACGGGTTACAGAAAAGGCACGTAGAGTTTATGATGATCCTTTGTATAATCCGGATTTAGCTTTGTCGATTGTCGATACCGCTTTTGCGTATGCTACTTTAAAAAATGCTTCTCAAGTCGAGATGGAACATTTTGCGGAAGCGATTCGTTTAGAAGAGCGAATTTATGAAAGTACGCGTAAGGGACTTGCGCAATTTTTGATTGATCAGTATACGGAATTAAAAGGATCTTGTGAAATGGAGAATATTCCTTCTACCGAAGAAAAACCGAAATGTAAAGTTATTTCTTTTGCATTCTTATTTCCTAAGAAGCCTGAATAAATGCTTGACAAATCAACAAGAAATGCGTATATTTTAGTTATAAAAACGTTATGAAAAGAAACACGATGAATCAAGCGTGTGATTAGAAGAGAGTTCATGGTTGGTGTAAATGAATAATCCCCTTGATTCGTTACTATTCTTTCAGTTGGACTCGAAAGATGTTCCCGGGTAGATTCCGTTAAAGATTAAATTAAGTGAAACAGAGGATGGTACCGTGTTATTGCACTCCTATTACAATAGTAGTAGGAGTTTTTTTATGGGGAATATTATTAATTTATTAAATCTCTATTTAGCGAAGTCTACCGATGAAATTTTGACTTTACTCGATTACGATCGGCATTTTAATGTCTTGGATGAAACATGGGGAAATGCTTTGATGGAAGAGGTTTATAACCGAACCATTCCGAAACTAACGGTGAAAGATGGAACCGGTGATTATACTCCTATAGAGGAACTCCCAAAGATTAAAATTAAAACGAATAGAGGAAGGAAGAGTTAATATGATCAATATTAAAGAAGATGAAAAGTTAAGTGTTTTAAATCACAGTTGTGCCCATTTGTTAGCGCAAGCAGTTAAACACCTATATCCCGTAGCTAAATTTTGGGTTGGACCTGTCATCGAAGAAGGATTCTACTATGATATCGATTTAGGCGATACGGTTATCAAAGAAGAAGATTTAGAAAAAATCGAAAAGGAAATGAAAAAGATTTCGAAAGATGGAAAACGAATCGTTCGCGAAGAATTGACGAAAGAACAAGCGCTCGAGATGTTCCATGATGATCCTTACAAGTTAGATTTAATTCGTCGTATGGACGAAAACGAAGTCACTATTTCTGCTTATCGTCAAGGTGATTTTGTGGATTTATGTCGTGGACCGCATGTTGAAACTGTTAAAGAAATCAAATACTTTAAACTTCTCAAAGTAAGTGGCGCTTACTGGAAAGGGGACGCTAACAACAAGATGTTACAACGTATCTATGGCATTTGCTTTGAAAATGAAGAAGATTTAAATAATCATTTGAAGGCTTTAGAAGAAGCGAAGGAACGCGACCACCGAAAATTAGGAAAAGACCTAGAACTATTTATGTCTGACGATTTAGTTGGAAGAGGACTTCCGATGTTTTTACCAAATGGTTATATCGTTTGGCAAGAACTTGAAAATTATATTAAAGAAAAAGAACGTAAATTAGGTTATTTACATGTGATGACTCCTTGTGTTGGTAATGTCGAACTCTATAAAAAATCAGGACACTGGGATCATTATAAAGAAAATATGTTCCCAGCAATGGAAGTGGATGGAGAAAGTTTTGTTCTTCGACCAATGAACTGCCCACATCACATGATGATTTATGCAAGTAAACTTCATTCTTATAAAGATTTACCTATTCGTATTGGAGAAATCGCTCATGACTTCCGTTATGAAGCGAGTGGTGCTGTGAAAGGTATTGAACGGGGAAGACATTTCTGTCAAAATGACGCCCATCTATTTGTTACCAAAGAGCAGATTAAATCGGAATTTAAAAATGTTGTTGACTTGATTTTCGATGTTTATAAAGATTTCAATATTACAAATTATCGTTGTGTTTTATCTTTACGCGATCCTTTAGATAAAGAAAAGTATCATCCGGATGACGAAATGTGGAATCAAGCTGAAAATGAATTACGTCAAGTTTTAAATGAACTAGGTATCGAATATACGGAAGAGATTGGGGAAGCTGCTTTCTATGGACCAAAATTAGATGTTAATGTACGACCAGCCGTAGGTAATGAATATACTTTATCTACTTGTCAACTAGATTTCTGCTTACCGATGAAGTTTGATTTAAAATATATCGATAAAAATGGTGAAAAACAAACACCGGTTGTTTTACATCGGGCTATTCTAGGTTCACTCGACCGCTTTATGGCATACATTTTAGAGGAGACGAAAGGGGCTCTTCCTGCTTGGTTAAGTCCTGTTCAAGTAAGTGTATTACCGGTTAGTCCAGAACATCAAGGGGACTATGCAAAAGTAATATCCGATTTCTTAGATGAAGAAGGAATTCGCGTTAAATTAGATGATCGTAGTGAAAAATTAGGTTATCGTCTTAGAGAAGCTCAAACTTCGAAAATTCCGTTCATGCTCATTTTAGGTGATAAAGAAAAAGAAAATAACACGATTAGTTATCGTCGTTACGGAAAAGAAGAAACTACTACGGTTTCAAAAGAAGAATTCTTAACCCTTTTAAAAGATGAAATAAAAAATAAAAAATAATTATTGTTAAAGGTACTTCTTGCTAGGGAAGTACCTTTATGTTATAGTAAATGTTGCTTTAAGGGGGATTTACCTATGAATCGAACATGGAAATTAAAACTTTGTGCTTTTAGTTTGGCGGGAGTTGCTTTTCTTACGGGATGCAACAAAAAGATGGACTGTGATTTAGAAGGTGCCCATATGCATCTTTATGTTTCAGAACAGGGATTTGAGCGTTATTTAACTTCGGAATATGAACATGAAAGTGATTTTACTTGGACTTCTGAGACGACCGATAAAACGGCATTACTAGCAGCTATGGAAAAAGAAGGACTTCTCTCTATCGAAGATAATCAAAAGATACTTCAAACCATTGTGGAAAGTAATCAACCTCATTTAGAGTATCAATATGCTTATACCGAGGATATTTCTGAACCACCTCAAAATTATCATGCTTTTTATGATCCTTATTATGGCGCTTATTTCTTATATTATAGTGGATTATATAACAACGGTTTCTATTATGATGACAGTTATTATTATTATGACGACGATTATACTTATTATGAAAGTGATAATGGCTACAGTTATGATGATGATGGCTTTTATTATTATGATGATTCGGAAGATAATCAAATTAATTATTGGTCTAGTTTCGATGATTCTTCTGCTACGGATGATTGGGTAAGTGATGATGATATTTGGGAAAGTGATCAATCGTATTATGAAGAGTATTGGGAAACTGACGATTATGACTATGATTATGATTTTGATTATGATTATGGCTATGACTATGATTATGACTATGATTACGACTATGATTATGATTATGATTACGATTATGACTATGACTATAGCTATGATTACGACTACGATTATGATTGGATTCAAATAAATCCAAGTTATCAAACAGCAAATCATTTTAAATCTCGTCCTCGTACGCGAACAAAGGAAGCACAATTTGTCGATTATGTTCCTGATCCTTCGACGGATTTATATACGGTTGCTAAAGAATATCATCCGAACGGAAGAGATTTCTTCTATACCGGAAGTGTTCGTGAAGTAGATTATACCTATACAGTATATGGCTTACAAGAAAATGAAGATGGTACTTATACCTTAATTTCTAAAGAAGGAGTTCAAGACTTATTCCAAGAACAAAAGACGTATCCTTATTTTAAATTAAATGATTTCATTACCACTCATTATGGCGATGCCTATTACCAAGTGGATGGTACACTTGTTGTTACTCCACCAAGTATGGAACTTCCAGAAGATGCGGTTACTAGCGATGGCAAAGTATATCAGTACGGTGGCGTTGGAAGGAGCAAATAAAAGAATAAAAAAGTAGACATTTCTTTACATAAGCGATGTCTTTTTTTTGTTTGGGTATTTACTTTACGGGGGACTTTAGTGTATTATTAAGGTAAGTAGTGGTGACAAGTGGTGAAAAGTGGGGGATTTTTATGTTAATGGGAGAGTTTCATCATACCATCGATGAAAAAAATCGTTTGATTGTTCCTTCTAAATTCCGCGAAGAATTAGGAAACAGTTTTGTAATTACCCGTGGACTTGAAGGATGCTTATTTGCATATCCTCTTGTCGAATGGAACAATATTGTTACGAAATTAAAATCTTTACCATTTACCAAAAAAGATGCTAGAAGTTTTTCTAGGTTTTTCTTGTCTGGTGCTACGATAGCTGAATTTGACAAACAGGGTAGAATCAACATAGCCTCTCCATTAGTTCATTACGCCGATTTGAAAAAAAATTGCGTGATCGTCGGCGTAAATGAACGATTAGAAATTTGGTCAGAAGAAAGATGGAACCAATTTATGCAGGATAATGAAGAAGATTTATCTGAAATTGCAGAACATCTTTTCGACATCGATTTCAACTTTTAGGTGTTATTATGGAAAAACATATTAGTGTTTTATTAGATGAGTCTATTCAGTCGTTAAATTTAGAAGATGAAAGCATCATCGTAGATTGCACTCTTGGTTATGGTGGTCATTCTAGTGAAATCTTAAAAAGAATAAAAAGGGGTTCTTTATTCGCCTTTGACCAAGACCAAGAGGCAATCGATTATGCAACGGAACGTTTAAGTGCCATTGGTACTAATTTTACCGTTATTAAGAGCAATTTTAAAAATTTAAAAAAGGAACTTGAACAACGTGGAATAACGGAAGTCGATGGTATTTTATTTGATTTAGGTGTTTCGAGTCCTCAATTGGACGAGGGAAGACGCGGTTTTAGTTATCATCAGGATGCACCTCTCGATATGCGGATGGATCAAAGTGTTCCTTTTTCGGCAGTCGATGTAGTAAATTCTTATTCTGAAGCAGACTTAACCCGTATTTTTTATCAATATGGGGAAGAAAAGTATGCCCCTAGCATTGCTCGGAATATTGTTAAAAAAAGAAGTGAAAAACCGATTGAAATGACTTTTGAATTAGCGGATATTATTCGTTCTTCTGTCCCTGAAAAAGTACGAAAAAAAGGACATCCTGCACGAAAGGTTTTTCAAGCAATTCGAATTGAAGTAAATCAAGAACTTCCTATTTTGGAAAGCAGTTTGAAAGATGCGTTATCACTTCTTAAAGTAGGTGGAAGGTTAGCGGTTATTACTTTTCATTCGTTAGAAGATCGTATCGTTAAAAATTGTTTTAAAGAAGTTTGTAGTGTCGATCCAAAAGTAAAAGGTTTGCCTTCGATTCCAGATATGTATTTACCGAACTATCAATTGGTTTATCGAAAAGCGATTGAACCGAGCGAAGAAGAATTGGAGCGAAATAATCGAGCACGTTCTGCAAAGTTACGTGTCGTTGAAAGAATAAAATAAAGGGAGATGAAAAAATGCGTAAAGTAAAAAAACGTCTTAAGATGAGCAAATTTGAAAAATTGCTTTATATTTTTACTATTTTACTTGTCGTATTATCTCCGGTTGCCATTGTGTTTACTAAGGCAACCTTATCTGAAATAAATTTTGAGGTTGAAAAAACTAAAAAAGAAATTGCTTCTCAAACAAAGAAAAATGAGAGCTTAAGTATGACAATCAATGAACTTGCATCGCTTGATAAAATTCAGGCAATTGCTCAAGAGCAAGGTCTTACTTATAATAATGATAATATTAAGTCCATTGATTAATATGGACTTTTTTTATAGTCGTTTGCACGGAAAAATATCTTGTGGTACAATAAGTTAAGAAGATAGAGGTGAGTCTTTTGGCAAGAAAAAAAACAAAGTCAAAGAAAAAACTTCATAATCAAGTTGGATTTGGTAATAGTATTTTAATTGTTGCCTTTTTTTGCTTTGTTATTATTGCCCTTCGTGGTGGACAGTTGGCTCTTTCGGAAGAAATTGATGGTATCAATTTAAAAGAATTTGCATCTTATCGGACCACGGCAACCGATATCATTCCTGCAAAAAGGGGAACTATCTACGATATCAATGGAAATATTCTTGCTCAAAACGTGTATTCTTATACTTTAATAGCTTATCTTGATGCTTCTAGAACAACAGATGCGAATAAACCAAAACATGTCGTAGATGTCGAAATGACAGCCGAACAATTAGCTCCTATTTTAGGTATGGAAAAAGAGCGAATTATAGAAATTATTCAAAATGCCCAAGCGAAGAATGCTTATCAAACCGAATTTGGTTCGAAAGGACGCGGACTTACTGAACTTGTAAAATCTCAAATTCAAGCACTTCAATTACCTGGAATCGATTTTATTGAAACACAAAAAAGATATTATCCGAATGGTAATTTTTTATCTTATACGATTGGTTATGCTAAAAATAATAGCGATGGAACGATTGTCGGGGAAATGGGACTTGAATCTTATTATAATGAAACTTTATCCGGTGTACCTGGATCGATTACTTATCAGAAAGATTTAAAAGGATATCAAATTGCTAATACCCCTGAAATTCGACATGAGGCGATTGCGGGTAAAGATATTTATTTAACAATCGATGATAACATTCAATTTTTTATTGAACAGGCGATAAAAAACAGTGCTAGTAAATATACTTTTGAGCGAATTAATATTATTGTTGCCGAAGCATCGACCGGACGTATATTAGGAATGTCTACGTATCCTTCTTTTGATCCAAATGTTCGCGATATTAGTGTTTGGGAAGATCCGCTTATTTCGACGGCTATTGAGCCTGGGTCAACGATGAAAATTTATTCGTATATGGCAGCAATGGAATCAGGAAATTACAACGGACAAGAAACTTTTAAATCCGGTGTTTATGTAACGAAAGATGGAACTGAAATTGGTGACCATGATCGAAGAGGTTGGGGTTATATTACTTTTGATCGAGGATTCGCTTTATCGAGTAACGTCGGTGCTTTGACTTTAGTAGAACGTTATATGAGTGGGGATACTTTACGAGATTATTATTTACGTTTAGGATTTGGAGGACCTACGGGAATCGAATTACCAAACGAGTCCAATGGAAAAATTGCTTTCCGTTACGAAACAGAAATATTTAATGCGGCTTTTGGACAAGGTGTTATGACTACTCCGATTCAAAATGTTAAAGCTTTGACTTCCTTATCGAATGATGGGGTACTTTTACAACCTTATTTAGTAGATCGCATTGTCGATCCCGTATCGGGCGATGTTATCTATGAAGGTAAAACAAAGGAATTAGGTAGAGTAGCTAGTGAAGAGACTGTTACGAAAATGATTTCTTTAATGCACGATGTCGTGACGGATGGAACCGGAACACCTTATTATATGGAAGGCTACGATATCGCGGCTAAAACAGGAACTGCTCAAATTTCCGACGGAAATGGATATTTAACGGGAGAAAGCGATGTTATTCGTGGCTTTGCTGGACTTTATCCAGGAAATGATCCGGAGTATATTATTTATGCAACGGTAACCAAACCTAGTCCTAATGATACAAAACCTTTATCCGACGCTATCAAAGAAATTATTAAAAATATCGCAAAATATAAAAATATGGAAACTGTTTCTTCTCCTAAAGAAGAAATCGTTTCACTTACACTCGATAGTTATTACAGTAGGAACATAACTAAAGTTGTCGATGAATTTAATACGCTAGGAATTCCAACCGTCGTAATTGGCGATGGCGATACGATTATTAATCAATATCCAAAACAGGGAACGGTGATTAATTCAAAAGAAAAAGTTTATTTTGTTACGAATGGAAAAAATATCACTTTACCTGACTTAACGGGATGGAGTCATAAGGAAGTATCTACTTTCTTCGAACTGATTGGATACCCTTATACGGTAAAAGGAACTGGATACGTTACTTCACAAAGTGTTAAAAAGGGCACTAAACTCGATTCCGATACTACCGTGGCACTCGAATTACAGCCTAAATTTGATACATCGACCGAAAAAGAGAAGGATGATTCGAATGCTGATTCATCGGATAAGAAAACGAAAGAGGAATGATTTCCTCTTTTTTTTCATAGGTTATTTTGAGGTGACTTCATGTTTTTTAAAAAAATAGATGCTCGTATCAAAGTACTTTTTTTAATCTTAATTTTATTATTTATTTTTATAATTGCGCGTGTTTTTTATGTACAAGTTATCGACTATGATAAATTATCGGATTTAGCGGATGATCTATGGAGTCGTAATTTGCCTATCGAAGCAAATCGTGGATTGATCTTAGATCGTAATGGGGTAGTGCTAGCAGATAATTTAACCACTACCTCATTGGTTCTCATTCCTAGTCAAATTGATGATAAGGAAAAGACAATTCAATTACTTGCTCCCATTCTTCAAGTAAGTGAAGAAGAAATGGCCTCTCATGTCAATAAAGTAACTTCTATCGAACGTGTTCATCCGGAAGGAAGAAGACTTTCCTACGAGGTTGCCGATCAGATAGCTTCTTTAAAGTTACCGGGAGTTTATCTAGTAAAAGAAGCAAAACGTTATTATCCCTACGGTGATTTATTATCCCATGTTTTAGGATATGTCGGTATCGATAATCAAGGATTATCGGGATTGGAATTACAGTATGATTCGTATCTAACTGGGGAACAAGGTGCTATTAAATATTTTTCGGATGCGAAAGGAAACAAATTAAATTTATCGGAAGTATATGTCGAACCTCAAGATGGTATGAATATTCAGTTGACAATCGATTACAAGATTCAAATGTCACTCGAACGGGAAATGGACAATGTCGTATCTATGTTTCATCCGGATATGGCATTAGCTATTGCCATCGATCCTAATAATGGTGAAATATTAGGAATGAGTTCGCGTCCTAACTTTGATCCAAATCAGTATCAAAATTATTCGATGGAAACACTTTCTCGAAATCTTCCCATTTGGGCATCTTACGAACCTGGAAGTACCTTTAAAATTATGACTTTTGCTTCTGCCCTCGAAGAAAATTTAATTGATATGGAAAAAGATCATTTTTATGATTCAGGTGGTGTCACGATTGGAGGAAGTAGAATCGGTTGTTGGAAAGCAGGAGGACATGGGGATCAGACTTTTTTACAGGTGTTAGAAAATTCTTGTAATCCGGGTTTTGTTAAATTAGGTCAAATGTTAGGTAAAGAACGATTATTTTCTTATCTTGAAAAATTTGGATTCGGTTCGAAAACAGGAATTGATTTAAATGGGGAAGGGGAAGGAATTATTTTTCCACTCGATAAAGTAGGCGAATTGGAACTAGTAACAACGGCCTTTGGGCAAGGGGTAAGTGTCACTCCTATTCAACAAGTAGCAGCCGTTTCTTCTGTCGTTAATGGGGGAAACCTCTATCAACCGTACATTGTTAAAAATATTTTGGAACCTGAAACGAATAGTATTATCGAAACATTTGATAAAAAGTTAATTCGAACGACGATCCGTCCCGAAACTTCTTTGAAGATGCGCTATGCCCTTGAAAGTGTTGTTGCTCGTGGGGGAGGAAGATATGCCTATATCGATGGTTACCGCATTGGAGGAAAAACGGGAACAGCTCAAAAAGTTGAAAATGGACGTTACTTAGTAAATAATTATATTATGTCATTTATGGCGGTAGTTCCAAGTAATGATCCTCAGGCAATTTTATATGTGGCTATTGATAATCCTAAAAATACAGCGATGTTATCGAGTTATACAACAGCACCGGTTGCGCGAAGAATTTTATTAGATATTATCGATGCACTCGGTATAGAAAAACAAGAAGGGCAAATCGAAAAAGTTTATCAATGGGACGATGCCGTTTATACCGAAGTTCCTAACGTTATTGGAATGAGCGTTAAAGAAGCGACCAAAGCACTCAATGAATTTAAAGTAGAATACACTGGTGAAGGCACGAAAGTAATTGAACAAAGTCCAGTAGCGGGAAGCCGTATTGCGAAAGATAGTACGGTTCGTCTACTGCTCGAATGAACGATTTTTTTCTACTGTAAAATAATGTACAACTTTAGGAAATGTATCCTAAACACTTTGTTTTTGTAGTATAATTTGTTAAAGAAACGGGAGTTGAAAATAATGCAATCAATGCTTACTTTAAATAAAGTTATTGCCGTTGTCATGATCGGATTTTTGTCGTCCGTTGTTTTTGGACTTATTCTAATTCCAATTTTAAAAAGAATGCATATTGGTCAACGTATCAGTGCTTATGTTGGAGAAAATCATCGTAAAAAAGAGGGTACTCCAACCATGGGTGGACTTATTTTTATTGTACCTACGGTTATTACAACACTTATATTGATTGCTCTTGGGTACCTGACATTAACGGATGATTTAGGACTGGTATTAATTGTTTTTGTCGGTTATGCTGTACTTGGTTTTTTGGATGACTATCTATCTATTAAGCGAAAAGAAAATGATGGTTTAACCGCTCCTCAAAAGTTTTTTGGGCAATTGGTGATGGCTTTAATTGTCTTTTACCTTTACATGAAAGGTGGAAATAGTACTGCTTTTGTCGTCAGTACACTTGGAATCAATATCGAAATGGGTTGGTTCTACGGGGTATTTATTCTTTTCTTGTTAATTGGTAGTAGTAATGCCGTGAATTTAACCGATGGATTAGATGGACTTGCCGGTGGTTTATCCGCGATTGCTTTTATTGCCTTCAGTTTGATTTCCATGATGGTTGGATTTACGGATCTCGGTTTATTTACTTTCTTATTAGTTGGTAGTTTACTTGGATTTTTAGTTTATAATACACATCCTGCCAAAGTCTTTATGGGCGATACTGGTTCTCTTAGTTTAGGAGCCGTTATGGCGGTAATTGCAATTTTAGTTCACCGGGAACTTACGCTTTTAGTAGTTGCCTTTGTATTTGTTATTGAAACGTTAAGTGTTATCTTACAAGTATTTTGGCTCGTTGTTTTCCATAAAAAGTTATTTTTGATGACGCCGTTACATCATCATTTTGAAAAATTAGGATGGGAAGAAAACGATATTGTTAAACTCTTTTGGGTCGTTGGTTTAATTCTTGCTATGAGTGGTATTTACTTTGGTATTTGGATGTAAGAAAGGATAATTATGAAAAGAAAAAAATGGGATAAGGTTCTTTTTATCGCCGTTTTGTTCTTAGTATTATTTGGACTTGTAATGATTTATTCCGCTTCTAGTATTTGGGCGGAATATAAATTTGGCGATCCCTTTCGATACGTCAAAAGTCAATCATTATTTATTGCAATCGGAATCCTATTAATGTATACAGTAGCAAAAATAGATTACACATGGTATTACAAAAAGACAAACCTTATATTAAGTGTTTGTCTTTTATTATTAGTTTTGGTTTTAATTCCTGGTATTGGAAGTGTTCGAAATGGAAGCCGTAGTTGGTTTGGAATTGGCTCTTTTGGAATACAACCTTCCGAATTTGTAAAACTTGCCTTAATTATTTTTACAGCAAAATATTTATCGAAAAGTAATAAATTTGTAAGAGATTGGAAACGAGGAGTAATTCCGATTTTAGTTATTTTGTTTGTGATTTTTGGATTAATTATGTTACAACCGGATTTTGGTACAGGAATGATTATCGTCGTCAGTATTATTGCAATGCTTTTTATTGCTGGTGTAGATATGCGTTTTTTCTTAGGCTTAGGAGCGTTGGGCGTAGTAGGAATTGTCGCCTTAATTTTAGTTGCGCCTTATCGAATGGACCGTATCACTTCCTTTATAAATCCCTGGAGTGATCCTTTAGGTACTGGATTTCAAATTATTCAAAGTTTATATGCGATTGGTCCAGGTGGATTACTTGGGATGGGATTTATGAATTCAAGACAGAAACATTTTTATTTACCTGAACCTCAAACCGATTTTATTTTTTCTATTATTTCTGAAGAGTTTGGCGTATTAGGTGTTATACTCGTAAGTGCTCTTTTTTTAATCATATTATGGCGAGGAATTCGAATAGCACTTAATACCAAGGATTCATTTGCAAAATATTTAGCTTTTGGAATGATTTTTCAAATTATTATTCAATCGATTATGAATTTGATGGTAGTTGTTGGTCTTATTCCCGTTACTGGTGTAACGCTTCCTTTTCTCAGTTATGGAGGAAGTAGTTTATTGGTAAGTATGGTAAGTATTGGGATTATTTTAAATATTTCAAAAAATAATTAAATAGCATTGACACAAGAACATATGTTTGATATATTTTGATTGTAATCACAGTAGGGGGATTTTAGGATGAACAATATTATATTAAACGAAGAATTAAAAATTGAAAATATGATTTATGAAGTAAGAGGAAAGCAAGTTATGTTAGACTCTGATTTGGCAAAATTGTATGGAGTAGAAACAAAAAGAATCAATGAGGCAGTTAGAAGAAATTTTGAAAAATTTCCAGAGAGATTTTGTTTTAAATTAAGTAAAAATGAGTATCTTAATCTTCTAAGGTCGCAAAATGCGACCTTAGAACTAAAACGTGGTCAATATTCAAAGTACTTACCTCGTGTATTTACCGAACAAGGAGTGGCAATGCTTGCAACAATTTTAAAATCAGATGTTGCAACGCAAGTTAGTATTGCCATAATGGATGCTTTTGTAACGATGCGAAAATATATTTCTAATGAATTGATTCCGCAAAAATATATTAACAATTTAGTGATAAAACATGATAATGAGATTAAATTGTTACAAGAATCTTTTGCTAAATTTGAAGAAAAGAAAAAAGATAATGAAATTTATTTTAATGGACAAATCTATGATGCTTATTCAAAAATCATGGCTATTTTAAAAGAAGCACACGACAACATAATTATTATTGATAACTATGCAGATAAAGTTGTTTTAGATATGATTAGGAATCTAAAAATTGATGTCACTATAATATGTAAAAGTAATGGCTTATTAAAAGGAATAGATATAAATAAATATCAACAACAATATAATAATCTAAAAGTGATTTATAGTAATAATTTTCATGATCGGTATATTATATTAGATCAAAATATAATTTATCATTGTGGGGCTTCTCTTAACTATGCAGGTAGTAAAACTTTTTCAATTAACAAATTAGAAGATAAATTTGTAAAAGATAGTTTAATGAAATATGTACTTGCAATTATAGAATAATAGTCAGTTACTTTGTAAATGTAATCAATTAAAAACTAGTTACTTTTCAAGACTTGGAAAGTATTCCTTTTTTAGTTATGGTGAAAGTAGTTCGCTGGCCTTTTGAATATTAAAAAAATCAAATCGAAACAGAGGTAAGCATTTTATGTTAAATACGTTTTGATTGTAATCACAGTAGGGGGATTTTAGGATGAACAATATTATATTAAACGAAGAATTAAAAATTGAAAATATGATTTACGAAGTAAGAGGAAAGCAAGTAATGCTAGACTCTGATTTGGCAAAATTGTATGGAGTAGAAACTAAAAGAATCAATGAGGCAGTTAAAAACAATCCAGATAAATTTCCTGAAAGATTCTCTTGGTTTTTAAATGACGATGAATGGAATTTTTTAAGGTCGAAATTTTCGACCTTAAAAACTCATGAATTTGGAAGAGGAACGCACAGAAAATACTTACCTCGTGTATTTACCGAACAAGGAGTAGCCATGCTTGCAACAATTTTAAAATCAGATGTTGCAACGCAAGTTAGTATTGCTATAATGGATGCTTTTGTTCATATGCGTCATTATATTTTAGAAAATAAAGATATTTATCAATCTTTAAATAATATAAATAACAAATTGATCGAGCATGATGAAAAAATTAATTATATATTTTCTATTTTTGATAAAAAAGAAAAAATATTTTTACCTGGAGAAAGTTATGATGCCTATTCTGAAATTATAGATATCTTAAATACAGCTAAAAAAGAAATAATTATAATCGATAGTTATGCTGATAAAACGATGTTAGATTTTATTCGAAATATTAATTCTAAAATTATTCTTATAACGAGTGATAAGGCAAAACTAGGTTCCTTCGAATTGGAAAAATTTAATAGACAGTATAATAAATTAAAAGTTATAAAGAACAATACTTTTCATGATCGTTATTTTATAATCGATAGAAATATTTTTTTTCATATCGGGACTTCTTTAAATTATATTGGAGCAAAGGTTTTTAGTATCAACCGATTAGAAGATGATTTTATTAAGAAAATTTTATTAGATTATATACTTGAAATAATTTAATTGTTTTAGATTGTCTTTATTGAATTGTTTCAATATTTTTTATTCCTTATAAAGGGTGCAAAAATGTGCCTTTTTTGGTGTTTTCATTGACGAATGATACTTTTGACATTATAATATATCCCTACTAGGGAGGAATGTGTATGCGGTTTTGGCATTTTGTAAAAAATCAATTTAGCAATGCAAAAAACGAAAGTAATTCCTCTTCTATAGAAAAGAAAGAAGATTTAAGTAAGTCCGAATTCGATACTAAAGAACCAATACAAAAAAAAGAAATACCTAATGAACAATTAGCCGAATCGACTCCATTACCCAACCAAGCAAATCAAGAAAATGGAAGCGATACAAAAAATCAAGATGAAACTCAAAACCAAAGTGAGCAACAAAGTACAGAAACTTCACAAGAAAAAGATAGTCAACAAGGTCAAAATAGCCAACAAGGGGCAAGTGGCCAGGAACCCACTAAAGAACAAGCACAAAAAGATTCACAAAATCAAAGTGAACAACAAGAATCAACCAGTGAACGGAAACAAGACGGTCAGCAAGATCAATCCGGACAATCGAAAGCAACTAGAAATCAGGAACAAACGGAAACACAAAGTCATGAAAATCAAACAAGTTCAACTGAAGAGCAAGGACAAACTGATTCCCAAAGTTCAAGTGAACAAGAACAAAGTACTCAATCTAATTCTTTGGAGGATTATATAGAAATTAGAATTCTAAGAGATGAAATTCCCCAACCACCTCAACCAAATGAACAAAATCAAGATAATTCAAATCAGAATTCTGATTTAAATAGTCCTTCACCATCTTCTTCATTTCCATCATTACCTCAAATGGGTCATCAAGTAATTGAAATTGACTTACGTAGTAATCCAAATCAACTTCCTGAACATAGTGAAGATTTATCCCAATCAACTGAATCCCAAGAATCATCTAGTCAACAAGAACAAGATGAACAACAAAGTCAGGATGATCAACAGGAACAAAGTAGTCAACCAGGTCAAAGTGGACAGCAGGAACAAAGTGGTCAACAAGATCATGTAGGACAACAGGAACAAGGTGGGCAACAAGGACAAAGCGGTCAATCAGGTCAAAGCGAACAGCAAGACCAAAGTAGTCAACAAGATCAAGTAGGACAACAGGAACAAGGTGGGCAACTAGGTCAAAGTGGACAGCAAGGACAAAGTAGTCAATCAGGTCAGGCTGGACAACAGGGACAAAGTAGTCAATCAGGTCAGGTTGGACAACAGGGACAAAGTGGGCAACCAGGTCAAATTGGACAACAAGGACAAAGCAGTCAATCGGGTCAAATTGGACAGCAAAGTCAAAGTAGTCAACCAGGCCAAGATGGACCATCAGGACAAAGTGATCAACAAAGTCAAGGTAATCAAAGTTCTTCTGTGAAATCTAGTGGTCAAAGTGGACAAGATTCACAAATAGAGACTTCTTCTCAAGGAACATCCAGTAATCCAAATGAAACTCAGAATACTTCTATAGAGGGAGAATCTTCTTCTGAAATAGAAACCAGTGATTCAAATACTTTGGATAGTCAACAATCTTCTGAAGCAACGGGAGAACGTACTCGTAATTCTACCCAACAAGGAGAAGGAATGTCATCCTCTAAGAAAACTATCGAAAAAAAATCCCAACCTAAAATACGAGATCATCTCAAGGGAGAACCAACACCATTAGATCTTTTAAAAGAGCAAATTGAAAAGCCACAACGCTCGGAAGCAACAAATCAATTTTTAGGGCAACTAGAACAATTACCATCTTTTAAAGAAAGAAGTCATGGAGGAAGTTATTCCATCGATACGGAAAGTGATAGTGAAGTTCCAGAAAGTGTTGTTCGAACATTGATATCTAAATTTTTAAATCAACGCTTTTGTAAAAGAGTTAGCGATTTAAATATACGTAGTAACGCTTTAGAAAAAGCCGATGGATTTTATAAATGGGATATTAAAAAAATTGTTCGTCATTTGGAAACGGCTCAATTGACAAAAGTCATTAATGATAAATATGGCTATCAATATGCGCAAGGAAAATATGAATCAGTTCCATTATCTTTCTACTTTGATTTATCGGGAAGTATGAGTAGTTATACCAATATGTTAGCCGTTATGGCAATCGAACTATTAAAGAAGGATGTCAAGGTTTTAGTTGGATTTAATCAAACCGTTCATGTTCAAATTGAACAAATACCAAAACAGTTATCGGTTTCTGAACTAGCTGATTTTTTAACTGCAGCGGGATCTTATTATTCCGATGAAGAAAGGTATCAACAAAAGTCAAAGGGACAAATCAAGTATCGTGTAGTAGATGAAGATTTAGATACTTATTTGATTGATAAGAAAGCAGAAAAATGTGTTGTTTTTGCCGATTGTGATCCACTATATTCGGTGGTACGTCTATCCCAAAAGGCACAAGTTTATTGGTTTAACTTTGAATCTAATTTTAGTCGATCGGATTTGTCGGATTATAAAGGATTTGTTTATGAAGTACATTGTATGAAAGATATTCAAAAAGGACTTATTAAAGTAAATGAAAATCGTTTTGAGGCATTGACTTATATCGATAATCCAAAAGTATTAAGGAGGTAACAAAATATGAAATTAATAACAATCGAAGAATTAAAGAAAGAAATTGAGGCAACGGGATATTATCCAACGGAGGAGTTACTATATGACACATTCAATGCGCTTTCAATTTTTCAACAAGATCAAATTAATCCCGGACAAGATGTGTTTGCGCTTTGTTTAGAGGGACCTCCTGGAGCTGGTAAAACGGCTTTTGCAAAAATGTATCGTAATATAGTAAGTCAACAATTTTTTGATCCTGTCGAATTAGTTGAATACCAATGCGATCCGGCAACTTCGGAAGAAAAATTAAAAGAAGATATTCGTATTGTGGCGGTTGTTACACGCGATGGAAAAGAAGTTATTATTCCGGGTATTTTGGTAAAAACGGTCCAAATGTTAAATGAAGGAAAAAGGGTAATTCTTTTTATTGATGAATATGATAAAGCAAGAGAAGAGACTGATTCTTTCTTCTTACAGTTCTTACAAGATGGAAAATTAAATGCGGTTCAGTCGGGAGATATGGAGATTAAACCGGAATATAAAAATAATTTGCAAGTTATCTTTTGTAAAAATGATGCCCGCGAAGAATTATCTGGACCACTTACAAGACGTCTTCGTATTTTAAGACTCGATTATATGGAACCTAGTTTATTTTATACCGTTGCTAAACGTGTTTTAATAGACGATGCAAAAGAAAAAGTGGAAGAGTCTTTACTTAACTTAGTAACTTTGATGTATCAAAATGCCTATGAACAAAAAGATGTATATAATCGGTTACCTGCTTGTTCTGAAATGCTTATTGCGATTGAAGACGCTAACCGTTTAATGACGCTTGCAAATGCACCTAAATACATACTTTATCGAACCATTGTTAAGAATATGTTTAAAAATAAAGACGATTTAGTTACTTTCGAATCAAATTTATCAAAATCAAGAAATAAAGATAAGAAATTAGCCGAGTTAATTAAAGAAATGCAACAAGGGGAAGAATCACTACCTCTAGCAGAACAAAAGAAAGAGTTAAATTCTTTAATGGCACAAACTGTTTTTGAAGGAGAAGCTAGCAAATTTGCTGAAAAGATTAAAGAAGTTGAGGAACTTATATCAAAGTATGAAAAAGAATTTGAGGCTATGCGGGTTCGTTATCAAAATCAACAAGAACAAGAAATTGCACGAATTCGTTTAGAAAGCGGACAATTAATAGCCAATGGATTACGTCCTAAAACGATTGGTAATTTTGAAGATGAATCTTCTCAAGTAAAACGTGGAAAGAATATTTTCGATATTTCCGAAGGAGAGGATTGGGTCGATGTAGCAACGATGGTAATACCAAATTTATCACATACTTTGTTGATTGAAAAATTAATTGAATTTGGAACTGATTTGGTTATTTACGAAAATGGTGTTTTACTTCAAGATACGGATAATCATAAGATGATTGTTTTCAAAGAATTGGATGAAAATAATCAACCACGTTATCGAATGATGGCAAATCATGCCGTAATTCCATCTACTTATTTAGCGGATGTTTACGCTTTTGTCGATTTCTCAAAGCAAGTTCTTAGTAGTCAAACGACTTCTCCTGGTATTCGCCAAGATCCGTATTATGAGATAAATGCTTTGGTATACAACGATGTACCATTAACTTACGATACCGTCGATGATCATGTATATCATGTTGAAATTCGTGATCGTGTTCAAAATGTTGATTCTTTAGGAACACTTGCCAGTCAAATGACTTGTGAAAATTTAGCTTCGGTTCAAGCAGCGCACGATAAGTTAATGAACGAACCAAAGAAGGTGTATGTTCATGCTTAGTATCGATTTAAGTGAAATAGAACAACAAAAAGAAAGTGTTTTAGCAAGTTTTGAATTAAATCAGGCTTCTTGTAAACAGTTCCAAGATCAAATTGCTTCGGTTTCAGAACTTGAAAAAGAACAATTAGGGGAACAACTTTACGATTTATTATCGAAACGAACTTTTGATGATACGGATGGTGCCGATCAAGTAAGAGATTTGATTTTAGCAGGGGCAGATATATCTTATTTGCCTGAGCAAGGAGATTTTCCTTTGTATATTTGTGCTCGTAACAATTATTTTAAATCTTTTTGCTATCTATTAAGAGCAGGGGCTCCGCTTGACCAAGTGAATGCTATGGGATCGAGTCCTATTATGATTAGTGCCATCAAAGGGAACCAAGATATTTTAGTATTTTTATTACTTTTAGGAGCTAATGTCAATCTTCGTGATGAATATGGTAATAATGCTATCATGTATGCTCGTAAGTATAACCGAAAAGAATGTTTTGAGTTATTATTACTTCATGGGGCTTATATCAATAATCGTAATTTTGAAGGAAAAACAATATTTGATATTGAGACAGGAAAAAGTGCATTTCCACTTCCGATTGACATTCCTCCCGAATTTATAAAACCAGAAGAACGAGTAACTTACGGCGATCTAAAAAAGTTAGTTTATAATGCGCACGACGAGGTGGCTCGTGTAAAGGGTAGGCTTTCATAAAATAAAGAGGACTTATCCTTTTTATTTTGGTATAATAAAAGAAGGTGATGAGGGATGAAACAACTTTTAATTATCGGTGGGGGTGCTTCTGGGTTAACCTGTGCGATTGTGGCTCGAAGAAGAGGTTATCAAGTAACTGTAGTTGAAAAGAATGATCGCTTTGCTAAAAAAATATTAATGACTGGAGCGGGAAGATGTAATTATTGGAATCAAGAAATGACTTTAACTCATTTTCATTCTTCTGAACGTGATTATTTATCCTCTTTTTTAAGCGAAGAAGATTACTCGAAAGTACTTCCTTTTTTAGATTCTATTGGTATTGTTCCTAAAATAAAAGAAGGTTACTATTATCCTTCGACCTATCAAGCTTCTACGGTACGAGAGGCACTTATTTACGAGGCCACTCAATTAGGAGTTGAACTTGTTTCTTCGTTTGAAGTTACTAAAATCGAAAAAAAGAATCATCGGTTTTATGTCTTTCATAACGATTGTGTACTTGAAAGTGATTGGGTTGTTTTAGCGAGTGGATCGAATAGCGGACTTAAAGATAAAAATAATCTACTTTTATCGGTTGCAAGCGTTTTTGGACATACCGTTATTCCACTTTTACCTAGTTTGGTTCCTTTAAAAGGAAAAGGAAATTTCTTTGCACGTTGGGATGGGGTTCGAGCTCCCGTTACGGTATCTTATCAGGTAGATCATCAAATCATGCGTAAAGAACATGGGGAAGTACAGTTTACCGATTATGGTGTAAGTGGTATTTGTGTTTTTAATTTAAGTGGAGAAATTAATCGGTTTTTAGAACAAGGAAAAGAAGTTTTATTGCAACTTAACTTTTTAGAAACATACGGTTGTACTTCACTTACGGAAGCGCTTTCTTTTTTAGAAGAACGATCACATAAATTATCTTTACGATCGGTTCGCATCTTGTTAGAAGGACTCTTTCATTATAAGTTAGTACCCCTATTTTTAGACAAGGCTCAAATTTCGATGGAAAAGTCTTATCTTGATTTAACGACCGAAGAGAAGAGTCGATTAGCTTCGTTACTTTTATCTTTTCCACTTTGGATTACCGAAAGTCTTTCTTTTGAACGTAGTCAAGTTACTTCCGGAGGGATCTCTTTAGCCGAAGTATATCCAGTCACTTTGGAATCTTTAAAAGTAAAAGGACTTTATTTTACAGGAGAAGTACTTAATATCGATGGGGATTGTGGCGGATATAATTTAGGTTTTGCGTGGCTTTCGGGAATTAAAGTGGCCGAAGGATTGGAGGATTAATTATGATTCGTCTTCGTCAAATTAAAGTAGCTGTTCCTATGGATCAAACGTTAATGCTTCGAAAAAAGGTAGGACAGTTGTTAAAAGTTCCAGAAGATAAAATATCTTCTCTTACAATTGTAAAACAGTCGCTCGATGCACGAAAGAAAGAGCATCTTTTTTATGTCTATGAAGTTGATGTCGAAGTTCCAAATGAAGCATCTATTTTAGCCCGTTGCAAGAGTAAAGATATCTTTTTAGCTCCTACGCAAAAATATCAGGTACCTAGCCACGGGACACAGTTTTTAAAAGATCGTCCTATCGTTGTAGGAAGTGGCCCTGCTGGTTTGTTCGCGGCTTATCTGTTAGCTCAAGAAGGGTACCATCCGCTTGTTGTTGAACGAGGGGATGCGATGGAAGAACGTGTTAAAACGGTAGAGCAATTTTGGGAAACGGGTGTACTCAAGGAAGAGAGTAATGTTCAGTTTGGAGAAGGTGGGGCAGGAACTTTTTCCGATGGTAAATTAAATACGATGGTGAAAGATTCCAAGTGCCGCGGTCAAAAAGTTTTTGATATATTTGTAGCTCACGGGGCTCCCGAAGAAATCCGTTATTTACAAAAACCGCATATTGGAACTGATTTGTTAAGAAATGTTATCATTCAGTTACGTAAATCCATTATTGCAATGGGTGGCACGTTTCGATACCAATGTAAACTTACTGATTTGGTTATTCAAGATAATCGATTACAAAAAATAATTGTAAATGGAGGCGAAGAAATTCCTTGCTCTGTTTTAGTACTTGCCATTGGTCACAGTGCACGAGATACGTTTGAAATGCTCGTTCAAAAAAATTTAGCAATGACTTCGAAACCTTTTGCGGTGGGATTACGTATTGTTCATCCACAAAAAATGATTGATGAAGCGCAGTACGGAAAAGAGGATGTTTTGTTAGGACCTGCAAGTTATAAGCTTACTTATACGACGACACAAAATCGGGGAGTTTATTCTTTTTGTATGTGTCCGGGTGGTTATGTGGTCAATGCTTCGAGTGAACCAGGAAGGCTTGCTATCAATGGAATGAGTAATCATCGCCGCGATACGGGAAATGCTAATAGTGCCATTGTTGTTACGGTCGATTCCAAAGATTTTGGACCATCGATTCTTTCGGGAATGTATTTCCAAAGAAAATTAGAAGAACGGGCTTATCAATTAGGAAATGGTAAAATTCCGGTTCAATTAGTAGGTGATTTTTTAAAAAAAGTTTCCTCTTCTTCTTATGGAAAGGTTTCACCACTTACTAAAGGAGCTACTTCTTTTGCCGATTTAAACGATTTATTACCTTCTTATGTAAGGGAAGCACTTCATGAAGCCATTCCTTACTTTGGAAAAAAGATAACGGGTTTTGATCGACCGGATGCTTTGTTGATGGGTATTGAAAGTCGTACTTCTTCGCCGGTTCGTATTCTTCGTGATGATACTTTACAAGCTTCGATTCCAGGAATTTATCCTTGTGGTGAAGGGGCAGGTTATGCTGGTGGTATTACGACGGCTTGTATGGATGGACTTCGGGTAGCCGAAGAAATTATTAAACAATATTTATAAGTTTTTATTTTGGATATACTATTTACTAAGGAGGTTCTTTTATGAATCAAAAAATTGTTTTAATCGGTTGTGGTAACGTAGGTATGTCTTACGCTTATGCATTACTTAATCAACGAACGAGTGTCAATGAATTAGTACTCGTAGATATCAATCAAGAAAGAGTGATTGGAGAAGCACGTGATTTATCGCATGGATTACCTTTTGCTCCTTCTAAAATCAACATTCATGTCGGGACTTATCAAGATTGTGCGGATGCTCGAATCGTCGTTATTGCCGCTGGAGCAAATCAAGAAGTAGGCGAGACGCGTATGGATTTAATCGATAAAAATGCAAAAATCTTTCAACAAATTATTACCCAGGTCATGGCAACTCATTTTAATGGTATCTTTTTAATTGCTACTAATCCGCTCGATGTGATGACCTATCTTACTTGGAAATATTCAAAATTACCTACCAATCAAGTAATTGGAAGTGGAACTTCTCTCGATACAGCTAGGTTACGGTATATGATTGCTGATCGTGTCGGGGTAAATCCTAAAAACATCCATGCTTACGTTATGGGAGAACATGGTGATACAGAATTCGTTCCTTGGAGTATTGCTAAAGTAGGATTAGAAAGTATTGATACCTATCTTTCGAAAGAAGAACAGGAGCAACTTTATGTCGATGTCCGTGACGCTGCCTATGATATTATTCATAGAAAAGGATCTACTTGTTATGGAATCGGAATGTGTTTAGTACGTATTACCAATGCGATTTTGAGCGATGAAAATTCTATTTTATCCGTTTCTAGTTTCGATCAAGAAAATGGACTTTTTATTGGAGGACCTACCGTGTTAGGAAGTACAGGTGTAAAAAAGCGTATTAAAATCGATTTAACTCCTTCTGAAGAAGAAAAAATGCTTCTTTCGATTCAATCGATTCAAAAAGCAATTCAATCGTTGGATAAATAAAATCGTTTCTTAAAATAGGCGATTTTATTTTGTAATCCCAAAGAGAAGTATTGTTCTCTTTTCGAATTTACGTTATAATAAGAATAGGGTCAAAGGAGAAAAAAGTATGTATCAATATATTACCGGAACCGTTACTGAAGTAGAGACCAGTTTTATTACTTTAGAATGTAATCATATCGGTTATTTTATTTATACCCCTAATCCTTATCAGTTTGAAGAAGGAAAAGAATATCGGGTTTATATTTATCAACAAATTAAAGAAGATGAACATTGTCTTTTTGGATTTAAAACGAAAGAAGAAAAGGAACTTTTCTTAAAACTTATTGCCGTTAAGGGATTAGGTCCTAAAATTGCTTTACCTATTTTAGCGACAGGTTCTATTAATGGAATTCAAGACGCGATTGAAAGAGAAAATATTTTGTATCTTCGTAAATTTCCTAAAATTGGGGACAAATTAGCAAAACAGATGATTTTGGATTTAAAGGGAAAACTAGGAACTGTGTCGAGTACTGCTACCGTTTCGGATACTTTTGAAGAACTTGTTGGCGTATTACAAGGTTTAGGATACAAAGATAAAGATATTAAAGCCATTCTTCCGAAAGTAGATGTTACTTTATCGATTGAAGAACAAGTTAAGGAAGCTTTGAAATTGATGTTAAAATAATTTAGAGGAGGTGTTTTTTGTGAAAGAAGAACGTCTTATGACACCCGAAGAACTCGATAATGACGAAGAAGAGAGTATTCGACCAGGACGTATTCGTGAATACATTGGACAAAATGATGCGAAAGAAAATATTCGAGTTTTTATCGAGGCGGCCAAAAAAAGAGAAGAACCCCTCGATCATGTGTTACTTTATGGTCCTCCGGGATTAGGTAAAACGACGCTTGCTTATATTATTGCTAATGAATTGGGCACCAATATTCGAACAGCGAGTGGTCCTAGTATCGAAAAACCAGGTGATTTAGCTGCCATTCTTTCTTCGCTCGAACCAGGAGATGTGCTCTTTATCGATGAGATTCACCGGATGCCACGTTATATCGAGGAAATTTTGTATCCGGCGATGGAGGATTATACGCTCGATTTAATGATTGGTTCGGAAGGAAATACCAAAAGTATTAAAATTAAGTTACCTCCTTTTACGTTAGTCGGAGCGACGACAAGAGCCGGGGATTTGAGTGCCCCTTTACGGGATCGGTTTGGAATTATTACAAAACTACAATATTATAGTGATGAAGAATTAGAACAAATTATTAAACGGACATCTCGGGTTTTAGAAATGCCCATTCAAGATGATGCCGCTAAGGAACTTGCTCATCGTAGTCGCGGTACTCCACGTATTGCTAATCGAATATTTAAACGCGTCCGCGATTTTGCTCTAGTTGATAATGAAGAAGAGATTCGTTTAGAAATTACGAAAAAAGCATTAGAAAGACTAAAAATCGATGAAGTTGGGTTGGATGATACCGATCATCAATTCCTGTTAGCAATCATTAAAAAATTTGGAGGAGGACCGGTCGGGGTCGAATCCATTGCTTCTTCGATTGGAGAAGAAGTGACAACAATCGAAGATGTAATTGAGCCTTACTTGTTACAAATGGGCTATTTAAAAAGAACAGCAAGAGGCCGAATGGTAACGCCACTTGCTTATGAATTGTTAAAAATAGAATATCAAAATGGATTATTTTAATAAAAAGGAGAAAAGGGATATGAATTTAAAAAATGAAAGATTATTTGACGACTATAGTAATTTGACATTAGAAGATGTCGTAAAACGTGTACATCAATTAATTGAAAGTGATACGAGTGCGTATAAAGAAAATGAAACAATTAGCAAATGGGTGAACCTACCTATGGTGTCTTTAAGTAGTGAAGAGACGGTTCAACGTTTTATGGAAATGGTTTCTTATATTGATGGATTATTAGAGCCTATTGTCAATAAAGTAGCGTTAGTTAATACTTTGGCTACTATGATTGTAGTTTCAAAGATGGAAATAGGTTCCTTTGAAACGAATGATCTTTTTACGTTAGTTAGTTATTTTCAAAAGGTAGCTTATCTATCGTATGAAACTCAAATTAAATTACTTGGAAATGTCGATTTAATTGCAGCTGTTCGTCGTAGTACTTTGGATGCTAATACAAGAAATGAATTACTTGCTTACATTTGGAGTCAAGCAGAAGAAAATCATTTAAATATGGATCTTTTGGATGCCATTTCTACTTTTCGTGAAAGAGTTATTGGTGTATTAAAGGAAAAGAGTGCAGAAGAGGTATTAGGAAAAGCTACTTATCATCATGGTAGTACAGGAAAACCTATTTCTTTTAAAGATTCGATCGAATCTTAGAGGAGGATTATATGAAACTGATCGATTTTGATTATGAATTACCACCTGAATTGATTGCTCAAACACCGTTAGAAAAACGGGATCAATCTCGATTGATGGTATTAAATCGTTCCGATGGAACAGTAGAGCATCATGTCTTTACAGATATTTTGTCTTATTTAAATGAAGGCGATACATTAGTATTAAACGATACTAAAGTAATTCCCGCACGATTAATTGGAATAAAAGAAGAAACGAATGCGGTTATAGAAGTTCTTTTATTGAAGTCGATTGAGGGTAATATTTGGGAAACTTTAGTAAAACCGCAAAAACGGGTGAAAGAGGGAACTGTTATTTCGTTTGGAGATGGTCGATTAAAGGCACGATGTGTTCAAAAGTTAGAAGATGGAATAACGCATTTTGAATTACTTTATGAAGGAATTCTTTACGAAGTGTTAGAAGAGTTGGGAACGATGCCTTTACCTCCTTATATTCATAAGCGTTTAGAAGATGGCAGTCGTTATAATACGGTGTATGCTAAAAATTTAGGAAGTGCGGCGGCACCGACGGCAGGGCTCCACTTTACAGAAGAATTGTTGGAACGGATTAAACAAAAGAAAGTTCATGTCGTTTCTATTACATTACATGTGGGATTAGGTACTTTCCGGCCGGTTACGGTCGATACGATTGAAGATCATCATATGCATTCCGAATACTATGAAATGAGTGAAGAAGTCGCCGATATATTAAATCAAACAAAAAAAGAGGGCCATTCGATTATTGCGGTGGGCACCACTTCAGTTCGTACTTTAGAAACGATTATGCAAAAATATCATACTTTTTGTGCTTGTAGTGGATGGACGGATATTTTTATTTATCCCGGATACCAATTTTTAGCCGTCGATCATTTAATTACCAATTTTCATCTTCCAAAATCTACGTTGCTGATGCTTATCAGTGCTTTTGCAACACGCGAGCAAGTTTTACACGCATATCAAATTGCTGTTCAAGAAAAATATCGCTTTTTCTCTTTTGGAGATAGTATGTTTATTCTCTAGTTTTTCTCATTTTTAATAAATAAATTGCATAAAAAAAACTATTAACTGCTTGGTTAATAGTTTTTTCAATTCTTATTTTACCATTTGTGGTGCTGTTTCTTTTGCAAATGCTTTCATTCGGTCATTTAACATTATTTGACATTGAACATTATCAACGGTTGTGTTAAAATGATATGCAATTTTTTCTTTGGCAATACCTGCTTCTACTAATTCATTAAAAAATCTTTGATCATAGAAAGTATGTGCTAATTGCATAAGTTTTAAACGGAAAGTTGATTTACCTTGTTCTCTCGAAATTAAATTGATAAGATCGGTGTTCGAACCTCCGTTAGAACGTTTATCGGTTGAGATTGATCGAGATAATTGAGTAAATTCTCTATAATCACTTTCAGTCATATCCTCTAAATCTAAACCGAATTTTCTTGGTGACATATTAATAATTTCATTTTGTCTATCTGTTAGTTGTGCCATTCAAAATTCCCCCTTTCCTTGATTGCTTTCCTATTTTACTATATTTTTTCTATTTTGTCAACAGTTGTTTTTTTAAAATACTTTCGATATACTATTAGAAGTGATGGGAGGATCCTATGAAAATTAAGTATCAATTATTACATAAAGAAAAAGAAACGGGGGCCCGATTAGGAAAAATTGTAACTAACCATGGCACTTTTGATACCCCTATGTTTATGCCCGTCGGAACGAGAGCTACTGTTAAGATGTTGACTCCCGAAGAACTAAAAGATTGCCATTCGGCGATTATTTTGGCGAATACTTATCATTGTTGGTTAAGGCCGGGAGAAGATTTAATTGCTAAAGCAGGAGGACTTCATTCTTTTATGCATTATGATGGACCAATTTTAACCGATAGTGGCGGTTTCCAAGTTTTCTCTTTAGCAAAACCTAAAGATATAACTGAAGATGGAGTTCATTTTCGTAGTCATATCGATGGCTCTAAATTATTTTTAACACCAGAAAAAAGTATCGAGATTCAGAACAAACTCGATAGTGATATTGCGATGAGTTTTGATGAATGTCCTCCAGCAAGTGCCTCTCATGAGTATATGAAAAAAAGTATTGAACGGACGCTTCGTTGGGCTGCGCGTGGAAAAGCAGTTCATAAAAATGAAAATCAATCTTTATTTGGTATTATTCAAGGAGGACCTTACGAAGATTTACGAAAATTTTCGGCTATTGAAACGGTCAAAATGGATTTTGATGGTTACAGTGTCGGCGGTGTCGCTAACGATGGAGAATCGAAAGAAGATATGTACAAAGCTATCGAATATTCGACGCCTTATATTCCTGAAGATAAAACACGTTATCTAATGGGAGTAGGAGAACCTATGGATATTATTGAAGGTGTCATTCGGGGAATTGATCTTTTTGATTGTGTATTACCAACGCGTATTGCAAGACATGGTAATGCTTTTACTAAAAATGGTAAAATGAATTTAAAAAACGCAAAGTACAAGGAAGATTTTACCCCTATCGAAGAGGATTGTGACTGTTATACTTGTCAAAACTATACCAAAGCTTATATACGTCATCTTATTACTTGTGATGAGGCTTTAGGAGGAAGATTACTTTCGATTCATAATATTCGTTTTTTAATTCGTTTAACGGAGGATATTCGAAAGGCGATTGCCGAAGACCGGTTACTTGCTTTTCGTGACGCTTTTCAAAAACAATACGAACATAAGAGCTTGGAAGAATAGCTCTTTTCTTTTTAAAGAAAGTAATTTACATTTTCTATTTCTTATTGTATAATTGAAATTAAGAATAGGGGCGAGAGAATGAAAAAAGAAGTAAAAGAAGAAAAGACTAAAAAAACCGTTAAAAAGAAGAAGGAAAAGGTAGCAAAAAGTGATGTTTCTGTCCGTGGTGCAAATCAATTACAAACTCGTCAAGTATTACTAATTTTGCTTATGTTATTGCTCGTTATAGGCGTATGTTTTGGATTTACTTTTGCATGGATAAAAATGAATGAGCAAAAAGAAAAAGAAGAGGAAGACAAGATTGCCACTTTGGAAGTATATATGGAAGGAACCGATTCTTCATCTTTTGTAATTGATGATCCATTTCCAATGAATGAAACAGGTGGTGAAAGTACCAATCCTTACAAATTCACCTTAATTAATAATGGTACTCGCAGTGTCAATTATTCCCTTGATTTAGTGGAAGATACCGATGCTATTGCGAAATGCGCTGAAGAAAATGGGGGAACCGCTTGTAAAACGATTACCAAAAATGCACTTCGTTACTCTATTAAAAAAGATGGCGGTGAATTTGTTAATAAAGGTTTTGTAAAAGATCATTTAGGTGGCATCGATATGGGAATTGTTCCAGCACCAACTACTCCCGAAGGTGAGAAGGTTGAATACGAATTAAAAATTTGGGTTGATTACGATACAGAAGAAGATTGCGAAGGAGCAAAATTCTTTGGTAAAATCGAAGTAAAAACAATGGCAGGAGATGAATAATCTCCTTTTTTTTCGACAAAAAAAGAAATGTGCTCGAATTATACTTCTTTTAGAAGGTGAGCATTTTGAAAAAAGTGATAGGATTCTTTTTCGTTGGTATTAGTATTTTTTTTCTTTTCTTTTATGGGGAGTCTTCTAAAACATTAAAAATGAAACCGCATCCCATTGAAGATGAAAAAAGGGCTATTTTTTTATCTTATTTAGAGTATCAAAGTTTATTAAAAGGAAAAGATAGTGCAACTATGCAACAAGTACTTGCATCTATTTTAGATACTTTAGAAGAAAATAAGTTTAATATGTTAATCGTTCAAGTACGAAGTTTTTCAGATGCTATCTATCCTTCCGAATTGTTTCCTTCTAGTAATACGCTTGTCGAAAAGGAAGGGGATCCTTTGCCCTTTGACCTTTTGTCTTTTTTAATAGAGGAAGCCCATAAAAGAGCGATTGAAATTCATGCTTGGATCAATCCCTATCGAATTCGGAATACGATGGATGGCAGTTCGATTTCGATTAAGAATCCCTGTTATAAATGGTTGGGTAGCAATCAAGTAAAGGGCATCGATGAAAAAGGAATTTTTTATAATCCCGCTTCGCAAGAAGTGCGGGATTTGGTAGTGGCAGGGGTGGAAGAAATTTTAAAAAATTATGATGTCGATGGTATTCTTTTCGATGATTATTTTTATCCGGATGCTTCGATTGATTTAGATAATTATCAAGATTATGTAGCTTCGGGAGGTAATCTTTCTTTGACAGATTATCGCCTCGATCAAGTTAATCAGTTAGTTCGGGCAGTTTATGAAATGGTTCATTCTTATCATAAGGTTTTTAGTATCAGTCCCGAAGGAAACATAGATAACAATTATGAAATAAACTATGCAGATACTAAACGATGGATGCAAGAAGATGGGTATATTGATTACATTATTCCACAAATATATTTTGGGTTTGATAACGAACGAAAACCTTTTTATGAAACGGTACGAGAATGGAATAATATGATTACAAATGATTCCGTTCAATTGCTTCCGGCCTTGGCTTTTTATAAAGCGGGAACGGAAGATTATTATGCTTTACAAGGTTCTAAAGAGTGGCAATTACATCAAGATATTATTCGAAGACAGATTATTACTTCCCGTGCTGTTAGCCATTATAAAGGCTTTGCTTTGTTTCGATACGAGTATGTTTTTGGAACTCGTTATGAAAATGATTCGGTTTTAAAAGAACGTGAAGCACTTGTCTCTTTATTACAACTCCCATAATTCTTGACATTTTTAACTTTTTATGTTATAATGTTGACAATTTAAAGGGGGTGGCATCATGAATTTACCAGAATATTATAATAGTGAAAAAATGAGTCAAGAAGAAGCGTTTGAATGTATTGAATTCCTTTTTGATGGATATAAGACGCGCCGTCGTAAAAAAGATCTTTATCACCCGAACGATCCTGTTCCTCGGATGATTATTGGAACGTATTATCGTTTTATTGAAAATCCGGATTTTGATGAAATTTTCGATTCATTTAAGAAAAATTATATTACCAATGAAAGTAGACTTGAAGAAGTGACTACGATTAAGGAAAGACAAGGATTAGGAGTTGTTTACGATTATATTCGGTCGTTTGATGTAAATTCATCGATGAATGTTTACACTTTATTAAAATTACATCAATTACTTTTTTCGAAAGCGCCTCATCCTGAATGTGCGGGATCTTTACGTACTTACGATGTTTATTTACCGAATACGGGTATTACTGTTCCGACGTGGACAGATGTTCCGAAAATGATGCAACAATTATATTTCGATTCGCTTCCACTTTTCCAAGAAGGAAAATACATTCGTGAAAGTAAAGATATGAGTCATTTGATTCCTTATATTGATCATTGTATCGAATTAAACTGTAAACTAATCCAAATACAACCTTTTATAGATGGAAATAAACGAACTAGTCGTGCATTAATGAATTTGATGTTTAAAACAGTTAATATTCCACCGGTTTATGTAAAGATTAGTGAAGCGGAAGAGTATGGACGAGCAATGAATAAGGCCATCAATGAACAAGATTATACGGATATTAAAACCTTTTATTACTATAAAATATGCGATTCTATTTATGAACTTGGTGTTAAACCTAAAAAGAATATGGCGTCTACCGATCCTGCTAAAGTGATAAAAAAGTAAATTAAAAAAAGAAATTCTATCTTAGGACTTCCTTTTTTTTTGGTTTTCAGTTATAATTGTTAATAGTAGGAGGTCAATATGAAAGATAAGAGAGGATTTACATTAGTTGAACTTTTGGCAGTACTCGTTGTTTTGGGAATCATTATGTTAATTGCTGTTCCTAATGTATTATCGACGATGGATAATAATAAGAAAGAAATTTATATTACGGATGCAGGTAAGATGGTTACAATGGCGGAATACGCTATTCGATCGAATACGGATATTGCTTTACCAACGGCCACTGAAATATTAATTCTTCCTTTATCAACCATTAACAATGGGGACTTGGAAGAAGATCCTGAAGGACGTACTTATTCACCTACCGACTCTTATGTTGCTATTATGAAGAATAATGGATTTGATGAGTATTGGGTGAATTTGGTTGGCGAAGAAGGAACGAGAAATCGTGGTATTCGTCTTACCAAATACGATGATTTAAAAAAATCAGATCGTTTGAATCGCGTAGTTCTTGACATGAATGTTATAAAGACGACAAATACGGGTGGTATTGCACAAACCATGTGTGGTACTACTAGTTGTAAAACAGTTCGTGTTTATGCTTCAAAATAGGGGGGTATCTGTTATGAAAAAGAAGAATGGTTTTACCTTAATTGAACTTTTGATTGTTGTAGTTATTTTAGGTATTATGATTTTACTATCTACTTATATTCTTACGAATACCATCAATAATTCTCGAAAGGATTCTTTTATTCGAACCGTCGATAGTTATATAGCGCATGCGCGGACACAAATGTATTCGACAACTTATCCGATGCCTTTTAACCCGGATACGGCTGTTATTGTAAGTTTGCGTAGTCTCGATTTGGATGGACAAGATTCTGCTACTGCCAAATCGCCTTATGATGAACTTTGGGATATGGACGAAACATATACGGCAGCATATGTCGTTATTCACAACTACAATACGGCGGCTAATCCACAGTGGACTTACTACTTTATTGCAAGAGATAAAGGCGGAAATTGTATTGAAATGACCGAAGAGGGACAAGCTACTAGAGAGAAGATTACGGTTGGTTGTGATATTCCTATTATTACTGCTGATTCTAAGACGTTATATATCCCTAATGAAGATAAAGAAGTACAGTTGACACCTAATTACATATTTTTGCGATAAGTTGTGTAAAATTGGTTGACCTTAAAAAGAATATATGATAATTTTAAATTAGAAGGAGAATGAAATATGAAAAAGAATTTAAACAAAAAAGGTTTTACTTTAGTTGAATTACTTGCTGTTATCGTTATTTTAGGTATTATTATGTTAATTGCTATTCCAAGTATTGCAGGAATTATTACCAATGCTCGGAAAGACTCATTTGTACAATCAATGGGACAATACATCAAAGCTGTTCACACAATGGATATTTCTCAAACTGTAGAAAGACAATACGATCCTACAAAGGCTACGGTTGTTAGTTTGAGAGCGGTTGACTTGGATAACAAAGAAGGAGATAAAGCTACATCGACATTTGGTGCTGCTTGGGATGCTTCCGATACTGAAACAAGAGCTTATGTAGTTATTTGGAACCGTCGTACTGCTGCTGACCCGGATTTCAAATATTACTTTGCTGCAGCCGATATGGCTGGTAACTGCATCGCTTTAACACTTGAAGGTGATGCTGAACGTACAGATATTCAAACTGGTTGTACGATTACTCCAATTAATGAAAATACTTCGACATTAACAATTAATGTAGATGGCTCGGAATCAAAAACGGTAAACCTTGACAAAGATCATATCTATTTAACAAGAGCTTCTTATGGAAATGAATAATTTTTAGAGAAGATAATTAAGTAATCTAAAGATTAAAACAAAAAGTTTTGATCTTTTTTTGTAAATGTGCTTCAACAGTCTCTTTCTTTTTAGTATAATTAATTTGAAGGAGTGATATTATGTTAATCATTGGTTCACACGTTTCCTTTGGGAAAGATAAGCAATTGTTAGGAAGTGTTGAAGAGGCCCTTTCTTACGGAAGTAACACTTTTATGTTTTATACGGGTGCTCCTCAAAATACAGTTCGTTATCCACTTTCGGATACATTAAAAAAGGAAGCTCTAGAAAAAATGACTGAAGCAGGAATTGATTTTCATAATGTCGTTGTTCATGCTCCTTATATTATCAATTTAGCTAATCCAGATCCTTCGAAATACGATTTTTCAGTTCGTTTTTTAGAAGAAGAGATAAAACGTTGTGATTTTTTAGGCATTTCGCGTATGGTTCTTCATTCGGGAAGTCATGTGGGAGTTTCGTTAGATATTGGGATTAAATCCATTATTCAAGGTTTAAATCAGTTATTATCGACTGATTCAAAAGTGATGATTCTTCTAGAGACCATGGCTGGAAAAGGGAATGAAGTTGGTCGTACACTCGAAGAAGTAAAACAAATAATTGATGGCGTTCAAAATAAAGAACGTATCGGTGTTTGTATCGACACTTGTCATTTGAATGATGCAGGATACGATTTGTCCGATTTTGATGCTTTTTTAAATTTATTCGATCAAATAATTGGTCTTTCTTACATTCAATGTGTTCATGTAAACGATAGTAAGAACGAACGAGGAAGTCATAAGGATCGTCATGAAAATATTGGCTTTGGAACGATTGGTTTTGATACCTTACAATCAATTATTTATCATCCGGCTTTAGAAAAGGTTCCTAAAATTTTAGAAACGCCGTATGTAGATCGTCTTTTTCCTCCTTACAAAGAAGAAATTCAGATGATTCGAAATCGAAATTTTGATCCGGATTTAATTGAAAAAATACGAATTACAAAAACCGACGAATAATTATTTTCATTCTATTTTGAATGTGTTACAATGAATATAGGAGGTTTTGTGTATGTTATGGTTAATGAAAGATAATCAAAATGTTTTACAAGGGAATCGTATTACGGTTACGAATTTAACAGGAGCTAAAAAATTAAATGAAATATTGAATGAGAACTACCATTTGGTTCGTTCTAGTTATTATAAAACAATTGCTACAGCTAATCCTGGGAAGGATTATTTAGTTATTGATACCGAAGTGGGAACGCATCGCTTTTATTTGATGAATACAACAGCTGTTTCGAATCGAATTCTTCGCTCGGCGCTCGGTTTAAGAGAGAAGGGCGATAGTGCACTTATCTCTTTTATGGATTTATTCCCTCGAAGAGAGGAACATTTTAAATTAGCACAGTCTTTATTCGAGCAATTACCCTTTGCTGATTACGAAGCAACGATTTCATCGATGATGCCTGATTTTGATTGCTTTTATCGTCAAGTTTTACCAGTTGTTTCATTTGAGGAAAAAAGTTCTTACGATCTCGATTATTTAAAACAATTGGAATTACAAGCAAAAGCGGATGAAATTCCCCTTAAATTTGATCATCTTTTTGAAAAAGAAGCCGTGGCTCGGTCGAATCAGGCGGTTTATGATTTTACCCAAAAGGTACTTACCAAGAAAAAGGAAACTACGGAAGCGTAGTTTTTTCTTGTGCTTTTGGTCAAATTATGGTATAATTAGAACGTTTTAGGGGGTTATACCATGATATTATTAGTGAATGATCAAGCTTTAACACACAACTATGTGTTAAGTAAGGATTTAGGAAAATTGAAATCTTGTCAAATTTTATGTGATGACTATTCTTTTAGACTAAAACATAATGCTTCGATGGCGGTCGTCGAGGAAGCATTAAGTGTATCTTCTGGACTTTTTCGTAGAAAAATTAATTTTGAAGATATGATTCATCATAATATTTCGAATTTGTCTTTAATCGAAGATATGATTGAACATTTATCGACGGAACATTGTACTATTGCACTTTCTCGATTATTCCCTGACTTTAGTTATTTTTATCGAGAAGTGTATCCTTTTATTGAAATTCGTACCAACGATGTTTGTTCGTTCGATATTGCTCGACGAACTCATTCAAAAGATCTTTCCATTGCCGAAACGAATTCCAAAGTATTGTCTTTAGTGGACCGTGCTTTTCAATTAAAATAAAAATTACGGATGATTATCCGTAATTTTATTTTGATATTCTTTCCATAAATCAATTCCTAATTGATAGGTGGCAGGCTCTAATTTTCCTTTTAACGCTGCAATAATGGACTCTGGATTTCCTTTATAAAAAACTTTCCACTTTTTTTGCGCAGTGTCGAGTAGTAATTGTGCATCTTGCATACTTATTTGAACCCCTTTTTCTTTCGCATACTGGATAATGTCTTTTGTCGTTAAATTTTTTATATATTGACTGATTAGGTATTCGTACATGATTTCCTCCTATCTTAAAATATGAGGATAATTTAAAGAAAATAACCGAAACTATAGATGAGGGATATACATGAAAAGAAAACGAAAGAAAAAGATACCATCTCGTTATGTTAAGTATCATTTTGAACGACGTTTTTTATTCGTTCAAATGCTTTTTCTTGGACTTTTTTTACTTTTGAGTTTTTATCTTACGAAAATATTTGTTTTAGAAAAAGATTTTTATCAAGAAAAATTATTATCTTTGACAGATAAGATTGTTGAAGGAGAAAGTGCACCTCGTGGTAGAATATATGATCGCAATTATAAATTACTAGTAGATAATGTACAAGTTCCGACGATTTATTATCAGGATAGTAAGGATTATAGTACTCAAGAAAAAATCAATCTTGCTTATCGATTAGGAGAGGTCATTGAGGTTCCTTTTGAAAAATTAGCATTAATTAATTTAAAAGAGTTTTTTTTAGCGGAGTATCCGAATGTTGGAAAAAGTAAAATCACAGAGGAAGAATGGAAAGCTTATGAAGAACGAAAATTATCTTCTCGCGATATTGAAAAATTAAAAATCGAACGTATTACTTCCGACGATTTAGCAATTTATAATGATTCATCGAAGAAGGCGGCTTACTTTTATTATTATATGAATAAAGGCTATATTTATCAGAAAAAAACTTTAAAAACAAATGCTTCTGTAGAAGAGATTGCCTATCTTGCCGAACACAGTACGATGTTTGAAGGAATCAGTGTGGAACAAAACTGGGAAAGAGTTTATTATTACGGCGATACTTTTCGATCGATTTTAGGAACGGTTTCCAGTTCTTTTCAAGGATTACCGAGCGAGGAAGTAGCGATGTATCTTGAAAAAGGGTACGCCTTAAACGACCGCGTGGGGACTAGTTACTTAGAAAAGCAATACGAATCCTTACTTAAAGGAACCAAAGCGAAGTATCGTGTTACGAATAGTGACGAGATGACGCTTATAGAAGAAGCCAAACGTGGAAAAGATATCGTGCTTACAATCGATATTGAATTACAGCAGGAAGTTGATCGCATTTTAAGTGAACAGTTAATCCGCGCTAAATCGGAGCCCAATACTGGTTACTTTAATCGCAGTTTTGTAGTTATTCAAGAACCGAATACCGGGGAGATTTTAGCAATGAGTGGGAAACAAGTTATAAAAGAGATGGACACTTGGGTAGTACGAGACTATACGCCGGGTATATTGACTTCTCCGATGACTCCTGGAAGTGTCGTCAAAGGGGCTACCATGTTAGTAGGTTATAACACGGGTGTCCTTCAAATTGGAGAGGTCATGCAGGATGAATGTATTAAAATAGCGGGTACTCCTAAAAAATGTTCGCATGCTAATCTCGGCCGCATTAACGATATTATGGCACTTGCCCAATCTTCCAATGTTTATCAGTTTAAAATTGCGATGCGTGTTGCAGGAGCAACTTATCGTTACAACCAACCTTTATATATTAATCCTGTCGCTTTTTCTATTTATCGTAAGACGTTAGGCGAGTTTGGATTAGGCGTAAAGACAGGAATCGATTTACCTGTTGAAAGTTTAGGTTATATCGGAACTAAAACGGATCCTGGGTTACTTTTAGATTTGTCGATGGGACAGTATGATACGTATACACCTATTCAATTATCGCAATATATTACTACACTAGCGTCTAACGGGGTACGTTATCAACCACATCTTTTAAAAGAAGTTCATAGTTCTACTTCATCGAACGAATTAGGTGCATTAGAGCAAACTTTTGTACCGGTTGTTTTAAATACGGTCACCACAGAAGAACGCTTTTTAAATCGTATCAAAGAAGGATTTCGAGCAGTGATGACGGTTGGTCTTGGAAAAGGAGTGATGGGAACGAGTCCCAATCCGGCCGGAAAAACGGGAACCAGTGAATCTTTTCTCGATACCGATGGAGATGGTGTTATCGATAGTGCATCGGTCAGTAACGCTTTCGTCGGGTTCGCCCCTTACGATCACCCTCGAATGACGATTACGGTTACTTCTCCCGATGTCGAAAAACCTTCTGGATATACTTATCACAGTTATGTCAATCGTCGTATTGCCCGTGAAATATCGAGTCGTTTTTTTGAACTTTATCCTTAAGAAATACTCGAAAATAAGCAAAAATTGAGAATAGGGTTGCAAAACACCGGTAAATATGATAAAATTCTTTTGCAATTGGAGGAGAAACTCTGATATAATAGAAAAAGGAAATGAGGAGGGAAGACCATGGCAAAAGTAGGAAATAGACAATTAAAAACACTTGTTTGTTCCGTTTGTAACAACGAAAATTATCGTACTGAAAAAAATGTTAGAAACACGACTGACCGTTTAACGCTCAATAAATATTGTCCTGTTTGCAAAAAACATACAGAACACAAGGAAAAGAAATAAAATAGTATAGAAAGGGCGTGTAAGCCATGATGATCAGTGTTAATGATTTTAAAACAGGAATGACCATTATTTATGAAGATGCCATTTATCAAGTATTGGAATTCCAACATGTAAAACCTGGAAAAGGTGCTGCATTTGTAAAAGCAAAATTACGTAATTTAAGAACAGGTTCTATTATTGAAAAAACTTTTAATTCTTCTGTTCGTGTTGAACAGGCTAGAATTGAAAAAAGAGATATGCAATTTTTATATTCACAAGGCGATTCTTATTTCTTTATGAATATGGAAACTTACGATCAAGTTGAACTTACTGAAAAACAATTAGGTGATGAGATTAAGTTCTTAAAAGAAAATTTAATCGTTACTATTTCTTTCTACGAAGGAGAAGTTTTAGGACTTATTTTACCGGATAAAATTGAGATGAAGATCGTACATTCGGAACCTGCAGTAAAAGGAAATACTTCAAGTGGAGCGATGAAAGATGCGACGCTTGAAACTGGAATGGTTATTAAAGTTCCATTGTTTGTCGAAGAAGGAGAAACCGTTGTTATCTCTACTTCGGATGGAAAATATGTATCTCGTGCATAAGAAGTAATTTACTTCTTTTTTCTTTGCCCAAAAAAATGTCATATCTTTTTTCTTCGTTCATATAGTGTATTAGAAATGAGGGAAAATGAGTGATTAACAAGCAAAATTTGTGGTTCTTAACATTATTTAGTTTGATTTTAGTATTAAGTGTTTATTACATTACGATGCCGAGTGAATTGCTTCTTACCAATAACAGTAATTACGATACGAATGTTTCTAGTGATTCGGATACCGATGTTGTTCAGATCGAAGAAAGCGATTTACTAACGGCCATGCGTGTCAGTTTAGATGAAGAACGACTTGAGTTACAAAATACACTTCAGGAAACTTTAACATCTACTTCTTCTTCGACCGAGGATAAGAATGAAGCTTATGAAAAATTAAGACATCTCGACGAAGTAAAAGGAAAAGAAGAGACACTCGAAAATAAAATAAAAACAAATTTTAAACTGGATAACTTTATTAAAATTGATGGTAGTGAAATTCAAGTAGTTGTTGTTGCACAAGAACATAGTAGTGAACTTGCGAATAACATTATGCGTAGCATACAAGAAGAGTTTCCAGAAAAAGTATATGTGACTGTAAAATTTGAAAAGTAAAATAATTTAGGCAAAATTACTATGCTTTTACCCTTCGAACTCATAAAATAATATGAGTCTATATCAAAATGTTTTAGGAGAAGGAGTGAAAGTGTGCGCAAAGGTATTTTAACGAAAAGAGAAAAAGAAGTATTTAATCTCTTGGTTTTAAATAAAACGACAAAAGAAATTGCTTTTGATTTAGGTATCAGTGAGAAAACCGTTCGTAATCATATTTCGAATGCTATGCAAAAATTGGGCGTTAAAGGTAGGGCAGGAGCGGTTGTCGAATTGTTAAAACTAAATGAAATCAGTCTCTCGTAAGAAAGATATAAAAATCTTTCTTTTTTGTTATTTTAAAAACTTTCATTTCATACAATTGATTAGGTGATAACATGTTAAAACAAAAGGCCTTACGTAAAATTTTAGTAACTACTTTTGCCGTTTTTATTTTGTTTGTACTTTATTTAATTCCGGATATTCAACCTACGAATCGGTTAAATCCTGTCACGGAAGTAGAATATGTCGACGAATTAAATACCAATGTTGTCTATCTCTTAAGTAATGATCGTTATTTAGTAAAAGCGCATCTTTTGCTAGAGGGAAATGATACTTTAAGTAAAGCGAAAAGCATTGTAAAAACTTTAACGATTAATCAAAATAAAAATTTACCAAGTGGTTTTACAGGAATTATTCCTGAAAAAACAATTTTAGAGGAAGTTACATTTGATAAAGGAATTTTAACACTTAATTTTAATAAAGAACTTTTATCGATCGATGCTGATTTAGAAGAACGAATGGTGGAGGCACTCGTTTATAGTCTTACTTCTTTGGATGGCGTAGAAGGAATTACGATCCGTGTAGAAAACGAAGTTTTAGAAGCTTTGCCACATCGTAAAAAGCCCCTTTCTTCTATTCTTACTACTGATTTTGGAATTAATAAAGTGTACGAATTTTCTCAAAAAGACGATATTCATAAAGTTGTTGTTTACTATCTTTTAGAAAATGATGATACGTATTATGTTCCCGTAACGAAATATGTAAATGATAGTCGTGATAAGATTGAAATTATTATTGATAACTTATCGAGTAGTTATATTTATCAACCTAATTTGACTTCTTTTTTGGATCGAGAAGCAAGTTTGTTAAATTATGAAATTTCGGATGGATTAATGATTTTGGAGTTTAATGATCATCTTTTTGATGGCAATCAAAAAGTGTTAGAAGAGGTACTTTATACCATTTCGTATTCTGTTTTTGATAACTATGATGTCAATGAAGTACTATTTCAAGTAGGAGAGGAATCGGTCTTTAAACAGTTACGCACGGAACTACCATAAAAATTAATCCCTAAATTAAGCATAAAATGGAGCTATCTTCGAGGGAAGTTTAAAATACTTCCCTTTTTGTCGTATCTTTTTCGAAAAAAAGATTGAATTATATCCTTTAGTTGTTGTATAATGAGAGTGCAAAATGAATTTATTTTGTTTTATGTCCCAGTAGCTCAGCTGGATAGAGCAACGCCCTTCTAAGGCGTCGGTCGGGGGTTCGAATCTCTCCTGGGACACCATTTCGTTTTTTACTCGATTGTTCGAGTTTGATTAAATACGACTTTTTTAAGTCGTTTTTTTCTTTTCTTGACGATTATTTGTCAATTCATTTTTACTTTTTTTATTATTTCGAATATAATAAAATTAAAGTTATAAAAATAGAAAGGAGTATTTATAACTAGCGCTAGGACCAGGATGGTTGACGAGGTTAACAGTGGTCGAAAGATTCAGCGGATGCTGTTACGGATACTACGTTCGTTAGACTATTCAAAAAAGACAAAATTAAAATTGTAACAAAGGAATAGTTTAGTAGTAGGAGGTTATAATATGTGTGGTATTGTAGGATACCTAGGAAATAGAAAAGCAATTCCTGTAATTATGCAGGGGTTAAAGAGTTTGGAATATCGTGGTTACGATTCTTCTGGAATTGCGTACGTTCAAGATCAGATGATTCACGTACTAAAAAAAGAAGGAAAAATAGAAAATTTAGATACCCTGTTGGATTATGATACGGATACCTATTTAGGAATCGCCCATACAAGGTGGGCTACGCATGGGAAGGCAAACGATATTAATGCTCATCCTCATACTTCAGGAAAAATCACTTTAGTTCATAATGGAATTATTGAAAATTATGCCCAATTAAAGAAAAAACTCATTGAAAAAGGAAAAACTTTTGTCAGTGAAACCGATACGGAAGTCGTTGCTTGTTTACTCGATACTCTTTATGAAGAAACCAAAGATTTACTTAAAGCAATTGCACTTTTATCTGAAAAGGTAATCGGTTCTTATGCGTTAAATATTCTTTGTGAAGATGAACTCGATACTTTGTATGCCGTTCGAAAAGATAGTCCTTTGATTGTTGGAAGGGGGAATCAGGAATTTATTTTAGCGAGTGATATTCCAGCTTTACTTCCTGTTACGAATCATTATTATCTTTTAGATAATTATGAAATTGTTAAAATAACCAAAGAAGGGATTTCTTTCTATGATCAAAAGTTAAATAAAATTACGAAAGTAGAACAGGAATATACGGGTGACTTGGAAGTTTCTTCTAAAAAAGGATACGACCACTTTATGTTAAAGGAAATCAATGAACAACCGGAAGTAATTAAAAACTTACTTGCAAAATATGTTGTAGAAGATCATCTTCAAAATGTTTTCGATATCAAAAAATATCAAACCATTGAAATTGTTGCCTGTGGAAGTGCCTATCATGCAGGTTTAATTGGCAAGTATTATTTGGAAAATTTAGCATCGATTCCAACGCGTGTCACTTATTCTTCCGAATATCGTTATCAGAAGAATTTCTTTGATAAGAATAATTTAGTTATTGTAATTTCACAATCTGGAGAAACGGCGGACACGTTAGCTGCTTTGAAATTAGCCAAAGAGCATGGAATCGACACGTTAGCGATTGTCAATGTGGTTTCTTCTTCGATTGCCCGTGAAGCAGATCATGTATTTTATACGGATGCCGGTATTGAAGTTGCGGTAGCGACTACCAAAGCTTATTTTGCTCAAGTAGTATCGTTATTACTTCTTGCCGTGGCAACCTTAAAAGAACAAGCATCGATTCTTGCTTCATTGAAACAACTACCTTCGCTTATTTCGAAATATATTCATCATTTTGATTATGAAACACTTGCGAAACGTTTTATAGGTCGGGAACATATTTTCTATTTAGGAAGAGGCGTTGACTTTTCACTCGCAATGGAAGGAAGTTTAAAATTAAAAGAAATTTCTTATATCCATAGTGAAGCTTATCCTGCTGGAGAATTAAAACATGGAACGATTTCACTAGTGGACGAAGAAACTGGAATTATTGCGGTTGTACTCGATCATACCATTAAAGAAAAGACGATTAGTAACTTGAAAGAAGTTGCTTCAAGGGGTGCTCAAGTGGTTGCTATTACGAACGATGCTACCGATGAATTTTGTGATGAAAAAATACTTCTCGAAGATTATGATGCAGTGATTAATCCGTTAGTTGCGATTATTCCTATGCAATTATTAGCTTATCATGTTGCCAAGTTAAAAAAATGTGATATTGATAAACCACGCAATCTTGCGAAATCGGTTACCGTGGAATAAGAGATAAAAGTACTTGTTAAAACAAGTGCTTTTTGTTTACTTTTGAATATTGCTATGTTATGATAATAATTATCATTATTAGGAGGTTTTGGAATGAAAAAGATAATGTCTGTAGCAGGAGCAGCTGCTTTAGGAGTTACTTCTTTGGCAGGAACTGCGGCTATTGTTGCAAAAGGATGTATTGATGTTACCGCACATATGGTAGATAAAGGATATAAATTAAATAAGGATGCTTATTTAGCTTATTCAAAAGAGCATAATGCATCGAAAGAAAAAGAAAAGACTTTTAAAGACACCTTATGTACTTTTCTTACTTACGTGCCGGTAGTTAATGTCGGAATATCACTTTACGTAATGCACGAAGTTACTAAAATGTTTGATGATGTAGAGGAGATATCTCCTTATCTTGAACCTTTAACAGAAAATGAAAAAATCGAACGTGCTGGACTTCATAATAATTTTGAAAAAGCAATGTATTTTATAGAAGCTTCCGGATTAACCAAGGACGAAATCGAGTCATGTCTCGCAGAAGAAAAAGGTCCTACGTATATTAAACTTCCAACTGAATAGATGAAAACGTATTTTTAAAATACGTTTTTTTTTGTAAAAAAAATTAGTATTCGTTTTATTTTTTCGGAATGATATCTTTGGAGGTGAAAAAATGAAACATTACGAATGTGTTCGACAAGATGGAACGAAAGATTGTGGAATTGCTTCTTTACTTACTATTGTAAAAACGTATGGTGGCTCCGTTTCGAAAGAGTATTTACGCACACTTACTAGGACAGGGAAGAATGGAGTGAATGCCTATTACTTACTCGAAGCAGGAAAAACATTAGGTTTTATGGCACAAGGAGTAGAAGCAGATTTTCGTACTTTTTCGAATCAAAATTTACCTTGTATTGCGCATATTACCGTTAATGAAAGTTATCAACATTTTGTCGTCATTCATGCTATTCAAAAGGAAAAAGAATATCTTGTGGTAGCAGATCCAGCCGTTGGTATTCGAACGATTTCTTTTGCTGAATTCGACCGATTATCTACTGGAAAATATTTGCTTTTTACTTTAACGAAACCCTTATTACAACAACAAAAGAGTCCATCTACTAAAAAGATTATTAACCTCACTTTAAAAAACCATTATAAACTCTTGATTTTGATTTTCATATTTTCCTTTATTTATCTTTTTTTAGAGTTATTGACTTCTTTTGCATTTCAACTATTTCTTGAAGAAGGAATGATTGGTTCCATCAAGCAAAATTTATTACTCGCTTTTGTTACTTTTTTAGGATTTACTTTTTTTCTTGAAGTGTTTCAATATCTTCGAAGAGTTTTTGTTTTTTACCTTTCTAATCATATCGATTTCGTACTTTTTAAACAACTCATCGAACATCTTTTTTCACTTCCGTATCTTTATTTTAAAAATCGCCCAACAGGAGAAGTTTTAGCGCGTCTTTCCGATCGACAGCAATTACAAGAAGGAATCACCCAATTCTTTTTATCTTTTTGTTTTGACGCCTTGGCCTTTTTATTTTTGTTTTTCTTTTTAAGTTGGTTTTTAAATTCGTTTTTTTGGGTACTTATCATCGGTTTTGTATTATTCGCTTTTGTATCCTATTATTTATTTCGACCAATCAAAGAAAAAATAGCTATTTGGACTAAAGAACGTGGAATGCATTTTTCTATGTTAACCGAGTCTCTTCGAGGAATTAGTTCCTTACAACATCTTGATCTTACTACTTCTCATAGTCACTCTTTAATCTATGCGTATCGAAAGATACTAGGAGAACAAAATATTTTACAGAAGGATTTATCTCGTTTATTCGTATTTCGTGAATTCGTTCAAAAAATATTATTACTCATCTATCTCTATTGGGGTGGTTTACAAGTCGTTCAAGGAACTTTATCTTTTGGTCGTTTTTTTGTTTGTTATACGTTTATTCATTATTTTATTGATCATTTTTCAAATTTACTTTTCTTTTTTGAAAATTATCAATCGATGGGGATTGTTATCGATCGACTCGATGAATTATTGCAGTGTCCTTCTCAAGAATTCCTATTTGAAGTAGGTGCCTCCCTAAAGAAATGGGAGCAAGGTATATCGATTCGAAACTTATCGTATTCCTATATTCCTCATGACTTTGTTATTCGAAATTTTTCACTCGAAATAAAACCAGGTATGCGCCTTTTAATCTATGGAGAAAGTGGTAGTGGCAAAAGTACGTTGGCTAAACTGCTATTACGTTATTTTGAAGTTGCTCCTCATACCATTTATATCGACAATACGGATCTATCTGATTTTAATCTCTTACAATTACGGCAACAAATTTCTTATCTTTCTCAAGAAGAATTTCTTTTTACAGATAGTGTTTATCAAAATGTAGTACTGTATCGGGATGTTTCGTACGATGCTTTTTTAAAAGTGGCTAGGCTCGTCCGACTTGATTTTATTAAAGATAAAAGTAGTCTAGGATATCATTACTTACTGGAAGAAGATGGATTTAATTTAAGTGGTGGAGAAAGGCAACGTATTTTATTAGCTCGAGCTTTATTAAAAGAGGCACAATTATATATTTTTGATGAAAGTTTTAGTGAAATTGATGTTCCTACTGAAAGAAAAATTTTAAAAGATCTTTTTCATACTTATCCGAATAAGACTTTTCTTATTATTTCTCATCGGCTATCCAATCAAGATTTATATGACCGAAAAATTTGTTTCCAAAAGGAGGGGATTCGTCGTGCAGTATGAAAAAGTGTACTATAAAGATGCTCTTACTTTTCCGTTAGTTCCTATCTTTATAGGAATAGTATTTGTTTTTTTAATTATTTTCTTTGGTTGGTTGATTCAATTCTTTTATTATCATTCGGCACTTACTGTACAAGGTGCATTTACCAAGGAAGAAAAAATGTATATTCTTTTTCCGAGTGCTTATGAATCTACCATTTTTAAAAGTTCTTCAGTAACGATTGCCAATCAAACGATTCCGGTTTTAACAATCGAAGTGATTGGAAATAAAGTGATCGATGGAAACTTATATACCGAAGCCTATTTGCATCTCGAATCCAGTTCTTTTTTGCCTTATCATTATTACGAAGTTACTTTGTTAGGTGAAAAGAAAAACTTTTGGGATTATCTCATCAGTTATGGAAAGGAGGTGATGGCATGAGAGTGTTATCTTCCCAAGAACTCGTTCAGATGGAAGGAGGGAGTATTTCTTTATGGGTGAGTTGTGGGATTGTTGCTTTGGTTGTTTTAGCCGCGGGTATTATCGATGGTTTCACCCGACCATTAAAATGTAATGATTAAAGGAGGTATTATGAAATTATTAACGACGGATGAATTATTGCAAATAGAAGGTGGTGTATCTCTTTCGGGGTCACTTATTAATGCCGTAGGTAGTATTATTAAGATTGTACTCGAAGTAGGACGAAGTATCGGAAGTGGGCTACGTCGTTTATATGACGATTCTATGTGCACTTTATGAGAACCTTTTTCGTAACCCATAAAAAGACTTTTTTTCTTGGTGGACAAATTCTCTTTATTCTAATTTTTATCCTTTATGGTGTTCCTATATTATTTCATGTTGGGACTTATATCGGATCTTTTTTACGGTATGTTTTTATCGTTTTTTATAAATTGGCACACCTGTTGTAAATTTTTTGTCAAATTAGTGGTATTTCTTTTGTTTCTTTACTATAATAGAAAGTATTAGAAATGAGGAAAGAAAATGACAGAAAAAAAAGATTTTGATGTAACAACTATTTACGATGTTTTTGATTATTACACTTTTGAAGGTGTTGAAAGAGATGATCCAACGGCTCAAATGATTAAACGTTTAGGAACTATCGTTGTAGCCGAGGAATTGGGAGGTATTTTACCCGAAACAGAAAAAACAGTTTATCAACAAGTTTCGGTAGAAACGATCGACCGTGTCAAAGAAGCTATTTATCGTCATCCACTCGAGATGATTGAAAAAATGTTTTTCCCTGTAACCGACGCCTGGCGTGTATCGGGTTATGCTTTGTTTCCGAACGGTTACCAACAAATTAAAGAACAATTTTTAAAAGAAGTTTCTTCCGTTCAAACATCGTCAGCAAACGTATCGACTCAAAAGGTCAAAAAACGTTAATTTTTTTGCAAAAAAAGTAAAAAATTGTTGAAATATCAAGGAGTTTTTGCTATAATCGATTTTAGTAATGCGGAAGGGAGGGGAAATAATGAATACAGTAACCGTTAAAAATGGTAATTTGGACATGGCTTTAAGAAAGTTCAAACAAAAACAAGCTAGAGACGGAGTCCCTTCTGAATGCAAAAAAAGAGAAGCTTACGATAAACCTGGAGTTCGTAGAAGATTAGCGAAAAAAGAAGGTATTAAAAATACTCGTAAGCGTAATAAAGCATCAAAAACTGGACATGTTTCACACGGAGGACATGGATCACATGATTATAATGACTAAGAAATTAGTCTTTTTTTTTCGCTCGTTTTTGATATAATTAAAGAAGGAGATGAATGATATGAATTTAGTAGAACGTCTTGAAAACGATTTAAAAGAAGCAATGCGGAATCGTGATAAAGATACCCTTGCTACTTTACGTATGGTAAAAGGAGCGCTTCAATTAGAAAAAATCAATAATAAGAAAGAGATTGACGATGCGCTTGTAATCGATGTTATCATGAAACAAATTAAAACGCGCAATGAGTCGATTAAAGAATTTGAAAAAGGAAACCGGATGGATTTAGTTGCTCAAACACAAAAAGAAATTGCTTTATTAGAGCCTTATTTGCCTCAACCATTGAGTGATGAGGAATTAAATAGTATTATTGATCAAGTATTTGCTAAAGTACAACCTACCGGTCCTTCGGATATGGGTAAAGTAATGCGTGAGGTAACGCCTTTAGTAAAAGGAAAAGCCGATATGGGTAAGGTTTCTGCTTTGATTAAAGAACGTTTAAATTAATTATTTAAGTACCGGATTTCGGTACTTTTCTTTTACTAACTTTTCTTTTCGATACATATACTTTGATAGGTGAGTTTATGTTAAAACAAGTTAAAAATTATTGTCTTGATTCCACCTTTCAATTTCATTATCAAAACGGGCAATTAGATGTCATCAATTACCTTGAACTTGTGGTGCTCGAGGCGAGTCGTATTTCATTGCGATGTGATATGGGACTTTTTATCGTTAAAGGGGAAGATTTAACGATTCAAAAATTACTCGATCAAGAGATACTTATCTCCGGTCAAATTCATACGATTGAAATCGAGGAATCTTATGCTTGAGAATCGTTATCTAGTTAAAATTGAGGGAAAAGATCCGCATCGTTTTTTGTTAAACTTAATTAAAATGAATTTTCAATTTTATCGGATAAAAGAAAAATCCTCCAGTTTAGAATTATTACTTAACGAAGCAAACTACCAACGTTTAATGGAAATGAAAACGATCTATCAGATCACTTTAAAACGGATTTATGGACCTAAAGCGCTTTGGCAACAAATTTGGAATAAGCGTATTTTTGGGGGCTCCTTTTTGCTTGGATGTTTAGTCTTTTTTCTTTTGACACATATCATTTTTAGTGTCGAAGTAATTCATACAAAAAAAGTTATTCGCGATATGTTATACGAGGAACTTGCTCAATATGGCATCACGCGATTTCATTTTTGTGTTTCATTTGAACAGAAAGAAAAGATTCGGTCCGAAATATTGGCGAAGCATAAAGATATCCTCGAGTGGATGGAAATCGAACGAATAGGAACCAAGTATGTTGTTCGAGTCGAAGAGCGAATGTTAAATGATCCTACCGAGACACCTACCGTTCGCGATATTGTTGCTCGAAAAGATGGAATCATTACACGTATTGAAGCTTCTCAAGGAGAAATCGTCACTAAAAAAGATCAATATGTTCGAAAAGGAGATCTTTTAATTACGGGCGTAATTCATAATAAAGAAGAGGCGCAAGCTTATGTGATGGCAAAAGGAAACGTATATGCTGAGACCTGGTATAAAGTTACCGTTTCTATGCCACTTCATTATCATGAAGAAAAAACAACGGGTAAAAAGACTCGATTGTTACAAGTAAATTTTTTAAATCATACTTTTTCATTGTTTGATTTTGCCCATTATAGAAATAAAAAATCAACCGTCACCAATCTATTAAAAAATCCTTTATTTCCACTTTCTTTTGATTATGTTGTCGAACAGGAAATGGAGGTGATTGACGAAAATTATACGCCGGAAGAAGCTACTCAAAAAGCAAATGAAATGGCGGCTTCAAAAGTGCTCGAACAGTTAAATGTCAATGGTCGTATCCTCCAGCAAAAAGATTTGAAAATTACGCAAGAAGATAGTAAAATAGTAATAGAAGTATTCTTGAAGGTGGAAGAGGATATTACCGATTTTAGACCAATCGTTCTTCCTAATCAAGAGTCGAGCGAGGAGTAGAGGTGATACTATGATGCCATCCCTTACATCTTTAGATCATACCATTCGTGGGGTGATGTCTTTTACTTGGCCGATGATTGTCGTCAGTGTACTTACGGTTGCTTCTTTGCGAATTGTTTATTTAGTAAAGAATAAAAAACCATTTGTTTTCTACCGAGAACTTTTGGCTTTATTCTTTTTAATTTATATTTTGTGTTTATTCCAAGTAGTTACAGTACAAGATGTTTCGCAATATGGCGAAGGAAGTAATTTTATTCCTTTTCAAGAAATCTTTCGATATCGTTTTGGAAGTAGACTTTTTCTAAAACAAGTAATTGGAAATGTCCTCATGTTTGTTCCTTATGGATTTTTTGCTTCCTATTACATCCGTTCCGATCGTCCATGGATTCCACTTTTTTTAATTAGCTTTGCTTCGTTATCTATCGAGGTTACACAATTGATGATTGGACGTATTTTTGATATCGATGATATTATTTTAAATATCGTTGGAGGAATGTTTGGTTATTTTGTTTATCGATTATCTATGCATATACGAAATCTTCTTCCACGCAAAGAATGGATTTTAAATATGGTCTCTCTCGTGATTGTTATCGTATTTATTTTTTATCTTTATAGGTTGGTGATATAATGAATAAAGTGTGTGTTTTTAATGAAACGAAAGAAGATCTTCGCACTTATGAAAAAGAAGTTAAAAAATTACTTGTTTACGCTTTAAAAAAAGAGCAAGTTAAGAAATCTGAATGTAATGTCATATTTGTTGATAACGAACGAATTCAAGAAATAAATCGTACGTATCGAAAAATTGACCGGGTTACCGATGTTATTAGTTTTGCCCTCGAGGATAATTTAGAAATAACTTTGGAAGTACGTATTTTAGGAGATATTTATATTTCGATTGATCGTGCTCGTGAACAGGCTTCTAGTTATGGTCATTCTTTACAACGAGAAATTTGCTTTTTAGCCGTGCATGGGCTTTATCATCTGCTAGGTTATAATCACGAGAAAAAAGAAGAAGAGAAAATCATGTTTCAAAAGCAGGAGGAGGTTTTAGCTGCCTATGGGATTGTTCGATAGATTTAGAAAAAATAAGAAAATTATTCGTAATAAAGATACAGGAACTCCTATCGAGCGTTATCGTAAGAGTTTCTTTCATGCCATCGATGGCTTTGTTTATGCGGTTAAAGAAGAGCATAACATGATCATTATCGTTTTAGCTGCTATTCTTGTTACCATTGCTGGATTTTGTTATTCGATTTCGGAAAGTGAGTGGCTATTTGTGATTATTGTGGTCGGAATGACCGCTGCCAGTGAAATGATCAATACGGCTATTGAAGCTACGATCGATTTGGCAATGCCTCAGATTCATCCACTTGCTAAAATTGCCAAAGATACGGCCTCGACGGCAACCTTAATCTGTTCTATTACTGCTTTTGTGGGAGGTTGTGTTATTTTTATTCCAAAAGTAATCGCTTTGTTATAGGAGTTGATAATATGAATATTAAAGATGAATTAAAAGATTTATTAGATCATAGTTATGCCCCTTATTCTAATTTTCATGTGGCAAGTATTGTCGTTATGAAAGATGGCACTTGTTTTAAGGGAGTCAATGTCGAAAATGCTAGTTATGGTGCTACGATTTGTGCGGAACGGGTAGCGATTACAGCAGCCGTTACGGCCGGTTATCAAAAAGGTGATTTCGAGCGACTTTATGTCATGGTCGATAGCGATAAGATCAGTTCTTCTTGCTTTCTATGCCGTCAAGTCATCAGTGAGTTTTTTGCTCGAGATGCCGAAATAATTTTTAGTAATCGGTTAGGTGACGCCAAACGTTATACAGTGGAAGAATTATGTCCAGTTCCTTTTGACAGTGAGGATTTGTTATGAAAAGTGGATTTGTTAGCATCGTCGGACGTCCCAATGTAGGGAAGAGTACTTTACTAAATAGTTTATTGCAAGCAAAAATTGCGATTACTTCCAACAAGGCTCAAACGACCAGAAATAGTATTCAAGGAATTTATACCGATTCCGAAGCACAAATCGTTTTTATCGATACGCCGGGTATTCATAAACCGGTTCATAAATTAGGTAATGTGCTCAATAAAAAAGCATATCAAAGTGTCGAAGATGTCGACGTCGTATTATTTTTAATCGATGTCGAAGGTGGCTTTGGCAAAGGTGATCAATTTATTTTAAATCGTCTTAAAGAAGAAAAAGCGAAAGTAATTTTAATTTTAAATAAAGTGGATCGTATTCCAAAGGAAAAACTTTTACCTTTGATCGATTCTTACAAAGATCTTTATCCATTTGAAGAAATAGTACCGATTTCGGCTTTAAAAGGAGACAATGTTGCCGCTTTAATCGAGGTCGTTAAAAAGTATTTAACAGGAACTGAAAAGTTGTACGATGAGGATACGATTACGAATGTATCCAACTATTTTTATATTAGTGAGATTGTTCGGGAAAAGGTATTACGTTTTACCGAAAAGGAAGTACCTCATGCCGTTACTTGTTACGTCGAAACGTATGAAGATAAAGAAGATTATATTGAAATTGGTGTCGTTTTAGTAGTTGACCGTGATAATCTTAAAAAGATTATTATTGGAAAACAGGGAAGTATGTTAAAACAAATTGGCAGTGCTGCCCGGGTCGATTTAGAAGAATATTTAGGGAAAAAAGTTTTTTTAAAAACGTATGTTAAAACGATGGAGGATTGGCGTGATAAAGAAAATATCCTTACGGAACTAGGACTTAAAGACGAATAAAAAAAGATGGTTTACCTCATTATAAAAATAGAGGTGAACGAATATGACTAAGTTATTATGGGAACTTTTTCAAAAAACAGGAAATATCCGTTATTATTTACTTGCCAAGAAAATACAGGAAAAGAAGTGATTATATGGCTCTTATTGAAGTAGAAGGAATTGTTATCGGGGAAACGAATTACAGTGAATCTTCGAAAATTCTAACGGTCCTTACAGAATCTTATGGAAAAATCGGTGTTCTTTCGAAAGGATGCCGTTCCCTTAAAAGTAAACTTCGGAGTGTCAGTACCCGATTTACCTATGGTACTTTTCATCTTTATTATAAAAAAGAAGGACTTTCTACTTTACGTTGTGTTGATGTACTTCATCCTTTTTCACATCTGTTGAGTGATATAACGAAAATTAGTTATGCGACTTATTTAATTGATTTAGCGGATCAAGTTCTTTCTCAAACCGAAACTTCTACGGGGTATACGATTTTAATCGAAAGTTTAAAAAAGATAGATGAGGGGATGGATCCTCGTTTAATAACTTCGATTGTCGAACTAAAATTTTTAGATGAATTAGGGGTTCGTCCAAATATCGACGGTTGCAATGTTTGTGGCAATACGAAAAATATTGTGACTATCAATGTAGAGGCTGGAGGCTATCTCTGTGCGAACTGTTATCATCAAGAAAAAATATACAGTGATAAAATGGTTCAATTAATGCGTCTTTTTTACTATGTCGATATTGCAAAAATTTCTTCTTTGTCCGTGCGCGATTCTGTAAAAAAAGAAATCGAAGAATTTATTGATGCTTATTACGATCAATATACGGGTCTTTATTTAAAAAGCAAACAATTTTTGAACAATTTGAAAAAACTAGGATAGGTGAAGTATATGAAGAAACAACGAAATGTTCGGCCATATCTTATTACGAGTGGTATTATATTAGGTATTTTTACACTTTTATTTTGTGTCAAAGGAATTTATCCTTTTGGTAATAATTCACTTATTTGGGGCGATATGCACGACCAAGTAACCGCTTTTTATTATCATTTTTATGATGTCTTTCATGGCGATGCTTCTTTACTTGTCAATTTCAGTACGAGTGGAGGTATCAATTTTTTAGGAATTTTAGCTTATTATCTATTAAGTCCCATCAGTTTTTTGATATTACTTTTTCCACGAAATGATATCTATCAAGCAATCTCTATTTTAATTGCAATTAAAGTATTACTATCGGGTTTAACTTGTCTTTACTTTATTCGAACTTATTTTAAAAATACCCCTCATTATATCAGTGTTTTACTAGCTATCTTATATGCTTTTTCAGGCTATCAACTATTACTTTATCAAATTACGGCTTGGATCGATATCGTATACTTATTCCCACTTTTATTAATTGGACTTAAAAAGGTACTTGATCTTGAAAGTCCGGTAGGTTATACGCTTCTTCTTGCACTTTGTTTTATCTTTTCATTTTATTTAGCCGTACTTTTAGTTTTCTTCTTATTCTTTGTATCTTTCATTTATCTTTATTATTTTCGTCCGAAAGAAACACATAAGAAGGCAATTGTCGGTTTAGGAATATCGACGGTTCTCGCTTTGCTTTTATCTTGTTTCGTTTTACTTCCAGCGGTTGGACAAATTTCGGTTTCATCTCGTGTTGGATTTAATATTAATACTTTATTAAATTCAAAGTTTGGGGCATTAAACGATAAACTTTGTTTCTTTATTACTGCTTCTTTTTCGATTGTCGGCGCACTTCTTTTGATGGTTACTGGATGGAAGAAAAAGAAACATAAAAATGTGGTTTTGTTCTTTTTAACTTGTTTTGTTCTTTTACTTATTCCGGTCTTTATCGAACCCGTAAATAAGATGTGGCATCTCGGATCTTATGCTTTTTTCCCTCTTCGAACGGGATTTGTTCTTTTGTTTTTATTATTAATTGCCACGCTTTACTATTTTACCCATTTATCGAAAGAAAAACCGTTTCCGAAAAAGAATATTATTTATGCTATTTTGATTACGATTGCTGTCGTAGTTACCAACGTTACGATTACGGTATGTAACTATCGCTTTTTACAAAATAAAATCTATGGTATCTCTTTAGGAAAAGATGTTCAGGTAGCGGCAACGTTATTAATCATGATGGCTATTTTTGCCCTTGGTATTTTCTTAATTCTTTGGCTACATCATTTCTGTTATAGTAAACTTACTTTCACTTTTATTTGGATTTTAGCTTTGACTAATATTTTGTGTTGTTCTTTCTTGTACTTTGGTATCGATTCTCATCAAAAAGAATTAACCGGAGTCTATGTCGACATGCAAGAGATGAGTACTTCTTATCAAGAAGACGATTATATGCGCGTGAAGGATTTATATCCAAAGTTAGTTATGAATAATGGAATGGTTACTCGGTATCATACGTTAGATCATTTTACTTCGTTAACCGATAAAAGTAATATGGAAACGTTAAAGAAGATGGGTTATTCTTCCTATTGGGTTAAAACTTATTCGATTGGCGGAACTCTTTTCAGTGATGCGGTTCTTGCTAACCAATATTTGATTAGTAAAGATCCGTATATTAATCCTTACTATTCTTATGTAACTAACTATGGTGATTTCTTATTCTATCGTCATAATTTGGAGATTCCGTACGGTCTTATGATCGATCATGATGTTTCAATTATGGACTTTGACAATGCTTTTGAAATTCAAAATGCCATTTATCAAGGTATCACTGGGGAAGCGGATTCTATATTTACAATCAGTGATACTCCTTGGACTAGAAAGAATTTATTCTGTTTTAAAGAAAAAGAGACGGATACTTTCAATCGGTATCTTATTCGTAAAAATGAACGAATTGCTTATTTAGAAAAAGAAATTGATGTTAAAGGAAGACAAAATTTATATTTGGAATTGTTACTTTCGATCGACAACACGAAAAATAGTGAGATTTTAGAAAGTACCAATATTTATATCAATGGCAAACTTTATCGGGAAAAGTTCCCAGAAGAGATCGATAACGGTTTACTTGACTTAGGTATCTTCGAGGATGAAAAAGTAAAAATTCGAATCGAATTCAATAAATCGACTTATTTTAGCGTTATCGAAGTAGGAATGTTGGATTTAGACCGATATGAATCTTTTGTTGCTAACGAAAAACTTCCACTTACTATCGACTTTACTAGAAATGAAATTCATGTTCAAGTTCCGAGTGATAAAGCGGGTGTACTGTTCTTACCGATTGCTTATAACGACGGTTATGACGTTACCGTTAATGGAACGCATCAAGAAGTCCTCGATTTGTTCGATAACTTTTTAGGAGTCAAGGTCGAAGAAGGGGATAATGAGATTGTCTTCACTTATACTCCTCCTTACTTTAAAATCGGATGTCTTATTAGTATCGTTGCCCTTATCGGTATGCTTCTTCTTTATGGTACACGGCTTTACGAACGAATTTTATCATTTCACCTTCTTCAGAATATTGCTTATTATCTTTATTTAGGAATCTATTTGATACTACTCGTAGCCTTTTATATCGTACCAATTTTAGGATTCTTGTTATCTTTCTTCTTTTATATTAAATTATAGTTTGAAAAGGAATAAAGTAATTGACTTTGTTCTTTTTTTTAATTAGAATAATTGACTACAATTAGTTTCATATAAACATGGATTAATTATTTGGTAAATCCATTTTGAAGAGAGTGATTCTTATGGAAAAATTTACTTTAACTCTTTTAACGGCGCAAGAAATTGGACGGGTAGGAGCAACTGATTCCGTTGAACCAATTTATTATTTGGAATGTAGGCCAACTTCCTTTGCACTTGCGACGGGTGCTTATAATGAGGGCTTTTATTGGACTCGTTCTTGGCGTGACTCAGGAGGCCTTTTCTGTTCTCGTAATGGCGATCCTGCCACTTGCCGTTACGAGGGGATTCGTCCGGTTTTATGTCCGAAAGATGAAAGTTTCTATCAACAACTTTTAGATGAAAGTACGATTTTTCAAAGTTCGCTTTACCATGATCATGCACCGCTTGTATTTTATGGCGAATATCCGTGTGAAAAGGTTTCGGATGAGGAACAACTTAATTTAGAAACGGATTATAAAAATGAACGTTTGAGCACTACTTCAAAAATATATACGTTTGATTCCAATGTCCCACATGCGTCGGGATTTGCTTTTGCTCCTGAAACTTATCTGGAATTTGAATGTTTAGGAGAAAAATATATTCGTTATAAGAGTTATTACTCAAAATATGAAGGAAATTGGTTTCGAGTACAACCCATTCCGTGGTATATCGATTTAAAAAATCATCGTTTAATTTCGCAAAATATTCTTGTTGCCGGTATTCAGTTTAACGATCTTTTACAACCGGATGGTATCGATTTTGAAAAGACCCGTATGAAATGGTATCTCGATACTCATTTAGCTCCTAATATTTTGCCTTCGCACGAAAGCATCTTACAGCAAAATGAACCTTTACGACAATTTGTTTATCGTAAATCTTATTCTAATCGACAAAAAAAGGAAAACGAAGATAGGTGATTTTATGGATTTTAAGATATCAATTCCTAGTGCTTACGATATTGGAAGAGCATCCTCTATTTCGAAAGCAGATAATAATCCGCCTTCCTATTTAAGTGCTTATGCCATGTTTAAAATACATCCTAAGTTAGCTATTCCACTTACTGATTTTGCAATGGTGGTTACACCGAGTCGCTATTCGACTCCGTTTTGGACTAAAACACCTTTTGATGATCAAATGTATAATTCTTCGTATTTTTCTTATCCGTATGCTACTAATATTTCCGTTTTACCAACATTAAAACCTTCGGAGTCGCTCTATAAAGATTTGTTTTTAGAGGGAAATTTTTCAGAATCGATTCCAACGGTTCAATTTGGTACCTATCCACAAAATTATGTAACAGATGTAGCTCTTTGGACAGAATTGAACGAAGCATATCAAGCTAGGACATTACCCAAGACAGGAAACCAATATACTTTTTATCGGAACGAAGCACTCGGAAATTATAAGACGGGAAGGCTTTGCACTTATGAATCTTTTACTTGGGAAGATCGACAATTTCTTTTTCTTCCAAGTCTTAGAGAAACATTTGCTATTACCTATGATATTTTAGTTCTTCCCAATCAGCCTATTTGGATTGAAATTCTTCCGGTCGAGTGGAAGATCGATACAAAGCATCAGGTGCTTGTTGCTAGTAAAGTTTTACTTTCAGGTATACCACTTCACAATGACGACTGGTATTCGGGCGATTTTGAAGATAGTTTTTTATATGGCTATCTCAATCATCATTTTAAAAAGCAATTACTTTTTTCTTCAACTCCCGTTTCATCCTTGGTCGATACGCATGAAGATTTAAATAAGTTGATGTATAAAAAATTTGGAAAAAGATAATTTTGTTAAAATTTAATTTCGTTTTATTTTATCGAACAGTTATGCTTGACGAATTCATTTTAATGTAATAAAATGTAAGTAATTGATGCGATGACGGGCTTGGAAACCTAACAGCAATATAGTTTGAGGGATTCTTATGGAATAAGTAGAGTGGAACCGCGGAGAAACCGTCTCTACAAAATAAGGGTCTTTTTTATTTTCAAGGAGGAATGTTTATGAAAAACAAAAGTATTACCCCAAGAGATGAAGATTTTGGAAAGTGGTATACCGATGTCGTACAAGCGGCTCATTTAGCGGCTTATTCGAATGTTAAAGGTTGTATTGTAATGGAACCGAACGGATATGCAATTTGGGAAAATATTCAAAAAGGTTTGGATCGTATGTTTAAGGAAACAGGACATCAAAATATTTGTATGCCTTTATTAATTCCTGAAAACTTACTTCGTAAAGAGAGTGATTTAATTAATGGTTTTGCTCCCGAAGTGGCTTGGGTAACGAAAGGGGGAGAAAAAGAACTCGAAGAACGGATGTGTATTCGTCCCACTTCGGAAACCCTTTTTAGCGATTACTATAGTACTCTTGTTAAAAGTTATCGTGATTTACCTGTAAAGTACAATCAGTGGTGTAATGTACTTCGTTGGGAAAAAGAAACACGTCCTTTTTTGCGAGGAAGAGAATTCTTGTGGCAGGAAGGTCATACGATTCATGAAACGAGTGAAGAAGCAGAACAAGAAACGAGACAGATGTTAGCTATCTATCGTCGGTTCTTTGAAGAGTATTTAGCGATTCCTGTCATTACCGGTAGAAAGACAGAAAAAGAAAAATTTGCTGGCGCTGAATACACTTTAACGGTCGAAGCGATGATGCATAGTGGTGTCTCTCTCCAATCGGCTACGAGTCATTATTTTGGACAAAAGTTTTCGCGCGCATACGACATCAAATTTTTAGATCGAAATAACGAATGGCAATATGCTTATCAAACTTCGTGGGGTGCATCTACACGAATGATTGGTGGACTTATTATGGTTCATAGCGATGATAATGGATTAGTACTTCCGCCAAAGATTGCGCCTCAACAAGTAGTTATTATTCCAATTAAAGAAAGCGATGCTGTTAACCAATATATCGAACCTCTTTTTGAAGCACTTAAAGCAAGTGGTTTAACCGTTCGCGTGGATCGAAGTGATAAATCGGCAGGATTTAAATTCGCCGAGGCGGAAGTCAATGGTATTCCAGTTCGAATCGAAGTAGGGGACCGGGATTTACAAGAAGGAAAAGTGACCCTTGTCCGTCGTGATACGAGAGAAAAAATAAACGTAGATAAAGATAGTGATGTGGTCTCTACCGTTCTCGATTTGTTAGATACAATTCAAAAAGATATGTATTTACGTGCTAAAGAAAATAGAGATCGTTATACCTATGAAGCCCATACTTTCGAAGAAGTTCAAAAGATTATGGAAACGCATCCCGGTTTTGTTAAAGCAATGTGGTGTGGCGATGAAGCTTGTGAACTTAAGATGAAAGAGATTAAGGGAACCAAATCTCGTTGTATTTTAGAAGATGCCGAACCGATTGATGATAAGTGTGTTGTTTGTGGCAAGGAAGCAAAACATTTAGTTGTTTGGGATATTCAATATTAGGAGGATGTCATGGAAAAATTAACAATGGAAAAGTTAGTCAATTTTTGTAAACAGTACGGTTTTATTTTTCAGGGAAGTGAAATATATGGAGGACTTGCTAATACGTGGGATTACGGTCCTTTAGGAAGCCGTTTAAAAAATAATATTAAAGATACTTGGCGAAAACGTTTTATTCAAGAAAGACCCAATGCTTACGAAGTGGATGCCGCTATTTTAATGCATCCTCGTGTTTGGGAAGCCAGTGGCCATGTTGCTAGTTTCTCAGACCCTTTAATCGATTGTAAAAATTGTAAGATGCGGCATCGTGTCGATAACTTAATTGATGATTTTGATAAAAACGCTCATGCGGACGGAATGACGCAAGATGAAATGATGGCCTATGTTAAAGAACATAAAGTTCCATGCCCTAAGTGCGGAAAGAGTGACTTTACTCCTATTCGACAATTTAATCTTATGTTTGAAACTTATCGTGGGGTAACCGAAGATAGTAAGAATAAAATTTACTTGCGTCCTGAAAATGCGCAAGGAGAGTACGTTAACTTTTTAAATGTACAACGTTCGATGCGCGCAAAACTTCCTTTTAGTATCGGTCAGGTTGGAAAAGCTTTTCGAAACGAAATTACACCAGGTAATTTTACTTTTCGAACAATCGAATTTGAACAAATGGAATACCAAACTTTCTGTAAAGAAGGTACGGATAGTGAACTTTATGCCTATTTCAAGGAATATGCTAAAAAATATTTTATGGATTTAGGACTTCCTGAAAATAAACTTCGTTATCACGATCATGAAAAACTAGCTCATTATGCGAAAGAAGCTTGTGATATCGAATACGAATTTAATTTTGGTTGGGGTGAGATTAACGGAACCCATAATCGTACAGATTACGATTTGAGTCGTCACCAAGAATATTCGACCGAATCGCAAGCATATTTGGATCCGGATACCAACGAAAAATATATTCCATATATTATTGAATCTACGGTCGGATGTGATCGTTTGGTTTTAGCTATTTTAGATCAATGTTACGAGGAAGAAACATTGAAAGATGGAACGACGCGCGAAGTAATGCATTTTCATCCATTCCTTGCTCCTTACAAAGTAGCCGTATTACCACTCGTTAAGAAATTCCATAGCGAAAAAGCAAGTGAGATTTATACTATGTTAAGTAAACATTTTATGACGAGTTACGATGAAGCAGGAAACATCGGAAAACGTTATCGTAGACAAGATGCCGTTGGAACTCCTTTTGTAATCACCGTGGATGATGAAACTTTAAATCATAATACCGTAACGCTTCGTTTCCGGGATTCTATGGAACAAATCACTTTACCACTCGATGAAGTAGTCGATTATATTCAAGCGCGAATCACATTTTAAAAGACCTATTTATCTATAGGTCTTTTGTTTGCCGATTTCGAATTACGATAGACGTATTGTAACGCTGGATTTTCTTTTTTAATCTTGGAAATTATTTTTTCATCAATTATTTTTTTAGTTTGTACTAGTTGATCGTATAATTGATCCCGTTCGAAAGGAGTCATTGGTCGCGATAGAAATGAGTCCGTGTTTATTCCATTTTTTGCGATGGTGCCATAAGTAAGATTGTAAGTCCATTCTTCTTGCTTATTATTTTCTTCTCGATAGACGATTACTTTCTCGTGGTTATCAACTACATCGTGCGAGATTTCTATGATAGAATGATCTTTCTTAGTTGTTGAATAGTGGCTAAAATAACGTAAACTAGAGCGATGAAACCATGTTTTCATACCATTTTCATCATCTATACATTCAAAGTATATACTGTCGTCTCCATTTCCACTAAAGTGGACTTTATCATCTATAGTTATATAATTTTTTAAAGTAATACTGGAGTCTAGATAAGGATTTACCGCTTTATCAAAGTTCGTAAGGGCTTCTCGAAAATATCTTCCTAGTGTCGTACTTTTACTTTTTTGGATACTTTCTTTTACCGCATTCATCGACTGCCTAGTTAGCCACTCATCGAGGGTAAGCGAAGGATTCAACTGCTCTAGTAGCCAGGCATTTAGTTTGACTTTGTTTTCTTCTATCTTTTGAACACTCGTAGCTTCTTTTCCTTTCTCTTCATCATAGGCATCTTTAAGATGAGACAACACGATTAAAATATTTTCCATTGAATCAGTAAAATAGGTATAATGTCCTTGATCAATTAATTCACTAAAAACGAACTTTTCTTTACCATAGATCCTCAGTTTAGAAATGACTTTGTAAGGAAGCCTTCCACTAATACACATGGTCTTTTTTTTCTTTCCTGTTGTAATAACAATCGGGGAGTCCTGTCTTAGGATGATTTCTCCTGTTGTTTTCTTTACTTCATAGTCTTTAAAAGATAAAAGATCAAGTATTTGTTGGATGATTTCGATTTGCATAAGAACCTCCTTTTGGAAATGCCTCTATTGTACCATAAACATCGTTAAAGCAAAAGAACCTTAAGTTAAAAAGGTTCTAATGATCTTATATACATAGTAGGGATTTTCTAAATAGGGAAAGTGTCCTGTTCCTTCAATTAAAACAAGTCCTGAATCCGAAATTTCTGCTTTCATCTTTTTGCCATCTTCAAAAGGAGTAGTGGCATCTTTTTCACCCCAAATCAGTAATGTTGGAGCATTTATTTCTTTTAAATAGGGAAAGAGATCCTCTTTGACAACATTTTGAAAAGTTTTTCGCATATCGATGGGAAGACTTCGATAATCACTCGAACCAAACTTTTGAAGTAACCATTCAAGGTATTTTTTCTGTTGTTTTTTAGGAAAAATAGTTCCTAGTTTTTTTAAGATTCGATAAATTTTATTTTTTATTTTTTGATAGAAAGTTTGGGTAGGAAGAATACCGGCACTATCTAAGAGGATGATTTTAGAAATTGGTAAGTGGTAGTATCCTGCTAAAAGGATGGCGATTCTTCCACCAAAGGAGTGTCCTATTAAAATAGGTTCTTTGAGTTCTTCTTTTTCGACAAAGGCTTTGATTAGTAACGCATAGTCATAAATTGTTAAATCGTGATGGGGAAACTTCGTGTTTCCAAATCCGGGGTAGTCAAAGATATAGATGGTGTGTTCTTTTTGTAATTCTTCAAGGAGATAATGAAAAGTTTTTCTAGTGTCTCCCCATCCAGGTAGTAGAAGAATGGCATGCTCTTTTTCTTCTCCGTATTTTTCATAATAAAGCGAAATATCTTGATTATCAAAATACATTATCTTCACCTAGTATAATGTATGTTTGGAGTGGTTTTATTGTTCCAAAGTGACAAATGAAGAAAAATTAGTATATTTTTTTACAAATTATGATATAATAGAATTGTCTAGAGGGTTTTCGATTGTTATCCAATATAAAACCGACTAAAATAACGATACGGGAGTTCGGATCAGTCGTCGGTGTTGAAGACCTTTTCCTTTTCGATTAGGGATCCTAATGGCGGCGTATGGACACCCACCTGTACATGGGTGCAGGTTTTATCGTTGATAGCGTCGACCCTTTGGACTTATTTGATATGTTACAAGCGCCTGCTTGTTTTTTTCTTGCTTTTTTTATAATTCATTTATATAATGTCTATAGGTAGTAAGGCGGTTAGATAACATGTATTATTTTCCGGTATTAAATAAAAATCATATGGATTTATACAAATTAGTTTTAAAGGATGCCCGTTTTGAAAAACAAACGGGGAGTCGGTCGATCGACGACTTGAAACTTTCTTTTGTACCCAAAGATGAAGAAACTGTCTGTGAAGTACCTTTTTATGGAAATGATTTGTTACCTTGGGATATCGTATCTACTTTAGCTCAAAGTACTCGTGATACTTACTGTATAAAAGGTCGGGAAGGGGATTATATTATTCCTATTCCTACTTTATCAACGGCTTATGGATTTCGGGCGATGGCACGAGGAACGCTCTATTATCATTTGCTTTATCAGATGGCGGATGAAACGATGCAGGATGAATTTTTTGATCTAGCTCATTTTGTCAATCGAAAGGGCGCTTTTCAAACAGTCATTGATTCTTTCGAACAAACTGGATTTTGTCCTTGGAAACAAAAAGATAAAAATGTGCTTCCTTCTTTTGTAGAACCTGTTTTAGTGAAAAGTTTACCGGTGGTTCGACTTGCCACTTTTACTAAAAAAGAACGAATGTATACTTGGAACCGGTATTGGAATAATTATTTATCTCTTGCCAAGCAAAATGGAGATATTATCTATCCAGAACTAATCGATACTATTCCTCCTGTTGAACAAGAAGTAGATCAAGCCGTTTTCCAAAAAATATTAAAGTAGGGATGATATGCGAAAAGAATTTGAACGATTTGAAAAATTAATAGGAACGGAATCACTTTTAAATCTTTCTCGTAAAACCGTTTGTATCGTCGGTTTGGGAGGGGTTGGAGGTTACGTTCTTGAAGCCTTGGCACGAAGTGGTATCACGTCTTTTGTGTTAGTAGATTTTGATGTTGTCGATAGGACCAATATCAACCGACAAATTATTGCTTTACAGTCGACTATCGGACAAAAGAAAATCGAGGCTTGGAAAAAGCGGTTACTGGATATTAATCCCGAAATTCGTGTCATTACTTATGACTTTTTCTATCAGGATACTTATGAAGCGACACTTTTTCAAAATAAAATCGACTTTTTAGTCGATGCTTGTGATTCGATTCCTGCTAAAGAGAATTTAATACAGGCTTGTCTTACGCGAAAGATTCCTTTTATTTCCAGTATGGGAACCGGGAAGAGGTTAGATCCTAGTAAATTGTATATTACCGATTTGACCAAGACTTCTTACGATCCGATTGCACGTATTTTAAGAAAATGGGCAAAAGATCAAGGGATAAAAGCTAAAATACCGGTTTTAACTTCCACGGAAATTCCTCGTAAAAGTGAAGGGACGACCGTTTCTTCGTGTGCTTTTGTTCCATCGAGTGCCGGGTTACTTATCGCTTCCTATGTCGTATCTCAACTACAAAAAAAATAGAGTTCCACGGGAACTCTTTTTCTTTTTTATAATTTTCTATATAATCCTACGACTTTTCCTAAAACCGTTACGTTTGCTAAGATAATTGGTGCCATCGTATCATTTTCTGGTTGAAGGCGAAAGTGATCTTTTTCTTTATAAAAAGTTTTTACTGTCACTTCGTTTTGATCAGTCATCGCTACTACGGTATCTCCGTTATTTGCCGTCGACTGTCTTTGAACAATTAAGATATCACCATCGTAAATACCGACGTTAATCATAGATTCACCACTTACTTTAAGGGTAAAAACTTCTTTTTTATTCGGAATTAAATTGATTGGTAGGGCAAAGAACTCATCGGGAACTTCGATTGCTTCAATCGGATTTCCTGCAGTTACTTTACCAAGTAAAGGTACTTGCACCACATCTTCTTTCGTTTCTTCGTATTCGTTTGGCACTAATAGTTCGATGGTTCTATTTTTGGATGCATCTTTTTTAATGTATCCTTTTTCTTCGATTTTTTTAAGATGAAAATGGATGGTAGCGGGTGACTTTAAATCAAGCATAGCACCGATTTCTCGAACGGTAGGTGGGAAGCCTTTTTTAGCAATAAATTCTTTTACAGCTTTTAATATATCACTTTGACGTTTAGTTAGTTTTTCCATTTTATCTCCTCCTTCTATTTCTACTTTACCATAAGATGTGTCAATTGTCAAACAAATGTTCAAAAAACTATTGACCGAACAGTTGTTCGATAATATAATGGAAGTATAAGAAAGAGAGGTAATGAAAAATGAAATTGAAAAGACAAGTTAAAATGGTTTTAGTAGGATATCTTGTGGTCGCGCTTATTTCTGTGATTGCAATGAACCGAATCGAAAAATTAGAAAGTATGGAAGATGTTGCTACTTGTAATGAAAAAGTAGCACTTAATGTACAATAGTGGAGGCGTTTATGCGTAGAGAATGTTATTATGTATCTGTTCTTACGATGGACCCTTCGACTGGAAGAGTTCTTTTTATTTATCCTTCTAAGCGAAAACGATGTACTTTGCCTCAACTGAAAATTCTTTCCAATCAAGTGGCACCTTCGTATTTGAAAGAAAAAATTAAACGATGTACCGGATATGATATTTCTTTTTTAGGTCCTGTCCAAGAAAGCATTTTGGATTCTTACTTTAAAAAGAAGATTCCACATATTCAATATGTCGCTTATGTAACCGGTGGTTTTCCTTTAGATAATCAAAATAATTTTGTATGGCTAAACATTCATGAAATGGTCGAACGAAAGATTTCTCCAACGATTATTGCAAGTGCTCGTTATTTCGGATGTTATTGAAGTTTTTTATTTTGTCTCTCATGGAAACATGATATAATACCAATAGGTGATACTCAATGAAAAAGGTAATTTTAATCGATGGAAATAACATCTTATTTCGAAGTTATTATGCCACCGCCTACAGTGGTAGCAATTTAAAAAATTCGAAAGGGTTTCCAACGAATGCACTTTATGGATTTATCAATATGCTCAACAAAATTTTGAATGAAGAAAAACCGGAATACGTTATGATTGCTTTTGATAAAGGAAAAACTTTTCGCCATGAAAAGTATCCGGATTATAAAGGAGGAAGAGGTGCTACTCCCGAAGAGTTATTGCTGCAATTCCCTGTTGCCAAGCAGTTGACGGAAGCGATGGGAATGACTTATGTCGAGACGGATTTGTACGAGGCCGATGATATTATTGGAACGTATGCTAAACGAATTGAAGAGGATGATCAATTTATTGGAACGATTATCAGTAGTGATAAAGATTTATTACAATTAATATCGGATGAAATCGATGTAAAACTTTTAAAACAGGTCGGTTTTGTTCGAATGAATGTAGCTTCGTTTCGGGAAACCTATGGCGTGGATCCTATTCGAATGATTGATTTAAAAGCCTTAATGGGAGACTCGAGTGATAATATTCCCGGGGTCAAAGGAATCGGTGAAAAGACCGCTATTTCACTTTTAAAAACGTATGACAATGTCGATAATTTATACGATCATATCGATGAGATAAAAGGAAAAGTACAAGAAAAATTAATTCTCGGAAAAGATTCTTGTTACATGAGTAAAGATTTAGCAACGATATATCGCGAAGTACCTATCGATACGGATTTAGAAAAAATTGCTTATCGTGGTATTGACCCTTTAAAGTACATTGCTTTATTAGAAGATTTGGAGTTTTATTCTCTAATTAAAAAAATTGATATTCCAAAAGATTTGATTCAGGAAGAAGAAAAGAAGCCGGAAGAGGATTCTCTTTCCGTTCAAATGATAAATGATAAAAAGGCGTTAGAAGCATTAAAATTAGATGAACCTTTTGCTTTTTATCTTGAAATATTAGGAAATAATTATCATCGTGATAAGAAGTTGGGATTTGGAATATATAATTCGAAAGTTCAAGCTTTTATTCCTTTTTCAGTACTTGCTAGTTGTCCTCATTTTTTTGATACTGCGGTCGATAAATATACGTATGATTTGAAAAAGATATTAGTTCCTTTTCTATATGCCAATTATACGATTAATGGAAATGTTTTCGATACGATGATTGCTGCTTATCTTTTAAATAAAAATATCAAAGATGATGTTTCTTATTTAGCTAATCAGATGCATTATTCGATTCCTTTTTATGAAGAAGTGTTTGGAACAAGTAATGTCAATAGCCGCTTAAAAGAACCGGAATTAGAAGTGGTTGCTCAATTAGCCGTTCAAAAAGCTAAATTTATTTATGAGACACATGATTCTTTCGTCGAAGAATTAAAACAAGAAGAAGCCTATCCGCTTTTTGAAAAAATTGAGATGCCTTTAACTTATGTTTTGGCAGATATGGAGTATACCGGTATTTTAGTTGATCAACCTTATTTGAAAACGATGAGTGAAGAATTAAAACAACAGATGGATGCTATCGAAAAAGAAATATTTACGCTAGCGGGATCCGAATTTAATTTGATGAGTCCTAAACAATTGGGAGATGTTCTTTTTGACCAGTTAAAAATACCGTATCCTAAAAAGATTAATCAAGGACAACGTTATTTGACCAATAAAGAAATATTAGAAAAGTTAGCTCCTTCTTATCCGATTGTACAAAAGGTGCTCGAATACCGAACGGTTTCAAAGCTTTATACGACTTATGCCATCGGTTTGATGAATGAAATTCATGCCGATGGACGTATTCATACGATTTATACGCAGACGCTTACTCGAACAGGAAGACTTTCTTCTATTAATCCTAACTTACAAAATATTCCAGTACGGCTCGAATATGGTCGTCTTATTCGTAAGGCCTTTATTCCATCGCCGGGTTGTTTCTTATTATCGAGCGACTATTCCCAAATCGAGTTACGGATGTTTGCCCATATGGCCCATGCAACTAATTTAATCGAAGCATTCCGAGAAGGAAAAGACATTCATATGAAGACTGCCATGGATATCTTTCATGTCCGTGAAGACCAAGTTACAAAGGATATGCGTCGTAGTGCTAAGGCTGTCAATTTTGGAATCTTGTATGGAATTAGCAGTTTCGGTTTAAGTGAAGATTTAGGTATCGATATTGCTAGTGCGAAAAATTTTATTAACGATTATTTGAATACGTATCCAGGAATTCGTGAATATATGAATGAAGTAATCGAGAAAGCCCACAAGTTGGGTTACGTTAAAACGATTATGAATCGTAAGCGAACGATCGAAGAACTTCATAATAAGAACTATATGATTCGTAGTCAAGGAGAACGTATGGCATTAAATACACCGGTGCAAGGAAGTGCTGCCGACTTGTTAAAGAAAGCGATGATTGAAATTTTCGACGCGTTTAACGAAAAAGGTTTAAAAAGTAAAATGCTTTTACAAGTTCATGACGAATTAGTCTTTGATGTCGTACAAGAAGAAGCGGATGTAGTAAAACAAATTGTACAAGATATCATGGAAAATACGTATCAATTAGATGTTCCTCTCAAAGTTGATATTGAGACTGGAAGTAACTGGTACGAAGCGAAGTAGAGGAGAATTTTATGCCAGAAAAACCCGAAGTAATTACGGTTGCTAAATGTTTGGAACCGAAGATTGTTGGAAGAACAATCGAACAAGTTCAAGTGTATTGGGATAATATCATTGCTTCTCCTTCGGTCGAACAATTTCAAAAACAACTATTACATCAAAAAATAACGTCTATTTCGACGCGTGGCAAATGGATTTTAGTGTTTCTTTCGCAAGATTTATTACTCATTCATTTACGGATGGAAGGAAAATTCTTTTTCCGTAAAGAAGGAACTGTTCGCAATAAACACGAACATGTTGTGTTTACTTTAGATAATGGAATCGAGTGGCGTTTCCACGACGTTCGTAAATTTGGAAAGATGTGGCTTCTTCCAAAAGAAAATGCTTTTTTGGAAAAACCACTTTGTGATTTAGGACTCGAGTATGACGACGTTCATTTGACAGGGCAATATCTTTACGAAAAAATACATGATCGTTCATTACCAATTAAAACGGTTTTACTCGATCAGTCGATTATCGCTGGAATCGGTAATATTTACGACGACGAAATCTTGTTTTTAAGTAAAATTCGTCCTGCGACGAAAGCTCGACGCATTTCCAAAAAACAATGTGAATCACTCGTCATACATACCAAAGAAATATTAGATCGAGCCGTGTCTTTAGGAGGAACTACGATTCGTTCTTTCTCTTCAGAAGAAGGGGTTCACGGCTTATTTCAAAATGAATTATGTATTCACGGACAAAAAATATGTCCTCTCTGTCACGGACCTGTTAAGAAGATTGTGGTCGGAGGAAGAGGAACTTATTACTGTCCGGTTTGTCAAAAATAAAAAAGTAAGAAGAGGTGTATTATGAAAAAAACAAAAATTATTTGTAGTATTGGTCCCGCATCGGATCGTTGGGAAGTTTTTAGTGGATTAGTGAAAGCTGGAATGAATGTGGCACGAATTAATTTTTCTCATGCGACGGAAGAGGAGACTGCGAATGTTATTCAACTTGTTGAACGTGCCAATCAAGAATTACATGCCAATGTCGGTATTTTATACGATACGAAAGGACCAGATTTAAGAACGGGAGCATTCGCTCAAGACGAAATCGAATTGGTTGCAGGAAAAACGATTCGAATTGTCGAAACAGAAATAGTTGGAACGAACGAAGCATTTTCTTTAAACTATCGAGGAATATTATCTAAACTTTCGGTTGGAAATTCTATTTTACTCGATGATGGTTTTTATAAATTAAAAGTTATTTCTAAAGAAGAAGATGGCGTTACCTGTGAGATATTAAATTCCGGTAAAATAAAGAGTCATCGTGGAGTATGTATTCCTGGCGTTAAACTAGATTTACCTTTCTTGTCGGAAAAGGATGAGGAAGATATTCGGTATGCCTGTACGCACGATGGGGACTTTTTAGCCTTATCTTTTGTTAATACCAAAGAAGATGTTTTATCGGCTCGCGCTCTATGCGAAAAGTATGGTCGAGGAGATATGACAATTATTTCGAAGATCGAGAGTCAATATGCCATTGATAATTTGCAAGAAATTATCGATGTTTCCGACTATCTTATGGTTGCAAGAGGTGATTTAGGAATTGAAACAGGCATTGAAAATCTTCCTATTTACCAACAAAAAATGATTGATTTATGTCATGCTAATGGTGTCGGCGTCATCATGGCTACCCAAATGATGTACAGTATGAAAAATAGTATTCGTCCAACGAATGCCGAAGTGACTGATGTGGCCAATGCCATTTTAGCTGGATGTGATGCGATTATGACGAGTGATGAAACAACGATTGGAAATTATCCTATCGAGACCGTTCAGGTTATGACTTCGATTGCCGAAAAGGTGGAACCGATTACTAAATATAATTTAAGTGATTACAAACTTCGGGGAACAGAAATTCATAATACGATTGCTGAATGTGCTGTTAAAGCTACGACATCGCTTCCAATTCAAGCTGTCGTCGTATCTACTTTAACGGGTAAGACGGCCCTTGATATGGCGTCTCTTCGTCCTAATGCCATTATTGTTGCTACTGTGACGAATGAACGAGTAGCTCGAAGCCTATCGCTTAAATGGGGAATATATCCGCAACTCGTTCCATTACTCGACGATACCGATAGTATTGTGCGTGTCGGTACGATTGTAGCCAAAGATGTACTTCATTTAAATCCATCCGATTTGATTGTTCTCATTGGAGGATTTCCTACCGAAGCCCATACTAACTTCATGAAAATAGAAGAAATTAAATAAAAAAAGATCAAGACTTTAACGGAGGAGTTTGATATTCCATTCGCGTTAATTGTTCTTGATCTTTTTTATCGAAACAAGTCGCGTAAATAGACGTTACTTGTTTTTCTTTTTGTAAAAGTGCATCCGCTTTTTTAAATTTGGTAATGAGAGGTAAAGTCATCTCTTTTTTTCTTTTATTTAATTCTTTTCTTCCTTGGGTACTAAAGCCTAGAATACGAATATAGGGAACTTCTTTCCACCTCTTCGCTTCCTCTTTGGTAAACCCACATAAGATATGAGTAGCCATGCGACCGATTCGAGCATAGGTGTAACGTTTGGATTTTACTTGCGCTACAAATTCTTCATAACTATGTACTTGGTCGATAATTTTTTCAATTCGTTTTTCAATTCCTTCTTCAACTGTTTGAAATTGGTCGAGATGATTTCGATTTACTTGAATTTGATATTTTAAGAAAGGAAAATAATCTTCCATCGTCGGTAATTTTTTCTTTAAATAAGGTAGTACCAAAGTAGGTACAACATCATTGATCTTGTTGCCTTTTTTTAAAGCTTGTCTAATACTGGTTGCGCTGGCTACCGCTTGGGTTATTTCGGTATCGTGATATTCTGTAGTCCGTTTGATACAGATGGGAGTAATTGCGGCATTTTGTCTTTTAATTTCACGAATGTAACTGAGCCCTAGAATATCGTTCGGTTCTTGAATCGTCCGATTTCCATTATTTTTTAAAGCATTTGCTAAGGCAGTTGGATAATTATTTCCTTTTTTTAATTCTTTTTTAATTTCTTCTTGATAGTCATTTGTCAATTGTACCTCGGCTAAATTAACTAGTTTTTTAATATCGTTGGATTCACTTCCAAATACTAAGTAATCTACTTTTAATTCTTTTAGAATTGTAATTGCCCCTTTGGCAAAAATATCGGCACTTTGCGTAGCAAACGGGAAGGGGAGTTCTACTACTAAATCCACTCCATAATGAAGCGCAATTTCCGTCTTGTCCCATTTATTTAAAATACTGGGGATTCCTCGCTCGGTAAAATGACCGGATAAAACAAGCACAATCAAACTATCAGGGAACCTTTTTTTAACTTGTTCTAAATGATAAAGATGTCCATTATGGAAAGGATTGTATTCTGCAATAATACCTACTTTTTTCATTTTTTTCACCTAGCGATATCATATCACAAAATAATGATTAAGCAAGTGTTTCGTTGACTTTCCTTGCTTCTTATGATAAAATAAGGCTCTCATAAAAGGGGAGTTTTTATGAATCATTTCGAGGATTATGAAAACAAATTAAGGACACTTTTGGCTAATTCAAAACAGCATCAAACACAAATGATTAATCGTCTCATGAATCAGGTCTTTATTACCCAACAAAGAGGATCGATGGACGATTTATCTTATTTACATCAAATACAGTTAGAAGAAGCTCCTTACGATGATTTAGCAAGTATTTATTACGTTTGTATGCAATGTGGCGATGATGATTTTTATCAAGAAGTCATTTCGCGTCTTTCTGGAGGACCTATTATTTATAATTATTTGCAAGATCATACACAAATTCGACCAGATACCCCTAAGACGAATTATATGCGTAATAATCATTTTTTGTATGCGCCTCATATCAAAGCATTTAAATTTCGTGAGCAACGTATTCAAATTAGTACTACGCTCGGACCGATTTCCTATTACCAAGCGAGTGATCGTTATTTACAGGATAATTTTGCTCTTAAAAATGCGGTTTTAAATGAACGTATTAAAGATGGCAATTATCGTTGTCATGAATTATCTTTAGATTTCATTCGAACGTATCCTTCTAAAGCCGTTACTGGTCTTATCTCTAATACGGGCGGATGTTATTTTCACAGTTGGGTGGAGCAACGTAATTTTTGTATCGATATCGCTCATAATTTAGTGCTTAAACGGGATGACTTTTATCGTTTATGTCAACCGGTGGTTTGGCATACTTTAAGTACCGAAGAAGCCGATAAGATGCAGTTGGAACCCTATATCGAAATTTCGGTTGCAGGGAAAACTTATCATTATTTTTCACTCTATGCTTTAGCTTTATTAAGACATTATTCTCATAAAGATTTAGCGGAGGTAACTAAACACAAAGTGAAATAATTCTTTTTCTTGCAATTTCCTAGAATATTATGTATAATGTTAGTGCCGGTGGTGATAAGATGCTTGATTTAACTGCTTTAAATAGTCACGTTGTCGAACGAATTGACCTCGATGAAGAAGTAACTTTATCGGAAGATTATTATCGAGATACGGAAGTTTTAAAATTATCTCCTATTCAGGTAAAGGGATCAATTTATAAAGATAGCAATGATCAGAACGTGATTGATTTGGTTGCCAATGGAACCATGTGGATTCAAGATGCAATCAGTCTTGAAGAGGTGTCTTATCCATTTTCATTCGAACTTACGGAAGAATCTTTAGAAACCGAAGAAAGTAATCAAAATAGTCTTGATTTTCCAACACTTTTATGGCAAAATATTGTTTTAGAGATTCCATTAAAGTTTACCGAAGTGGATGATTTTAGTGAATTTCAAGGGACTGGCTGGAAATTATTAAGCGAGGATGAACTAAAGAATAATCAAAATCCTTTTAATGATCTCTTGAGTAAATTTGGAGAGGAGTGATAAAATGTTAAAATTAAACATTCAATTATTTGCGGTACCATTCCATCGTGTATCAAAAACTAGAAAGAGAATGAGAAGAGCACACAATGCTTTAACCGCGAACGGAACGGTAAAATGCCCAAATTGTGGTGAAGCAATTCGTCCTCATAGAGTTTGTGCAAAATGTGGTTACTACAAAGGTAAAGAAGTTGTAGCCGTTAAGAACGAAGACTAATCGTTCTTTTTTTTCGACAAATTATTGATCTTTTTTTTATTACAATAGAACGGGTGAGTTTAGTGAAAATATATATCGATCTCGTTCTTTTTTTGAACTTTGCTTTTGATTTCTTCTTGTTATTAGCCGTATCTTATCTTTTGAAAAGACGCACTAAAATTCGTCGCCTTTTTTTAGGCGCGTTGGTGGGAAGTAGTAGCCTGCTAGCATTATTCTTATCTTTTAATTCTTTTACTTTATTTCTTTTTAAAATCGGAATCAGTGTTTTCATGATTCTTAGTACTTTTGGATTTCATAACCGAGCTACTTTCTTTAAAAATTTTATTTATCTTTACTTTGTCAGTATATTGCTAGGCGGGGGAATGTATCTTTTAAATATCCAATTTAGTTATAAAAACGAAGGTCTTATTTTTTTCTATCAGGGAATAAGTATCAATTTTTTACTTTTATTTCTTTTGGGACCTATCTTACTTTATTACTATGTAAAAGAAATCCATCATTTGCCATTCCATCGCTCGGTTTATCATTCGGTTACCCTTTATTTTTCTTCAAAAAAAATTCTTACATTACAAGGTTATTTAGATACAGGTAATCAGTTGTATGATCCTTATCATCATCGACCTATCTTGTTGGTTTCAAGTGCGTTTTTACATATTCCTTACGAAAAAGCGATTTTAGTTCCTTATGAAACCGTACAAGGAAAAGGAGTACTTCGATGTCGTAAAATTAAAAAAATGGTTATCGATGAAGAAAATGTTTTTAAAAATGTATTAATTGCGCAAAGTAATAAAGAATTTCATTTACATGGAGCTGAGGTAATAATTCATCCGGATTTTATGAAGTAGTCTTTCTTTCGACAAAATAAAAGTAACGGTTTCTTTATAATATATTTATCATGTTTGACATAAGATGAATTAAAGGAGGGACATTCATGATTACTTTATGGTTGTTCGTTAGTAAGTTGATGGAAAAAATTAATGTTTTATTCTATGTAGGAGCAACGGATGTTCTGCCTGAACCTTTATCGAAAGAGGAAGAAGAATATTATCTTACCATGGCGGAAGATGGCGATTTATTTGCCCGTGATAAACTAATCGAGCATAATCTTCGACTCGTCGTTTTTCTTGCAAAGAAGTACGATAATACCCGAGTCGATTTAGAAGATTTGGTGAGTATTGGTACCATCGGTTTGATTAAAGGTATCAAAACGTATCAGATGGATAAGAATATTAAACTGGCCACTTATGCTTCCCGTTGTATCGACAATGAAATTTTAATGTATTTAAGAAAAAATAAAAAGGTTCGAACGGAAGTTAGTTTTGATGAATCTTTAAGTTTTGATCCAGATGGAAATGAACTTCATTTAGAAGATATTTTAGGAACGGATGCCGATATTGTAACGCGGGGATTAGAAGAAGAAACCGAACGCGATTTAATGATGCAAGAAATTAATAAACTCGATTCGCGCGATCAAGAAATTATTAAATTACGTTACGGACTAGATGGTAAAGAAGAAATGACTCAAAAAGATGTGGCCGATCTATTAGGTATCAGTCAATCTTATATTTCACGTATTGAAAAAAAGGTCATTAAGCGATTAAAAAGTGTCGTCAAGTGTTAAAAAAATAACTTTTTAATAAGTTGTTTTTTTATTGGCATAAAATTTTAGAAAGACTCGTTCGTTTTAAAAATCTATGTTATACTTTCTTTAGGTGAAGTTTATGCAACGTTATTTTGTTACGAAGAAGAAAGATGATATTTTTTCTTTTTCGACAGAAGATAATCATCATATTAAAAATGTTATGCGCATGGAAATAGGGGAATGTGTCGAAATTGTCTATGAAAATAATCTTTACCGGGCACATATTATTTCATTAGAACCGGTGCAAGCTCAAATTGCGGAAGAAGTACCTTCGAAGGATGCTATGAAGCCCTATATTACGCTTGCACAAGCACTGGTCAAAGAACAAAAGATGGATTTTATCTTGCAAAAGACGACGGAATTAGGAATCGATGAGATTATTCCTTTGACTACTGTGCGATCGGTGGTTAAAACTAATGATAAGACCTGTCAAAAAGTTGTTCGATGGCAACGTATTGTAAAAGAAGCAAGCGAACAATCGAAGCGGACAAGCATTCCCAAAGTTAATCTACCGAAATCGGTAAAAGAGGTCGCTTTACTCGATTACGATTTGAAAATTCTTTGTACTGTAAATGAGTTGTCAAAAAATTTAAATAAGGTATTATCAAACCTTTCTAAGCGTGCTAGAATATTATTTGTAATAGGGGCGGAAGGTGGCTTTACAAAGGAAGAAGAGCAATATTTTCTTGACCACGGTTTTGTCTCTTGTTCGTTAGGTTCACTTGTTTTAAGAACCGAAACCGCATCCCTTTATGTAATGAGTGTTATCCAATTTTTATTGTCGAGGTGAAGTCTATGTCTTTCTTTAACGGTACTGTGATTAACCAAATTTATATTGTTTATGGTCTCATCGCGTTAGTATTAGTGTTGATTCTTATTTTAGTAATACTTGATCGAAGAGAAAAGAAAAAATGTTCCAAAAGTTTTATGGAACCCGTTTTGAAAAAAGACAAAGAAGAAGTAGCACCCCCTGTGACCACTAATGTTGAAATTCCGATTATCGAGCCGGTAGAACCGGATCCACCAATAGCGTCTATCAAAGAAGATAATACTCCTAATGAAGTAGTAGATGAAACGCTCGATACGATGGAAGAAGATCCCGATTTAGAAAAAACGCAAGCTCAAATTGAAATTCAACAGCTTACAAAAGCGTTAGAAAAAGCGGAAGAAGAAGACGATAAGATTAAACTTACGCATTTTGAACAAGAACAAGAAGCCAATGCGATTATCAGTATTAATGAGTTAATGAAAAAGAGTAATGATCTCTATCAAAAAAATGAGACGGTTCAGTATATGGATGAAGGAAATGAACCGATTAATTTAGAAGAATTAAAAGCAAAATATGAACAAGAAAGTACTCCGGTAGAAGAAACTCTTTCTGTTTCGGCAACCAAAGAGAAGTTACCTGATTTTGCAACCGAAAAAGAATTAGCTACGGCGAAAGAAAATAATCGTAAACCATCGAAATTTAAAAGCAGTCCTATTATCTCTCCCGTTTATGGAATTGAAAAAGGGACGGAATCAACTCCTCGTAAGGAGCCGCCTATCGAATTAGAAAATACGGCGGATCTCGATCAATTAGATGATGAAATTCGAAAGACTAATGAATTTTTACGAATTTTAAAAGAATTAAAAAAGAATCTTCAGTAAGAGATTCTTTTTTTTATATAATTAATGTTCTAAGAATACGTCCCGTATTTAGAAAGTTTAGTTTTGCTACTTCATTTAATTTTTCTTTGCCATATTTTTCGACGATTTCTTGTCCAATTGCGTCGACATTACTTCCTGCTCCTTTTGGAAGCGGAATATGAAGTTCATCACTTAATTTATCAAATTCTTTAATAAAAATGTAACGTGATATGACACTGGCACAAGCGACTGCTAGATTTTTATCTTCGGCTTTGGTCATAAAAGTTATTCCTCTTTGAATATGGGTACTATCTTGAATATATTCATAATATTTATGTTCTTTTGCAAATTCATCGACGATGATATAATCGTATGTCGGTTTTTCTTCTTGAATTAATTGATATAACATTTTATTATGTAAAATCGCTTTAATCTTATTCATATTGACATCTGTACTATATTTTTCGTTATACTCTTTATTCGATAGAATAATGCTTCGATATTTAATTCGTTTGGCAATTTGGGGAGCTAGTTTTAATATTTTTTCATCCGTTAATTTTTTTGAATCACGAATACCTAATTCGGTTAAATAGGGGACGTCTTCTTTCGTTACATAAGCACTTGTTACGACAATGGGACCAAAATAATCTCCGGTTCCTACCTCATCACTTCCAACGGAAGAACAATTATAGTATTTTCTTTCTTTTTTTTCTTTTTCTTCGGCTGTTTCTCCATCGGCACTTTGTCCATCTACGGATTTCCACATATTTGCATCGACATCGGCACTGGTCCCTTGAAACATTACTTTTCCAGACTCGTACATCGTAATGACGGTATCTTCTTCTTCCGCTTGAAAAATAGCATAAGGAATGACTTTATCTCTTTTTTTATCTTTATAGTAATCAATCATTTTTGCTTTGGTTTCGTCGCTTACTTTAATAACTACGTTCATATATATATTCCTCCCGTTTTATCTATTTCTATTATAGCGGTAAATGGAAACGTTTTTAAAGAGTTTTTACACATTTCTTATAAAGAAATATGGTTTTGTTGGTAAATTTTACAACTATCGGTTATAATATTATTATAGAAGGAAGGGAAGTAAATGAATATTGTTGATGCTATTATTATTTTACTTATTTTAATGTTTGGGGTTATTGGTTTTAAAAGAGGTGTATTTGAATCTTTAGTAACTACGGTCGGAACGATCATTGTATTGATACTTGCTTTTTATTTAAAGAACCCGGTTGCTAGTTTCTTATGTGATATGTTCCCATTTTTTGAATTTTGGGGACCCTTTTCAGGACTCACTTCATTAAATATTGTCTTGTATCAATTACTTGCATTTTTAATTGTTTGTGTCATTTTATATGCTTTGTTAAATGCTTTGATTCGGATGACGGGTGTATTGGAAAAGATTTTAAAATGTACGATTATTTTAGGAATTCCTTCTCAATTATTGGGAGCAGTAGTTGGATTTATCGAAGGATTTGTCGTTGTCTTTGTTGCTTTGTTTTTCTTGAATCAACCGGCATTTAATATTGGTATAGTACAAGGCTCTCAACTTAAAGATCCGATTTTAAATAGTACGCCATTCTTATCTTCAATCGTATCGGACTTCAATCAGGCTTTTACGGATATTTACGAATTATCTCATCATTATGAAGAAAACGCAGATAAAAACAGTTTCAATTTGGAAACCATTAATATTTTATTAAAATACAATATTGCCGAGGTTGATTTTGTCGATCATTTAGTAAGAAATGGAAAACTTGAAATTACAGGAATCGATTCGGTTTTAAATCAGTATCGGGAGGATTAATATGTTAATTCATTTCAAAAATGAAAAATTTGATGATCTTATTAAAGAAGGGAAGGTCGTCGTCGATTTTTATGCGGATTGGTGTGGACCTTGTAAAATGTTAGCACCTATTATCGAAACATTAGCACAAGAAAATGAAAAAATCACTTTTGTTAAAGTGAATGTCGACGAACAAGAAGAACTTGCTCAAAGTTATGGTGTAATGTCAATTCCTACTATCCTTTTATTTAAAGAGGGTAATTTAGAAAAAAAACAAATCGGTTTTATGCCAAAAGAAGTGTTGGAAGAATGGATAAAGTAAGCAAAATTGTTGCTTACTTTTCTTTTTTTATATCGATTGTTTCGAGGATTTGGATGTGGTATCCTTTTTCTTTGAGTTCTTTGGCTAATTCTTTTGTAACTTCTACATCGTAGGTGATTGTACTTTCAAAATTTTTTTTACGAATGGTATTTTCTTTTAGTAGGTAATCTATTTTCCCTTGGGCTTCATAAGGAAAAGAAAGTTGTATTAAATAACCTTTTTGTAAATCGATTATCAAAGCTCTATTTAATGCTTCCATCGTGGCTTTTGTATAGGCTCTCACTAATCCGCCCGTACCTAATTTTATTCCTCCAAAATACCGAATAACGACTCCACATACATGATCTAATCCCTGTTGTTTTAAGACGTTTAGAATAGGGAATCCCGCTGTTTTGGCAGGTTCTTTATCATCGCTACAATAGATTTCTTGATCAATTATATACGCGTAACAGTAATGACTTGCGTTCGGATAAAGTTGTTTCCATTTTTCCATCTTTTCTTTTACTTCTTCTTTTTGATTTACGCGGTCTAGGATGGCAATAAAACGGGACTTTTTTTCTTCGATTTCATGTATTACTTGTTTTTCTATGGATTTCATCTTATCATCCTCTTGCATTAATTATAATCGTTTCGAAAATACCCTGTCAAATTATTTCCTTTTTTGGTATAATATTTATAGTTTTGGATGGGAGGGATGACTATGAATGAAGAGACCAAGCGACATATTAAAGAAAAACTTGCCTTGGTACCGAATTTACCGGGTAGTTATCAGATGAAAAATAAAGATGGTTTAATTATTTATGTCGGTAAAGCAAAAAATTTAAAAAATCGTTTAAAAAGTTACTTTACCGGTACTGTGACTGGAAAAACGGCTATGCTCGTTCAAGATATTGCAACGTTTGAATACATTGTCACTTCTTCCGAATTAGAATCCCTTATCTTAGAAATTACATTAATTAAAAAATATAATCCTAAATATAATATTTTATTAAAAGATGATAAAAGTTATCCTTATATCGAACTTACGAATGAAAATTATCCGCGGTTACGTGTCGTTCGAAATGTGAATCGAAAACGGCATAAGAGCCGGTTGTTTGGACCTTATCCGAACGTGACTAGTGCCCGTAAAACAGTAGAGATGTTAGGAAGAATGTATCCTTTACGAAAATGTGATCGTCTTAAAAAAGATGTTTGTCTATACTACCATTTAGGAGAATGTTTGGGGTACTGTAAAAAAGAAGTCAATTCGCAAGAAGTCCAACAGATGGTCGATGAAATTACCACTTTCTTAAAAGGCGATAGTAGTATTTTAACAAAACGAATTAAAGAAGATATGGAAAAAGCAAGTGCTATGATGAATTATGAAAAAGCACTCGAACTTAAAACGATGCTCGATGATATCGAGATTACCTTACGACATCAAAAAATCGACCTTAATCGAAATTATAATTTTGATTTATTTGCGTATTATGAAGACAAAAACTTTTTATCGATCCAATGCTTTTTTATTCGGGAAGGATTGCTTTTTGGAAGACACAGTGATATTATAGCGACGTTGGATGATTCCAAGGAAGAAATGATGGAATATATTATCAAATTCTATGAAAAAAACAGTATTCTTCCGAAAGAAATTGTCGTTCCAGACACGTTGGATAGTGCCTTGCTACAAGACTATTTGCAAGTGAAAGTGATTAGTCCAACCCGAGGGGATATTAAAAAATTAATTTTATTAGCTTCGGATAATGCGAAAGTAGCCTTAGAAGAGAAAGAGGATTTATTAAAACAAAATGATGAAGCAAGATTGGAAGCAATCGAAGAATTAAAGAAGTTGTTAGGATTAGAAAAAGTATCTCGGATGGAAGCTTTTGATAACTCTCATTTGTTTGGAACCTTTTACGTTGGGGGAATGGTTGTATTCGATGATTTTTTACCTTTAAAAAATGAATATCGAAAGTTTAAAATATCGACGGAGGTAAAAGATGATTTAGGGGCAATGCGGGAAGTTATCTACCGTCGTTATTACCGCGTGTTGATGGAAAACCTTACAAAACCAGATTTGATTATCATGGATGGTGGGGAAACGCAGGTCGCAGTTTGTAAAGAAATTATTGATTCTCTTCATTTGGATATTCCGATTATCGGTTTAAAGAAAGATGAACACCATCGAACGAATATCTTAATTAATATGTATGGAGAAGTTTTGCCATGTGATCCCAAAAGTCATTTATTTGTTTTTCTTTCCAAGATTCAGGAAGAAGTCCATCGTTATGCCATCAGTTATCACCGTACGTTAAAACAAAAAGGCAGTCTTGCTAGTTTACTCGATGTAGTACCGGGAGTTGGCGAAGTAAGACGAAAAGAACTTTTACGAAAATTTGGTTCTTTAAAGAAAATGAAGGAAGCTTCGATCGAGGATTTAGCAACGGTCGTAAATCGTGACGTTGCCGAGGCGTTGTATCATTATTTACGGGAATTATAGGAGGTTATGGTGAATGGAAAGAGGAGAAGGCTTTGAATATAATATCAACCGAAAAGTAACCAATAATTCGGATAAGTTTTGTCCTTTTGTCACCGGATCTGTTTATTTTGATAAGTTCATTAACTATTACCGTCTTGCTACTTTTATAGATAAAAAAGGAAAAGATCATTATTATATCGTGTACGATAAAAATGCGAGTGCGGGGTTTGGTTCTTTTCATGAGTTGACGGAGGTCGAAAGTGGGGTTACCATCTTCCATGGAACTTTCTATGATAATGATGCCCCTTCTACGATAGAAGAGTTAAAAGCATACTTAATCACGTATGAGATGTTACAATTAGAATATCAGTTTTCAGATGTAGAGCACTTACTTCAATTGATTCGTGAAGATAAAAAAGAAAAAACGTTAATACGTTAAAAAAGAAAGAGGGAACTGTATGAGTGTCATTCAAATTATGGAGGAAGATCTTGCGAATAAGATTGCCGCTGGAGAAGTAGTCGAACGAACTATGAATGTCGTCAAAGAATTAGTAGAAAATTCCATCGATGCTCAAAGTACCGAAATTAAAATTGAATTAGTCGATGCGGGTGTTAAAGAAATTCGGGTCATCGATAATGGAGTAGGGATGAGTAAAGAAGATGCGGTATTATCTTTTTCTCGACACGCGACTTCAAAACTAAAAAATATTGACGACTTATTTCATATTCATTCGCTCGGGTTTCGGGGAGAAGCACTCCCTTCGATTGCCGCTGTATCGCATCTTACGATGAAAACAAGTAATCAAGAAGAGGGAACTTATATCGAAATTAATGGCGGTAAACTCGAAAAAGTAACGGCGTGTGATTTACGTCAAGGAACGGATATTACTGTTTCGGATTTATTTTACAATACGCCTGTCCGCCTTAAATATTTAAAAAATCTTTATACGGAACTTGCCCATATTACCGATTATGTTCATAAGATGGCGTTATCGTATCCTGCTATCCAATTCGTCTTAAAAAATAACGGAAAGCTTCTTTTGAGTACGGATGGAAGTAATCGTTTACTAAAAGTAATTAATGATATCTATGGATTATCGGTCACTAAAAAGATGGTCGAAATCAAAGGTGAAAATGATGATTATACTGTTTCTGGATATATTTCTTATCCCGAACTTATGAAAAGTAATCGTAATGCGGTTACTATCTTAGTTAATGGGCGATTTATTAAAAATACTGAACTTTTACGAACGATTGTCGATTGTTATCACACGTATATGCCACCGGATAAATATCCGATTGTCGTTCTTAATATCGAAGCAGATCCGATTTTAATCGATGTAAATGTTCATCCTACAAAAATGGATATTAAGTTTTCTAAAATAGATTCTTTAAAAACTTTACTAACGTCTTTAATTACTGATCAGTTAGAACATCTCACTTTAATTCCCGATGCGTCTACTTCGACGGTCATGGAAGGAAACGAAACAAAGATCAGTAATCATTACAGTACTCCTGCGGTCGATACTTTTAATCCTTCCGAAAAAGAACAAGAGTATGCGTCTTTTGAGAAAATGACATTCGATCTTGAAGTAAAAGAAGAAGATGCTATTACGGACCGATTAAAAGAAGAATTACCTTTCGAAGACGAAGAAGAAACTCCTCGTATTAAAGAAATGTATCCCGTTGGTTTAGTTCACGCGACTTATATTGTGGCCGAAAATGAAGGTGGTATGTTTTTGATTGATCAACATGCAGCGAACGAGCGAATTAACTACGAATATTATTTAAAAGAGATGAGTCGACCTAAAAAAGAAAAAATGGATTTATTGGTTCCGATTACTGTCGAGTTACCGAGTGATGAATATCTTATCTTAAAAGAAAATTTTGATGTGTTGGAACGGCTCGGTTTTGAGTTTGAAGAATTCGGATTTAACAGTATTGTCATTCGCACGATGCCCATTTGGTTACAACGAGCTCGTCAAGAGGATGCCATTCATAAAATTATTGATATTATTATTGAAACCGAAGATTTTAATAGTGAAAAGTTCTTTCATTATATTGCAGCAACCGTGGCTTGTAAAGCTTCGATTAAAGCGAATGATTATATTACACTCGATGAGATGCGAACATTATTATCGCGCTTAAGAGCTTGTAAAAATCCATTTACTTGTCCACATGGAAGACCTACTATTATTACGTATTCGAAATATGAGTTGGAACGTTTATTTAAACGTGCTATGTAGAGGGGATTTTATGGAAATTAAATTTAATATGCAGACTGAGTATCAACGTGCTATGAAACTACGGCGAAAGGAATTTCCGTACGAGGCATTTGTTCAAGAACGAAAAGAACAAGCGAAAGTTTTTTTTGATACGTATTTCGATTTTTATGGACCCGTGCTCGATACGGATTTGGTCGAATTTACGATGGATACCAATACGGGAGTGAGTGATTATTTTATTAATCCCGAAAAGAAATACAAAATGCGGTATATCAGTCAAATTTCGATTGAGAACCGGCTTTCGAATAAAGTACCATACTTTTTGTTACCGGAATATTCTACGATTGTGGCCGCAGGGAGTTATCCTTTGTTAAATCGTTCAATTTTTGAAATGGCTACGCAAGAAGCAAGTTTCTTTTTCATGGGTGGTGTTTACGGTTCTATCCGAGATCCTTATTTTCTTCGTCAAGTTCAAAGTTACGAAAAATTAGCCGATCAATTAATGACTTATTATCGATTACCAGAATCGATTTTGGACCGGGTTCATTATGGTCCCGACAAACAATTTGTCTATGTCAATTATATGCAAGATATCGTCATTCCGTCTCCCAAATATTTTCGCTATTTGAGTTAGGAGGTTCTATGATTCCGATTATTGTTATTTGTGGTCCTACGGCAGTAGGGAAAACCGCTTTAAGTATCGCTCTTGCCAAACGATTTCATGGTGAAATAATCAATGCCGACAGTATGCAATTTTACAAAGGATTAGATATCGGTACCGCCAAGATTCGTCCGGAAGAAAAAGAAGGCGTTATTCATCATCTACTCGATTGTTGTGATGTTACTTGCTTTTATACAGTTTATCAGTATCAAAAAGAAGCTCGTAAATGTATCGAAGAAATTCGTAGTAGGGGACATGTTCCTATTTTTGTAGGAGGAACGGGACTTTATATTAAAGCGGCTTTATACGATTATGAATTTCAAGAAGAAAAGAAAGTTTCTTGTCCGTTATCGGATGAAGAACTCTATACCTTTGTTCAAACACACTTACCGGATGCTCAAATACATCCTCATAATCGCCGTCGCTTAGAACGAGCTTATACGCAAATTCAAAATAAAAGTTATCATCATGGAAAAAAGGAACAAGCGCTTTACGATTTTATCTGTATTGGACTTACGACCGATCGAAAACTTCTCTACGAAAAAATTAATGAACGGGTCGATACCATGGTTCGTCAAGGATTGATCGAAGAAGTTTCCCAGTTTTATCAAAAAAACATTCGTAGTAAAGCTTTGATGACCGGAATTGGATATAAAGAACTTTATCGTTATTTCGATGGTGAAATTCAGCTAGTGGAAGCAATCGATTTAATTAAGAAGAATTCTCGCCATTATGCTAAACGACAATATACTTTCTTTACGCATCAACTTCCTGTACAATGGATTACTACCGATTATGACGATTTTTCAAAAACCGTGGAAGAAGCGAGTAATTTAATCAATAAAAAAAGAAGCTAAATAAACTTCTTTTAATTTTCTTGGATAATTCCTTTCATATCTTTCTTCTTTTAAGATAGGCCCAAAGTTCCTGCTATCCAAAGAAATAGTTCGATTATCTCCTAAAACATAATATTCATTTTCTTTTAACGTAACGGTTATATTTTCTTCCGATGAAAACGTTTGAAAGTCATCTTTAATTTCTTTTCCATTGATTAGAACGGTTCCATTTTTTATCGTAACAGTTTCACCAGGTAATCCATATACTCTTTTAATAAGTACTTCATTTTCTTTATTAAAACAAACAATATCGTATCGTTTTATGGAATTACTTACGATATATGTTTTTATTTCACCATTTTTTAAAGTGGGTTCCATGGAATCTCCCGTTACTTTAACCCGAAGTTGATTGGTATCGGTTGAAAAGGCAGGGACTATGATTTGAAAGATTGCTAGTGCACCTAGTATTCCAATTATGATCCATATAATGCTATTTTTCGATTTCATAGGAATTCCTCGTTTTATATTTAAATGGCTTCTTTGTAAACGTTTTTATCAAAAGTATGTTGGTTTGTTTTTAAATTTTCTAATTCTTCTGTAGTAATTAAGAAGAAATTGTATTCGAGAATATCTTTTCCGTTTTGTGATACGGGATCATCCCAGGTTAAGTCTAGGTGATACCAATCTCCATTAATATAAACGAGATTCCATACATGATTTTCACTAGCAATTTTATAATTTGGAATATTTAGACGATCTAGGAAAATCTTCATACTATCGGTGTAGCCACCACAAATACCATATCCTTGAATTAAATTTCCATAGGCAGTATCCGAATCATATTTTGCAATTTGATCGTCCGCCCGTTCACTATCGTATTTACTATTATTGATTATATAATCGTGTACTGCTTTAATTTTTTCTTCATCGCTCATCTCTGGTTGATAAATTTCTTTTTCAATTTCTTCTACTTTTTTGTTAATCTCATCGATTTTTTCTTGAGAGTAGGTATGGGTTATATGAATATCGACTCTTCCTAATTTATCGTATTCGGTTTTAATACTTTTAAATCCATTATAAGCGTGTACAAAATTATTAATATGGGATACTAATGTTTTATCGTTCGATATATCAATTACATCATTAATACAATCTTTATATTTATCCTCACAATAGAAGGTAAAGTCCGTTAAACCAGAATTTAGAATCGTATAATATATATTTAGTAAATCTTGTTTATTTTGAGGCTGAAACGAATCGGTATTTTTTATAAATTCGAATTGGTAATCGAGATAGTATTCGTTTTTTTGTTCCTTTTCTAATAATACAGTATGATCGCTACGATCAAATGTTTTCATAACGAAAGTAATTATATTTTCTCGGTATAAAAAAACGATTCCAAAAATTAATAGAACGAATCCTAGTGTCGCAATTTTTTTATTTATATTGTTCATATTTTCACCCTAATAATATTATAGCAAAGAAGCCACAAAAAAAGAAGTAAAAATTACTTCATTTCGTTTACCATTTTAGTTAATCTTGATTTATCACGTGCTGCTTTATTTGTTTTGATGATTCCACTAGCAAGTGCTTTATCAATTTTTTTATTTGCGGTTGTTAAATTTTTACTAGCAGCCTCTTTGTTGTTTTCTTTTACGGCTTTTTCTACTTTTTTAACCGCTGATTTCATACTTGACTTTACAACGGTATTGTTATCTCCTTTTTTGGCATTCGTTATAACGCGCTTTTTAGCACTTTTAATATTTGGCATTTTTTCACCTCACTTTTTGTAACATCTTAATTCTAGCAAAAAATAAGGAAAAAAGCAAATAGAAAATGTTTCTTTTGCCATAATAATAAAGGTGATAGTAAATGAAACATGAAATTGACCTCAGTCTTTATTCTATTCGAACGGATTTAGTTATCGATACCATTACGCAAGAACAGGCTTCTTTAGTTACCGAAAAGAAAACAGCATACGATGCTATTTCTGTTTCCGAGGTAAATATCGATTCAAAAAACAGTGCACTTTTAGGCAAAAAAGAAGGAAAGTATATCACGATTAAATTTGAGGATGTCACCGATCACGTGAATCGGGCCAATTTAATTGAAGTGGTGACCCAAGAGTTACGGGAATTACTGGATTATTTGCATATTGCTCCTTCGGATAAATGCTTTGTCGTAGGACTTGGAAATCGTAATTCTACGCCGGATGCTTTAGGCCCTAAAACACTCGATCAATGTTTTATTACCAAATATTTATTTGATATGGAAGGGGCAGAAGTGGAACCGGGAATTCGTAATGTATCTGGTTTTGTTCCTGGCGTCATGGGAAGTACAGGAATCGAAAGTAGCGATGTTATTTTAGGTATTGTCGAAAAGACGAGGCCGGATTTTATTTTGGCTATCGATGCGTTAGCTTCTTCGAGTATGGAACGACTTTCTAAAACAATTCAAATGACCGATACTGGAATCCATCCTGGAAGTGGGGTGGGAAATAGTCGGAAAGAAATCTCGCAAGCTACGATTGGAATTCCGGTGATTGCAATCGGTATTCCGATGGTCGTCGATTTGGCCACCATCGTGTCCGATACGATTCATTATTTTTTAAGACAGATGAGTTATAATAAAGAAAACTATTCGAAGGGAAGTCATAAATTAACGCCGGTTACGGCAAGAAACTATTTGAAGCATCAAGAACATCTTTCTAAGGAAGAAAAAGAAAAATTACTGGGAATGGTTGGAACTCTTTCGGAAGAAGCTATTAAATCGTTAATGTTCGAAGTGTTAACGCCCATCGGTTTTAATATGATGGTAACTCCTAAGGAAGTCGATTTTGTCGTCGATTATTTAAGTGAAGTTTTAGGAAAAAGTATCAATCAGTCATTACATACTAAATCTTTGTCGAATTAAGCCTTTTAAATAAGGTTTTTTTCTTTTGTTCGACAAAAAGAGTACGTCTTTCTTGCTAAAATAATTCATATCTTATTAAAAGGAGGGATCCTATTGTATCATCGTAAAAAAATCTATAAAAAATCACACCATCGTTCAATCTCATTAAAAATAAAATTACTCTTTCTTTGTACTATTTTAATAAGTTGTATCTACTTTCTCTATCAAGGTGTTTTATGGCTTACCCAAACATCTTTTCATCTATCTTTTTTAGAACAAGTTTTAGAAGAAAGTATCCCTTATCCAAAGGAAAATAATTATTCTTTCAAGTGGGTTTCTTCACTTACGCATTTTTTAACACGTGTCAATGTTCAAGAACCTTCTTCTATTTTAAGTCAAGGTTCCGTTTATTTTGCAGAAAATGTTCCTCAAGAAGAACTTGTTTTTGATTCCCCTTTGCCATCACAAGAAGTTGCTCAAGATGATCCTCTTCCGATTGTTTATCTTTACAATAGTCATCCGAACGAAGAGTATAGTGCATCCAATCTTGAACCTTACAATATTACTCCTAACGTGACCATGATCAATTATATTTTAAAGGAAAATTTAGCTAAACAAGGTATTTATTCCATAGTTGAAGAACAGAGTGTTCCTGAAATATTACGACTCCATCAATGGAATTATGCTTCGAGTTACAAGGCGACTCGTCTCTTAATGGAAGATGCAAAAGAAAAGAATCCTCAACTTGTCTATTTTATCGATCTTCATCGAGATTCGGTTGGAAAAAGTATTTCGACCGCGACGATTCAAGGCCTTACTTATGCAAAAGTGCTATTTTTAATCGGTTTGGAAAATGAAAACTATGCTCCCAATCTCGCTTTTACTGAAAAAATCAACCAACGATTAGAAAGTACTTATCCCGGAATCAGTCGGGGTATCTATAAAAAAGAAGGTCCTGGAGTGAATGGGGTTTATAATCAAGATTTTAGTCCGCGAACGATTTTGATCGAAGTGGGTGGACAAGCGAATACTATCGATGAAGTTTTCCGTACTACGGAAGCGATTAGTAATGTATTAGGGGCCATTATTAAGGAGGAATCGGTATGAATTGGAATCAGTTTGCAGGAATTAGTTTTTTACTTTTGTTTTTAGTTTTTGTAGGTCTTTATTTTACGGCTTCTAGTGGCTATTACGAAACGGAGGAACGTAAGAAGATGACCCTTACGGAAGAACAGATTGCGCTTTTTGAAAAAGATGTAGCGGAAGGAAAACAGATCGATATCGAAGATTACTTATCACTTCATGAAAAACATTATGACAATGCGATTTCGTCTACCACTTTATCTTTATCGCATAAGATTGGAGAATATTTTGAACAGGGACTCAACGCCTTTTTTGAAGCGATGGCAAGTGCTATGAATTCACAATAGCACTTGTTTTTTTTAATTTTCCGTTATACTATAATAATTGTAGGGTGGTGTTTGGAATGAAGGAATCGGTTTTACCGAAAATTGTTTTCATCGATCAGGACGAATGTCTCGTTTCCGGAGGATGGCTTTATTTATTGAACGAATTTTTAGGAACACATTATGTTATGAGTGATTTTTCATCTTATTTTATCGAAGAGGAAGCCATTCAAGATCCGATGCTTCGAAAAGAGTTTTATCAATATCTTTTAAATAAAAATATATATCGTTATGTCGAATATTTACCGGGTGCTTTAGCGGCCATGGAAAAGTTATGCCGAAGTTCTTTGTATCGGCCGTATATTCTAACAAGTTACAGTATTCCTCAAGTGTATGAATCGTGTGGTATTTTAGCTGCCCAAAAGCATGATTTCTTTGTTCGAACAATGCCTTTTTTACCACGTGGTCGGCTTTTATTGACGAGCGGGGATAAGATGATTTTTCGAGGCGATATTCGAATCGACGATCTCGTTAAAAATTTAGAAAATGCCGATCAAAAAATATTGATGACTTCATTTCATAACGAAAAGGTGCCTATTCAAACACTAGAAGAACAGGGAATTATTCGAGTGAAAGATTGGTATGAAGTTGAAAAAGTATTAAAATTAAAGTAGGGAGTGAATTTAAATGAAAGAAAAAGAATATAATACTTCGGTTATCATAACGCATTTTGATGTCGATTGGATGCGCATTAAATCTGCCTGTATGACAACGATTAGTAAACAGGCTGGAACTAAAGAACCATCGGGATTATGGAAAAAGAAACTTTTAATCTGTCGCCATTCTCCTATCCGAAGAGGGGAAGTGAGTTGGAAATGGCCACAAATACCTTACGCTATTTCGACACATTTTGCACGGCATCACGAAGGATGCGAAAAGTTTATTGGAACGGAACGTACGGATCGTACGAATGTCGATCGTGAAACAAGAAGTCAAATGAATTATGTTCCAATGGAAATGGATGCCAATTTACAAGCGTTAATGAGTATTTCAGAACGGCGACTCTGTACGAATGCCGACCCGCTTACTCGCAAATATTGGAGTTCACTTGTGGATGCACTTCAAGCCTATGATCCTTATGTCGCTTGGAGTAACGTTCCTCAATGTGTTGTTCGAGGGGGATGTTGTGAACCTTTCAGTCCTTGTCTTTTCTATGACAACTTAATGAAAGATGCCACCGAAGAAGAAAAAACATCACTTATTAAACGTTACGATTTTTATAATCGAAAAACACGGGGATTAGTTCTTCCAACCGATACGAAATAAATCCTTTGAAAAGGCTTTTTTCTTTACTTTTAAAACTAAAGAAATTATAATAAAAAGTACTTTATTTTATCGATTAAGGAGCAATTTTTCTATGAATAATTATGAACTTTCTATACTTTCCTATAAAGATGTGCATGGCGATGAAAATACGGATTCCATTATTAAAAATCATAGAAAAGCGGAAATTACGGATTTTGCGCTTCTTTTAGGTGGGGAAAGTACCGAGACAGGAACTTGGTGGTATTGGATTAATGGAGTCAATACTCCTTACAGTGCTGTCGATTCTACTGGGCGTTTCTGTAATACCCGTCTTTCTCGGCGTAGTGGCGGAATACGTCCTTGTTTAAAAGTTTCTAACTTGAGTCGGATTCCTTACGAAATAATCGAAAATAGATTTGTAGAAGAAGTGATTTTCGGCGAATATCCGCAGTTTTCTGCTCGTACTTTGTCTCCTATATTAGAAAATGAGTATCAAAATGGTTTGCTTTCGGAAAGTGGTAAATATTACTCGAGTGATTCTCAAGAATGGACAGAGGAAGAGGGACCTTTTAAAGAACGCCGATTCACCGAATATATTTATCATAATCGGAAATTTATTCGTGTCATCGGGGATGAGAATGGCATAAATAATCATTTAAGTGATGGGGAAACTGTATATGTTGGGACCCCTTATTGGTTGGAAGTAACCCCTGTTCATTGGTATTTAGATGAAGCAAACCAGCAACTTATTTCACGTTATATTTTAGTTTCTGGTGTTCGTTATAGTAATCGTTCGAGTAAAATTATTACTGAGAGTGAAATTTATCATTTTTTACAAGATTATATGTTAGGTAATATTTATAATTCTTCTGATACTTCAATTTTGGGCCATAACAAGGATTTACGTAGCTTTGTCTATCGAAAAAAGATGTCCAAAAAAGCCACGTCAGGGGATGAGTAAATGAATACTTTCAAATTGTCTTTACCTACGTATCAAGATTTACATGAAGGAGTTTATTATCCGCTCGATGTTTGTGCAAGAGCTACAGATTATGCTTTTCTAACTGGATGTGGCGGTTCCTTTGATCATTACGGTTGGTACTGGCTCAAAGCAGATAATAGTTCCGTTAATTCGGTTTCTACGACAGGTGGGATTTCTTCAGAAAATAAAGGACGTCGTTGTGGGGGAATACGACCTTCTATTTATGTTGCATCGTTACTTCCTTCTTCTAAGAAAATTATATCTTTCGGTGAATATCCTCAATTTTACGATTATAGCGATAATGAGGAAATCGAATCTGCCTTTCAACGCAATCAACTTAGTCCTACTGGAAAGTTCTATTCGCTCGATAGTTGTCATTGGAATGATGTCGATTCTCCTTTTCAACTTCGAAGATTTCCTGAATATAAATATAATAACAAAAAATATATCCGCTTGGTCGGGGATTTTAATAGCGATGGCGCTATTCTTAATAATGGAGAACGAGTCGTCGAAAATAATCCGTATTGGATCAAGGTAGAACCGATTCTTTGGATTCCTGATTATGACCACCATCTACTTCTATCAAAATATGTTCTTTTATCGGGAATTCGTTATCATAGCGACATCTTTTATGATTCTTTTGATAATACTGAAATGAATAACTATCTTAGTAAATATATGACGCAAGAAATTAGCCCAGATGCATATCAGTCGACAGTTATTGATCATCATCCTAATTTACAACAATTTATTTACCGTAAACTTCCTAGAAAATAATTTACTTTAATCGATACCAGCGTTATAATAGGTATACTTTCTCGTTTTGTGGGGTGAATCTATGGAAAAATATAAACTCACTTTAATGAATAAAGATGATTTTCAATTTCTTTCGGGAAACTATGCTATTATGATCGATAGTGAAGCACGTGCGACCGATTTACATATTCTTTCAGGGGGTGGAGCCACCTCTCGCTTTGTTGCTTGGTATTGGATTACGAGGTGCAATAACAATTCGAATAATTGTGTCAATTCGGATGAACATATTTCTGTTGAACGTGAAACCCGTCGTTGTGGAGGCATTCGTCCGGTTATTGAAGTGGAAGATTTAAATGATATTTCTTATATCCCTCAAGATAATGGGAAAGTTCTTTTTGGGGAGTACCCACAATTTTATGTTCCAGATCTTAGTCCCGAGTTAGAAAGAGTTTATCAAAACGGAATGCTTTCTACTACGGAAAGACATTATTCGCTCGATGGTACCTTTTGGCAATATGAGTCTCCTGATTTTAAACTTCGCACTTTTCGTGAATACACTTATAAGGATCGTCATTTTATTCGCTTTGTGGGGGACGAGAACGGTTGCCATGAAAATTTATGGAACTTGGATAAAATAGAAATGAATAAAGCTTATTGGATTGAGGTAAAACCGGTTACTTGGTATTTAGATGAAAATAGACAACGACTTATTTCCAAATATGTTCTTCTTTCGGGCATTCGTTATGTCGATTTAGAATCCTATTTAAAATTATATATGACTCCGGAAATTGCTTCACGCCGTTCCAATTCATTTATTTTAGATTCGAATCAAGATTTACGTAGTTTGGTATATCGTAAAATTAAAAAATAGAAAAAAAGGGAAGGAAACTTTACCTTTTCTTTTGGTTTAATTTTTAGTATAATAAGTTTAGTTTAGAGGTGGATTCCATGCGACAAGATTTTATTCGAAATTTTTCTATTATTGCCCATATCGACCATGGGAAAAGTACCTTGGCAGATCGTATTTTAGAAGTGACCGGAGCAGTTTCTAAAAGAGAAGCGAAGAATCAACTTTTAGACAACATGGATATCGAACGGGAACGGGGTATCACGATTAAGTTAAATGCCGTTCAACTAACGTACACCTACCAAAATCAAACGTATTATTTACATCTTATTGATACGCCGGGACACGTCGATTTTAGTTATGAAGTGAGTCGTAGTTTAGCTGCCTGTGAAGGAGCTCTTCTCGTTGTCGATGCCGCGCAAGGGGTGGAAGCCCAAACATTGGCAAATCTATATCTTGCGATGGAACATGACCTTACGATTATTCCCGTGATTAATAAAATTGATTTACCGAATGCCGATGTTGAAAAGGTCAAAAGAGAACTTGTCGAAGAACTTGGCTTTCGGGAAGATGAAATTCTTTTGACAAGTGCTAAAAATGGAACTGGAATCGTCGAACTAATCGAAGCCATTATTACACGCATTCCTGCGCCGAAAGGAAATCCTAAAGCACCGTTACAAGGACTTATTTTTGATAGTTTTTTCGATAGCTATCGCGGTGTGGTAGTTACTACGCGCATTTGTAATGGAGAAGTACATGTCGGGGATACGATTCGTTTTATGGAAACGGGTGCTACTTACGAAGTTACTGAACTCGATGTGATGACACCGAAAGCGAAGTCACTAAAACAATTGTCTTGTGGCGAAGTAGGGCAAGTCGTTGCTTCTATCAAAGCCATTCAAGATGTTCGTGAGATACTATTACGTTAGATCAACGTCCCGCTTCCGAAAAAATTCCCGGTTACCAACCGATGAAATCGATGGTATACTGTGGACTTTATCCGATCGAATCGACGAAGTTTGATGATTTGCGCGATGCCCTCGATAAATTAAAACTAAATGATGCTTCTCTTGTCTATGAACCTGAAACTTCCAAAGCGTTGGGTTTTGGTTTTCGATGTGGGTTTTTAGGACTATTACATATGGATATAATCGAAGAACGAATCGAGCGAGAGTTCCAGATCGATTTGATTGCCACTTCTCCTTCTGTTATCTACGAAGTACAGTTGACCGATGGAAGTGAGATTACCATCGATGCCCCAACGAAGTTACCGGACCGATCACTCATCAAAGAAATAAGAGAACCTTATGTAAAGACTTCTATTTTTACTCCTACAGAGTTTATCGGTCCTATTATGGAACTTTGTCAAAATAAAAGAGGCGAATATATTTCTATGGATTATTTGGATACGACTCGTGTCAATATTCATTACGATTTACCTCTTTCTGAAATTATTTATGATTTCTTTGATCGCTTAAAATCTTCTACCAAAGGTTATGCTTCTTTTGATTATGAAATAATCGGTTATCGTCCGAGCGATTTAGTCCGTCTCGATATTTTATTAAATGGAGAATTAGTCGATGCCTTTAGTACTATTGTCCATAAGGATTTTGCTTATACAAGAGGGCGTGCCGTTGTCGAAAAATTACGGAGTATTATTCCAAGGCAGCTTTTTGAAGTGCCAATTCAAGCTTCGATTGGTGCGAAAATTATTGCCCGTGAAAATATAAAAGCATTACGGAAAGATGTTTTAGCTAAATGTTACGGTGGAGATGTTACACGAAAAAGGAAACTACTCGAAAAGCAAAAAGAAGGAAAGAAACGAATGAAACAGGTAGGAAGTGTCGAAATTCCACAAGAAGCTTTCCTTTCGGTACTTACGATGGACGATAAATAAGATGGAACCAATTACTAGTATGTATCTTCATATTCCATTTTGTAAATCAATTTGTACTTATTGTGATTTTGCTAAAATGTATTATGAAGAAAAACTTGTCTTACCGTATATCGATGCTTTAAAAAGGGAGGTAAATTCCGAATATAAAGGAGAAGTTTTAAAGACACTCTATGTCGGAGGAGGAACTCCTAGTCATCTTTCGAAAGACGCATTAAATAAACTTTTTCAAGTTATCGATACCTTTTCTTTCTTTAAGGAATACGAATTCACTTTTGAATGTAATATCGAAGATATCGATTCTATGTTGCTTCAATTTTTAAAAGATCATCGCGTTAATCGTCTCAGTATAGGCGTTGAGACTTTTCAAGAAAAATTTCTTTCATTTTTAGGAAGACATCATACGCGCGAAGAAACGTTTCAAAAGATAAAACTTATTCATGCGTTTGGTTTTACTAATATCAATATCGATTTAATGTATGCTTTTCCAAATCAGACTTTAATGGATATAGAAAAAGATATCGAGGACGCTTTAAAGTGTGATGTTACTCATATTTCTTCTTATTCGCTTATCATTGAAGATCATACGTTATTAGGAATTCGTCATACCAATCCAATCGATCAAGAATACGATTATGAAATGTACCAATTGTTAGAAAATAAATTCGAAAAAGCAGGTTTTGTTCATTACGAAGTCAGCAATTATGCTAAACCTGGTTTTGAATCAAAACATAATCAAGTTTACTGGAAGAATGAACGTTACTACGGATTTGGATTAGGAGCTTCGGGCTATATCAATCATTTACGTTATACCAATACGCGCAGTTTAAAACATTATTTATCGGGGAATCGTATTTTAGAAGAAGAAAAAATAACCGTAGCACTCGATCAAAGTTATACTTTAATATTAGGACTTAGACTATTAAAGGGAATCGCTATGAAAGATTTTTATCAAAAGTATGGAAAGACGATTTTCGAAGTTTATGATATAATGGATTTAATAGAAGATCATCTTTTAGAAGAAGTAGATGGTTATTTACGGATTCCTAAAGATAAAATATATTTATCGAATCAAGTCTTAATCCGGTTTTTATAAGGAGTGGTTATTATGGATAAATTAGCTTGTTTTAAAGTAGAGATGACTTATATAAAGAATAAAAATTATCTTGAAGATTATCGCTTTTTAATCGAACATTTACCGGATTATTTCTTTGAAATTCCAGCTTCTTCGACGGGAAAATATCATCCTAAATATACGCAAGGGGAAGGGGGACTATTACGCCATACGAAAGCAGCCGTTCGCATTGCTTATGAACTTTTACAAGATCCTTGTATTGGCGATAAGTATAGTGCAAACGAAAAAGATTTAATGCTCATTGCCCTTACTTTACACGATGGATTAAAATCTGGAAAAGAGAAGAGTAAGTATACGCTTTTCAATCATCCTCTTTTAGCCGGAGAATATATTAAAGAAAATAAGGAACATCTTCATTTTACGGACGAAGAAATTGATTTTTTAGTCAAGGCCATTGCTTCTCATATGGGACCTTGGAATAAAGACTACGATGGAAATGTCGTTTTGCCGGTACCGAAAACGAAATATGAAAATTTTGTTCATATGTGTGACTTCCTTGCTAGTCGAAAATGTCTACTTTTAGAATTTGATGAAGATAATAATATTATTGGATAACCTTGACATGAACACTTGTTCGATATTATAATATATTGAAAGGAGCGTATTGTTATGAAAGGTAAACTGATTGTTATCGAAGGAACCGATTGTTCTGGAAAACAAACCCAAGGGAAACTCTTAGAAGAAAATCTCAATAAACAAGGAATTAAGACGATTACTTTTTCTTTTCCTATGTACGACACGCCAACCGGAAAAATTATTGAAGGACCACTTTTAGGAAACGAGCAAGTAGGGAAGAGTTGGTTTCCAGAAGGGCCTGTACAAGTGGATCCCTATATTACGTCTCTTTATTTTGCGGCAGATCGCAAATACAATATAAAAAAGATTATTCCTTATATCGAAGAAGGATATTACGTTATTTTAGATCGCTATACCAGTTCCAATATGGCGCATCAAGGTAGTAAAATTTTAAATAAAGAAGATCGTTTTTACTTATTCCAATGGATCGATAAATTGGAGTATTGGTTGCTAGGTCTACCGAAACCAGACAAAACGATATTTTTACATATGCCTTATTTAAAGAGTTTGGAATTAAGTCACGAACGAGCAAATCTCGACGAAGTAGAAAAAAGTCCCGAACATTTAAAGAATGCGGAACAAACTTATATCGAATTATCGGAACTTTATCATTGGGATACCATCGAGTGTATGGATGGCGATCGTCTCAAGACGAGAGAAGAAATACAAGAAGAAATACTAAAGCATGTACTTTAGTATTTTTTTTGACATAAAATAGATTGAGGTGAACTTTCATGCACGTGATTGCTCGAAGAGGAGTTACTACGAAAAATGTACCTTCGAATACGTTAGATGCCGTTATCCTTTCTCAAAATGTTCCATTTATCGATGGAATTACGTTGGATGTCCGTTTGACAAAAGATGGGGCTTTGGTGGTTTTTGAACGGGAAGAGATTGCCACGTTATTAAATGGAAAAGGAAATATTAGTGCTTATACTTTAGCGGAATTAAAAACATTTAATATGGGAACCGAAATTCATCATCAAGCGATTTCAACTTTGACGGAAGCACTTTCCGAAATTAGTTTGGAGCATTTAATTTTACTTCATATCGGAGATGCTTTTGACCGAAATGAATTGTTAGTCGATCAATTATTGAAAACGCTTATTCCTTTTTCAAATTTAAATATTTGGTTAGCGAGTGAGCAATTAGAAGTTTTATTATTACTAAAAGCAAGACAAGTAATCTATCCTTTGGGGCAAATATTAAATTCTTTTTTGGATTTTAGTTATCTTTTGGATGTATCATTTTTTGTTCTTTCACTTTCGGTCATCGATTTAGCATTCATTAAGAAACAACGAAAGGATAAGAAAGACATCTTTCTTTATCCAGTTAATTCAAAAAAGACCCTTTTAATGCTTCAAAATAAGCTTGGGTCTTTGCTAGACGAAGTGTATTTAATCACCGATCGAATCCAATTACTGGTTCCCTCGACCATCAAATAAAAAAAGGAGATAACTCCTTTTATTGTTCTTCTTGCGCTTTTTGATCTTGTTCCTCTAGTTTTTTAGTGGCTGTACTTAAAGCGTTGTCATATATTTCGTCCAAATCATTTTCGATTTCGATTAGTTTATAAATTTCTTCAAATGTAGTAGAACCTTCGAGTACTTTTTCAAGACCATCTTGTAATAGAGTAGATACATCCGAAGTGTAAACTAATTGTTTTAATTCTTCTTTACTCAAATTTTCATTACTGATGGCATTTCGAATTTCATCATCAATTAGTAATACTTCTTGAATTGCTTCACGACCATGGTATCCGTTAATACAATGTTCACATCCTACGGCTTCATATACTTCTATAACATCTTTATTTAATACGCGTCTGAATACTTCTTTTTCAAAAGTAGTGGTATTTCTTAAACGTTTACAATGTGGGCAAAGTGTACGCGCTAATTTTTGTGAAACGATTCCAGTAAGAGCCGAAGATAAAAGGTAACGTTCTACATCCATATCAAGTAAACGTTCGATGGTACTTAATGAGTTGTTCGTATGGATGGTCGATAATACCAAGTGTCCTGTAATCGATGCACGAACAGCGATTTGGGCAGTTTCACTATCACGAATTTCTCCGATAAGAATGATATTTGGGTCTTGTCTTAATACCGAACGAAGTACGGCGGCAAAGGTAAGACCGATTTCACTATTAACTTGTACTTGGTTGATTCCTTCGATATTCATTTCGATAGGGTCCTCAACTGTAATGATATTGGTATCTTCGTGATTTAATTCCTGAAGCATCGAGTAAGTAGTTGTACTTTTACCGGATCCGGTAGCACCGGTTACCAAAATGATTCCATTTGGAGCAGCAATCATTCTTTTTATCTTTTCATAGTTTTTAGCTGAGAAAGATAAACTTTCTAATCCTTCAAGGCTTCGTGAGTAGTCGAGGATACGAATAACGATTTTTTCACCTTCATTTGTTGGAAGGGAAGCCACACGCATATCGAGATCACGGCCATCGATTCGACCTTTGATAGCTCCATCTTGTGGAAGTCTTGTTTCCGTTATATTCATATTTGCAATTAATTTAATACGGGTAGTTAAATTACGCTCGTATTCTTTAGGTATTACCGTATGGTCTTGTAAAGAACCGTCAATACGGAAACGTATTTTTAATCCTTCTTCAATTGGATCCATATGGATGTCGCTCGCGCGTTCTGCAACCGCAGTTACAATGATTTTATTGGCCAAATCAACAATTGGCATTTTTGATAATTCATAAGTTACCATAAAAATTCCCTCACTTTTTATTCTTTTTCCTCTATTCTTTTATCTTATTTTATTATATAATAAAAATATAAGATAGGCAAGAAGGAATGTGATTTTTATGAAAAGAATTAACAATCGAGCATTTTTGCTCATCGAATTTCTTATCGTTACCACCTTTGTTACTACGGTTTTTACCTTTATTTATCGTAATGGATTACCTTTAATGGCAGAGTATACCCGTCGTAATAATTACGATGACATTGACAGTGTTTACGCAGTTGATTTATTCCGTAATTTACTTATGCAGGATGCAAATTTTGACACGATCCGTGCCGGTATTCTAGAGGGAACGGTCGTCTATAAAGATATTACTGATTGTGGTCAATGGAGTCAATCTGCTGTTTGTAATACTTTAAAGACCGAATTAGGTGTTACGGGTGTACAAGGAAAAATATACTTAACTCGATATGAATTAAGTCGACTAAAAAAAGAAGTGGAAGATAAACATATTTTTAGTCAGAATACCGATCGTGGCATTCAGAGTTATATTGAGTTTTTACCTCGTTATACTACCATGACAGTACGTCAAGGATATCGAATCATCCTTGTTCGAAATGTAGCAACCAAAGATGGAACCGTACAAAAATATTCGAATATTGAGGTGGTGCTCTAATGAAAAAGTTAAATAAAAAAGGTTTTACTTTAATTGAAATATTAGTTAGTTTTACCTTGGTAATGATTATCTTATTAAACTTATTCTCGGTGGTTATGGCTTATCGTGACCGCGCATCGATTACCTCTTTAAGAGAAGATTACAATACTTTTAAATCGCTTGTAACTAAAGATGTTCATAACGATATTTTAAAAAAGAAGTTAACTTCGATTACGGAATTAGCTGCTTCTGCTTGTAGTGCAGACGCTACCACACGTTGTTATCAATTTCGTTTTGGAGATGGTTCTATTAAAAATTTATTTGTATCGAATCATCAAACTGCCGCCGGTGTTCGAGACAAGTATCTTCAGTACGGGGACCAAAAATATCGGATTCGCGATGATATTCCAGATAACAACATGATTCCAGCGGGAAAGACCGTACTCGATTATCAGAATGTTACGATTGAAGCGGATCCTTTAAAAAGAACTGTTTCTGGAGGCCGTACCATCTATACGATTAAAATTCATCTTTATCATCATGAATTAGATGAAGATTTTGGACTTGATCTTGTTACGATTGTTTAAAGTTATTAATATTAATGTAAAAGTAAAAGCACGATTATACTTGAAAGAAAAGCATGTATGATTCGTGCTTTTAAAAAACGTTTATATTGGATTTCAGTTTCACCAATGATACTGTACACTTGCATGTGTACACTGAGACCACCGAACGAAAGAAAAAAAGTGATTAAACTTGCTTTCCACGAAAGTGGAAGTGCTAAACTACTTACGGAATATATCCCTTGTGTCATTTCAAGACAACCTGATAAAATCGTATTAGATAAAGAAGTAAGTGGGATGATTACATTTAATAAATTGCGAATTATGAGAAAAAATGTAATTGTACCTAACATTAAAACGAGTACTTCAAAGGTATGAAAGATGGCATTTTTTAAAATTTGTCCAAAGTTGAGCGGATTATGAATTCTTTTTTGATGCATCTTTGATAACCCTTTGCGAAATGTAATTTTTTCTTCTATCGGTTTTTCTTTTGGACGAAAAAGAATGCCAATTAGAAGATTCGTTCCATAATGAACTCCTAAAATAATGAGTCCTACTTTGGGATTTTGTAAAAGCGAAGTTGCTACTAATCCTAATATAAATAAAGGATTTGAAAAATGGGTAAACGTTAAGAGAGAAGTTGCTTCTTCTACATTAATCATTCCTTTATCATATAGGTTTTTGGTATATTTTGCTCCACTTGGGAAACCAGAGATCATACTCATGACTAGCACAAAGGCCGTTTCTCCTTTTAAATGAAAGAAAAAGGCCATTCCTCTATGAAAGAGTGCCGCTAGCAATTCTACCATTCCATATTCGATAAAAAATTCGGACAAAAAGAAAAAAGGAAATAGGGAAGGAATCAGTTGATCCATCCAAAGCTTTATCGAAAAAGAAACCGTTTCAATCATTAATTTGGAATGGGTAAAGACAAGAAGGGTAACCGTCAATAATAGTAAACCGATAAATACTGTACCAAGCTTTTTATTCATATTTTCGCTTCTTTCGTGTTATAATGAATTAGATTAGTAAAAGGAATGATGCATTTGTTTAATAAATGTTATGAAAAAGTAAAAGCATTCATGAAAGAAAATTATATTTATTTTCTGATTTATTTTGCTTTGTTAATCGTTATTTTATGGCCGATGCCTTATTATATATATATTGGTGGAGGAACGATTCCAATCGATGATCGAGTTACGGTCGAAGGACAAACATCGAGCGAGGGAAGTTTTCATCTTGCCTATGTATCTGAATTAAGAGCTACTTTGCCTACTTATTTACTTAGTTTTGTTATTCCAGGATGGGATTTATTTCCGATGGAGACCGTTCAACTTACCGAAGATGAAACTCCGGAAGACGTTATGGAACGAGATAAAATTTATTTGACGGATGCTAATCAAAATGCCATTCAGGTAGCTTATACGAAGGCTTCTAAAACTTTCCGAATTACGGGGGCACATAATCGAATTGTCTATTTGATGGAAGAGGCAGATACTTCGTTAAAGATTGGCGATATAATATTATCTTGCGATGGCGAGGAAATTGATGAGATTGAAACTTTACGTGCTTTGGTACAAACGAAAGAAGTTGGTACCAAAGTCGATGTACGCATTAAAAGAGATGGAAAAGAGATGGATGGCTATTTTGTTGTTCAAGAGGTAGACGGACAAAAATTAGCGGGAATTTCTTTTATGAAATCCATCGATTACGAGACGGATCCCGCATTGACTTTATCTTTTTCAGATAATGAATCTGGTCCTTCGGGAGGATTACTCTTAGCAATTTCCATTTACGATAAATTGATACCAGAAGATTTGACTCAAGGAAGGACGATTGTGGGAACTGGAACCATCGATGCGAGTGGCAATGTCGGAGCTATTGGAGGAGTCAAATACAAATTGCAAGGGGCTGTACAAAGTCATGCTGATATCTTTTTAGTTCCAGCGGGAGAAAACTATGAGGAATGTATCGCACTACAAGAACAAAATCATTACGACATTAAAATAATTGGCGTTTCTACTTTTGATGAAGCGATTGAAAAATTAAGAAATTAAAGAGGGAAGTTTTCTTCTTTTTTTTTGGCATTTGTGTTATGATAAAAAGTAGTATTTGAAAGAGGTAGTGCTATGAAACGTAGTGAAGTCGATCGAAATCAATTATCTCCTATGATGAAACAATATATGGATATCAAGGATCAATATGAAGATGCCATCCTTTTTTATCGCTTGGGAGATTTTTATGAAATGTTTTTTGATGACGCGATTACGGCGAGTCACGAATTAGAGTTAGCTTTAACCGGAAAACAAGCGGGTTTATCGGAACGGGTTCCTATGTGTGGAGTACCGCATCACGCTTATCAAATGTATTTAGATAAATTAATTGATAAAGGATACAAAGTAGCGATTGCCGAACAGTTGACGGATCCCAAAGAAACCCAAGGAATGGTGGAACGAGACGTTATTCAAGTCGTTACTAAAGGAACGAGACTCGATGCTGTTTTAAATGAACGGGATAATAACTATGTCGGTAATATTTATGACTTTGAATATTGCTACGGCATTGCTTATACAGATATTTCGACGGGACAGTTTTATACATTATTAGTCGATTATGATGATTCAAAGTTAATGAACGAGATTGTTTGTAGGGATATTAAAGAAGTAATTGTTAATAGTAAAATCGATCGCGGATTGGTCAAGAATTTAAGAGATACTTATCATATTTTGGTTTCGATTGAAGATGCCCTTTACGAACAAGAAGATTATGCTTTTTTATGGAATGCTTTAACGGATGTCCGTCTCGTTACGACGGTTCGACATCTTTTAGCTTATTTAATTGAAACTAAAAAAGGAGATCTTACCCATTTACAACCGGTTGAATTAGTAGATCAAAAAAAACATCTTCGATTTGATGTTCATACCAAAAAGAATTTGGAATTGACGGAAACCATTCGCTTACATGAACGGATGTACTCCCTTTTATGGTTACTCGATAAGACGAAAACTGCCATGGGAAGTCGTTATCTTCGTAGAAATATTGAAAATCCTTTGACGGATCGAAAAGCGATTGAGCGACGTTATGATATTATTGAAAATTTGTTAAATCAATTTATCTTAAAAGGAGAACTAACGGAAGAATTATCCAATGTGTATGATTTAGAACGGCTTGCTTCGCGTATCGGTTATGGTAATTTAAACGCACGTGACTTAATCCAGTTAAAAAATTCACTTTCGCATCTTCCACGAATTCATGCTATTTTATCCGAGTTACATTACGATAAAAATATCGATGTTTTAGATGAATTATATCAATTGCTCGAAAAGAGTATTAACGAAGACGCACCGATGAGTTTAAAAGAAGGTTCTTTAATTAAGAGAGGTTTCGATCAAGAACTCGATTCTTTACGTTCGATTCGAAGTGGTAGTAAAGATTTTATTCTTCAGATCGAACAGGATGAAAAAAATCGTACCGGTATCAAAAATTTAAAAGTAGGATACAATCGTGTTTTTGGGTACTATATCGAAGTAAGTAAAGGCGCTATTCCTTTAATCAAAGATGAATTCGGATATGAACGAAAACAGACTTTGGCTAATTGTGAACGTTTTATCACACCTTTATTAAAAGAAAAAGAAAATATTATTTTAGGTGCCGAAGAAAAAATTGTTCAACTCGAATATCAAATTTTTATGAAAATTCGGGAAGAGGTAAAGACTTATATCGGGAAGATTCAAAAGATTGCCAATGTTATTGCCGAAGTTGATATGATGGCATCGCTTGCTACAGTTGCCGAAGAAAATCGTTTGGTTCGCCCAACAATTACCGAAGAACATAGTATTAAAATCGTGGAAGGAAGACATCCTGTTGTCGAAAAGGTCAATCGCGACAGTTACGTTCCTAACGATGTTAATATGGGAAAGGATACCAATATTTTATTAATTACCGGACCGAATATGGCTGGAAAATCGACTTATATGCGCCAAGTTGCGATTATTGTAATCATGGCTCAAATCGGATCTTTTGTTCCTTGTAAAAGTTGTACTATTCCTTTATTCGATGCCATTTTTACAAGAATTGGTGCGAGTGATGATTTAGTAAGTGGGGAATCGACCTTTATGGTCGAGATGAAAGAAGCTAATTTTGCCTTATCGGAAGCGACCGAACACAGTCTTATTTTATTTGATGAGTTAGGAAGAGGAACTGCTACTTACGATGGTATGAGTCTAGCCCAAGCTATTTTGGAATATATTCATGACAAGATTAAAGCGAAAACACTTTTTTCAACTCATTACCATGAATTAACGACATTAGCTAACGATTTGCCAATGCTTCGAAATGTTCATGTTTCTGCCATCGAAGAGGATGGAAAGATAACGTTTCTTCATAAAATTAAAAATGGTGCCGTCGATAAAAGCTATGGAATTCATGTCGCTAGTCTTGCTCAATTACCTTCAAGCTTAATCGATCGGGCAAAATCTATTCTCGATATTTATGAACATCAAAATAAAAAAGAACAAACTTTTTTACAGACCTCTCTTTTTGCTAATTTTGATACGGTCGAAGAGGAAGAAGAAAGTCATCCTATCGAAGAAAAATTAAAAAGCATCAACCCTTTGGAAATGACTCCGATGGAAGCATTAAATTTATTGTATGAGTTAGTTAATGAAGCGAAGAAGAAAAATTAAATGTTTTCTCTTCGCTTTTAATTTAAAAAAGTTATGATCTATCGCTTTTAAAATATGTGACAAAATAGGTATTCTATGTTAAAATTAAGGGTAGGTGATGTGATGTGAAAAATCGTAGTGAATTAAGAGAAATTATAATGAAAGTTATCTATCAAGTTTATATTTTTGAAAAGTCTAATATTCCCTATGATTATCACGATCTTATTAAGGATTTATTAGAAGTAGATAACGAATTTGTCAATTCGTGTGTCGAGGGAATTATCCAACATCAGAAAGAGATAACACGTCTTGCGGATCAATACTTGGATGGTTGGAAAATGAGTCGTTTAAATAAGGTTGATCAAGCGATTATTTCGTTAGGTATTTACGAATTAAAATATACGGATACTCCTTCGGTAGTAGCTATTAACGAAGCTATCGAGCTATCGAAACGTTACAGTGATTCGAAAGTAACGAAGATGATTAATGCTGTTTTAGATGGTATTTATCATAATGAGGAAGACTATGCAGGATAAGTATATTACCGTTACTCAATTAACGAAGTATATTAAATTTCGTTTTGATAATGATGAGAATTTAGGACATATTTTTTTACGAGGAGAAATTTCTAATTTTAAAGCCCACTCGCGGGGACATTATTATTTCACTTTAAAAGATGAAACGTCACGTATTAATGCGGTTATGTTTTCTTCTTCGGTAAGTAAATGTAAATTTTTACCGCAAGATGGAATGAAAGTTTTAGTCACTGGTAAGGTTACGGTTTATGAAGCGACCGGTGGTTATCAAATTTATGTCAATACGATGACAGAGGATGGAATTGGTAATCTTTACATTGCTTTTGAACAATTAAAAGAAAAGTTAGCAAAAGAAGGACTTTTTGATCCAGCACGAAAAAAAACGATTCCGCGTTATCCTGAGACGATTGGAATTATTACTGCTCCTACCGGAGCAGCGATCCGAGATATTCTATCGACTTTAAAGCGGAGATGGCCTTTGGCTCGCGCAATTTTATTTCCTTCTTTAGTACAAGGTGCTTCGGCGGCTCCCGATATTATTCGCCAGATAAAAGTAGCGAGTACTTATCCACTCGATTTACTGATTGTTGGTCGTGGTGGTGGTTCCATCGAAGATATGTGGTGTTTTAACGATGAAATGGTCGCTCGTACCTTAGCTTCCTGCCCGATTCCAACTATTAGTGCCGTCGGTCACGAAATCGATTTTACGATTGCCGACTTCGTTGCTGATTTACGTGCTCCCACTCCCACCGGAGCAATTGAGATGGGCGTACCTCATCAAAATGATGTATTACAATTGATCGAACAGATCGAAAAAAGATTAGAAAAATCAATATTTCATCAATTGGAAGTTGAGAATGAATATCTTCATCAATTGACCGATCGTTATATTTTAAAAAATCCGCTTAGTATGTATGAAATAAAAGAGCAGAAGTTTGATCATTTACTTGATCGATTATCGCTCGGAATGGGACAATTAATTGATATACGAAAAGCACGTCTTGCAAAAAGTATCGATACTTATTTATTTACGCATCCCGAACGATTATATATGGAAAAAGAGAAAGAATTAGCTCATGTTTTAAAGACTTTACAACAACAGTCTACACTTACTTTAGAACATTTTACGAATCCCTATAATCAAGTTTTATCGAAACTTGAGACCCTTAATCCATTACTTACTATGAAACGAGGTTATTCTATTACACGTAGAGAAGGGGAAGTTATTACTTCTTCAAAACAAGTAAAGAAAGATGATATCCTCGACATTACTTTGGCCGATGGATCCATTACTTCTAAGGTGGTGTAATTATGGGACTTTATACAAAACGTCCGGGAATGACGGATGAGACGAGTCGTCGTTATTATGAAATAAATCAAAAATTAATCGAACTACGAAATCAACTGGATGCACTTCCTCTCGATGCTAAAAAAGAACGGAAAAAGTTAGAGGATGAAATACAAAAATTATTAATGGAACAAGTACTACTTACCATGTAGTAGAAAGGAATTAGTTATGGCGAAAGAAAAAGAATTAACATTTGAAGAAAATTTAGAAAAATTAGAACAGATTGTAAAAGATTTAGAAAGTGGTAATACTCCTTTGGATGATGCTATTGCCAAGTTTAATGAAGCAATGAAGATTGCCAAGTTATGTAATGATAAATTGAAGAAAGCAGAAGAATCGGTACATCAAATATTAAATGAAGATGGTACCCTTGAAGAATTTAAAGCGACCGAAGAAGCTTAACGGAAAAGAGACGTTGTTCGTCTCTTTTAATTTTCTCCTTCTTCTAGCATACGCGTTATGAATATTCCATAGCCTTTCTTTGCATCATTTACAATTACGTGTGTTACGGCTCCTATTATTTTTCCATCTTGAATTATTGGACTTCCACTCATTCCTTGAATAACTCCACCGGTCTTATTTAATAGACGTTCATCGGTTATTTCAAATAAAATATTTTTGGTTTTACTTTCGGAATCGACTTTTAAAATATTGATTTTAAAATCTTCTACCGTATCATTTTCAATAACAGTTCGAATCGTGGCTTCTTTTACTTGAACATCGTTGTGTCTCCCTACCTCCATCGCGTCATTTATATCAAAGGTGCCACCATAGGTTCCAAAGATACCAGACTGTTCGTTTTCTTTGATGTTTCCATACACATCATTTCGATAAAACTGTGCTGTTTTTTCTCCTGGACTACCATTTTCGCTTTTTTGAATTCCAATTACCGAAGACTTAAAAATTTTCCCGTCTTTGATTTCGATTTTTGCCATGGTGTTTTTTTCGGTTATTTCATGTCCTAATGCACCGTATATTCTGGATTCTGGATCAATATAGGTTAGTGTTCCAATTCCACTTATTTCATCTTTTACAAAGAGACCTGTTTTATAGACATCGTTATTATCTTTGATCAGATTTAAAGTAGTTGTTTTGGTCGCTCCATCACGAATAAACGTTATCTTTATTTTATCGGATGATCCTTTTTCATTAATAGCTTGAACCATTTCATCAATCGAATCTACTTTTTGATCATTAATTTTAATAATACGATCTCCTAAATTAAAACCGGCATCTTGTCCAATGTACTGATTATTGACTTTGTAAAAGCCGACAATTAAGACACCATCGGAATGAAGCTCAATTCCAATATTTTCACCTCCAGGAATGATTTTCGAAGAATAGGCGAGTGCAACGGAAGGATGTAGTAGTAATGCTAGCAATATGAGAAAATGTAGTATGCGCTTTCTTTTCATGTTCTCACTCCTTACAAACTACATTATTAGTATGAATTTTAATTTTCTAAATAACCCTATTAATCTTTTCCAATCTTGGTAATATTAGGTTTTATTTTTTTTATAAAAAATACGCATTCTAATAATAAGAAAATGATTTCTACTAGGAAAATATATATTTTTATGTTATTCTTTATTTAGGAAGTGATGTGGATTGCTGAAAAAAGAAACAAAAGTTCAAAAACAAAAAAAGCATAAAAACATTTTTAACTTTGTAAATGTCGTGTTTCTTTTAATAGTATCGCTCATTCTTAGTAATGCTATACTTGTCGCGATTAATTTTGATCGTTTATCGAATGATCAAAGTCCTTATTTTTTTACGAAAGTAAGTGCGGCAATTCCCATTAATAAGGAAGGACACTTTCGTTATTATTATTCCCAAGGTTTATTTAATATTATAAATGATGTAGATGGTACCAAAGAGACATGGACTTTAAAACTATTCTTTTTAAATTAGGAGGTATATATGATTAAAGAATTTAAAGAATTTATTTCTCGTGGAAACGTAGTTGATTTAGCTGTTGGTGTTATTATCGGTGGTGCTTTTGGAACCATTGTCAGTTCTTTGGTAGACGATATTTTAATGCCTTTTATCGGTGTTATTTTAGGAGGTATTAATTTTTCTTCGCTCAGTCTTCCATTTGGAAGTGCTCGTATAATGTATGGTGCTTTTCTTCAAAATGTAGTCGATTTTTTAATTGTTGCTTTTTGTGTATTTCTCTTTGTGAAAGTAACCAACAAATTGTTTCATCATAAAGCAACTGAAAAGGTGGAAGCAGAACCGGTTAAATCAGAAGAAGTGTTATTGTTAGAAGAAATCCGCGATTTATTAAAAGAAAATAAAACGGTAAGTAAAAAGAAAGACAAATAAAAAGAACAAGTTCTTAAGTGAATTTGTTCTTTTTTTAATCTCTAAATAAAGTAGGCAGCAATCATTGCTACAAAAGAAAATATCATTGCGGCGGCTAAAACAATTGATACAATTTTTACTGTTTTTTTATTCATCACTTACACCTCATTAACATTATAATAAAGTTTTATATAAAAGTAAAATAAAAGTTTTTCATAAATAAAAAAAGTAGGCATAAAGTGTAGTAGGGTGATACACAATGCATATGTCTGTAAAAACAGTAACAAATTCTATTCAAAGACAGCAAAAAACTTATCTCTTTTTAGGTGCTTTATTGGTGTTAGGTATTATTGCAGGCAGTATTTATGTTTTTTGTTTATCCGAAGTAGATCGAACTTTATTAGTAGATGAAATTCATCGTTTTTTTGAAACCATGCGTTCGTTGGACAACCTTTCGTATGGAAGTAGTTTTTTAAATAGTCTTTTAACGAATCTTTTTTATGTGTTTGGAGTATGGTTTTTAGGAATCTCTATTATCGGTCTTCCTTTTATATTGTTTTTACTTTTAATGAAGGGTTTTGTGTTTGGGTTTTCTGTTTTTTCCATTATTTCTATCTATGGACTTAAAGGTGTTTTAGGTGCCATTACTTATGTTTTTCCTCATCAACTTCTTTTTTTGCTACTTTCGTTAGTGCTTACTTTTTACGCTTTTTCTTTTTCGATTAAACTTTTTTCAGCTTTATTTTTAAAACGTAATATCAATTGGAAAGAAGCCATGCATAAATATTTAAAAATTTTGCTATTGTCTATTGTTATTGCTCTTATAACAAGTTTGTTTGAAGTATTTATTAGTCCTTTCTTGATTCAATTCTTTACCCAGATGATTTAGCCTTCTTTTCTTTCTTTTTTATGAAATATACGTTATAATGTAGTTTAGGTGATGTCACTTGAAAAAAGTTGTAATAGGAATGAGTGGAGGCGTAGATTCTTCGGTAGCAGCTATTTTATTAAAAGAGCAAGGCTACGAAGTAATTGGCTTATTTATGCGCAATTGGGATACCTCTATTAATGGTGATATTTTAGGTAATCCCAATTTAAATAATGATATTTGTCCTCAAGAGCAAGATTACAATGACGCTTTAGCAGTATGTCAAAAATTAGATATTCCACTTCATCGAATTGATTTTGTAAAAGAGTATTGGGATTATGTTTTTACTTACTTTTTAGATGAATTAAAGAAGGGAAGAACTCCTAATCCCGATATTATGTGTAATAAATATATTAAATTTGATTATTTTATTAAAGAGGCTAAACGTTTAGGAGCGGACTTTATTGCTACCGGGCATTACGCTCAAATAATTGATGGACAGTTGTGTCGGGCCGTCGATTTAAATAAGGATCAGTCATATTTCTTATCTCAACTATCGAAAGAACAATTAGAACACGTCCTTTTTCCGATTGGAAATATGGAGAAGAAAGACGTTCGTAAGATGGCGGAAGAATATCAATTGATCACAGCTAAAAAGAAAGATTCGACCGGTATTTGTTTTATCGGAGAACGTAATTTTAAACAGTTTTTAAAAAATTATCTACCCAATATTCCAGGATCTATTATTAATATAGATACGAAACAAGAATTGGGTCAACATATCGGTTTGATGTATTATACGATTGGTCAACGTCGCGGTTTAAATATTGGTGGTACAGAAGATAAATTATTTGTCGTTGGAAAAGATTTAAAAAATAATATTTTATACGTTGCTGAAGGGGAGGATAATCCTTATCTCTACTCGGACAGTTGTATTGTCGAAGATGTTAATTTTAACTCGGATATAAGACCCGTCGATTGTACGGCTAAGTTTCGTTATCGAGGACTTGATTATCCCGTTCATGTTACTTATATGGACGATGGAAACTTACTTGTTTCTTATCAGAATGTAAAAGCCGTAACACCAGGACAAGCTTGTGTTTTTTACGATGGTGACAAATGTCTTGGAGGAGGATTTATTAAAGAAGTTCGAAAAGATCAAAAAAAACTTTGGTATTTATTGTAAAGTGAAATGTAAAGTTTACTATTGCAAAATCTTGTAAAAATGGTAAAATTATATTAGGAGGTCAAAAGACATGGAGAGTTTAAATAAAATTTTGGCAGAACTTGGTATATCAAAAGTGCGTTTAGCAAAGTATCTAGGAGTTTCGAGACAGATGCTTTATAATTATTTGGGTCAAAGTAGTTTATCTGAATGGCCAAAAGAAAAAGAAATGAAAATGCTTTGTTTATTAGGTGTGAAAGAAATCGACGAAATCGAAAAAATTAAAGTCGATGGAGAATATATTATTTTGGTTGAAGGAAGATTAAATGAAGGTGTTAAAGATTCTTCTAGTCGTGAAGTCCTTGCTGATTTAAAAGGATTTAATAAGAAAGAGCAAGAACTTTTATCGGATTTAATTACTTTATTAAAAGAAAAATTAGCCGATGATAAGACCAAAGAAACGTATCATGCATTCCGTTACTTGTACTATTATTTACAATCGATGGATACGACCAAAGAGTTAAAATATATTCTTGGATATATGGCTAAATCTTTAGGATTTATCGATCCGATGGAATATGAATTCAACGAGTCACAACAATTTATTTTTGAAAGTATTATGTTTTCAGCAATGACCCTTTATACAGGCGGTGGTGCTTCTAAATCTCGAATTGCCGATACACATAAACGTTTTGTTCAAGAAATCGAACATAAAAAAGAAGAAAAATTAAGTCGTACACAAGAATTAAATACGGCAAAAGTACAAGCTTTAAAAGAATTAGGTTATACAGTTATTACCGAAGATAATGCTAAAGAAGTTTTAGATAAAATTGCTGAGATTCAATCTCGTAAAGTATAAGGTTAAAATAGAGTAGGGGGACTACTCTTTTTTAATGATTAAATTCATCCTTTACCCCTTTTTCTACTTTAAATAATTGTAATATTTGTTTTTATTTCTAATTTCTATTTATAGTTATTTATTATTTATAATTAATGATTACAAAATTTTAAAATTTTTGTCCTTTTTTTAAATCGATGACTCCCCTATTATTTTTTTCATTTGTAAGAGGGAAGGTAACTAATTTTATTTCCCAGGATAAATTTAGATGGATAATTGGTTGTCAAGTTGTTTCTCGTATCGTTTTAATCCATTATTTATATAATGTAGAAAGCATGTTATAATATATTTATAAAAAAATATTTTTATCTATCAATTTTTAATTTTCAATTCAATTTATTTAGTAATATATTAATCAAAGGTTATGAGATGATTATTTGAGACGATTAGTTATTTAACTATTTTAATAATATTTGTAACTTCGCATAATTAATATTATGTTAACTTCCTACGAACGTCTTCTTTAAGTTTTCTATCGCTAGTCTTATAAGCATTTCTCTTCGAGTTTAAGTATGTAGATAAAAATACAGTTTTGCTACTCGCTACACTCCACAAATTGTATAAGTCATTTTCAAGTAAGTATTTCATTAAAATGTAATACTCATCTATTTGATTATCGTCAATAAAAGTTTGGATTTCTCTAAGATATTTATCGATTTCGGTTTTTGTGAGTGCATCCACGGAAGATACATCAAATCCGTTAATAAATTTTCTATCTCTATCGTCGTATTGATACTTTTCAGGATTATCTAGATGTAAATGATATCTATACATACCTTTGATAGACTCAAGTTTAATAGGAATAGTTGCATTTACAAGATCACAAACATTTTCTCTGACATTTTTTTGTGTTGTAGTATTACCATACTGACAAATAACATGATAGTGTGGTTTTTTTGGTTCACCAGTAGGATTTATATCCTTATCATGTAATGGACTAATAGCAAAAGGTAAACCAGTTCCCTCTAACAATTCGTACCAATTTTCAGGCATGCTTTCGGGGTACATTACAAAAGCCCAATTTCTTCCCTTCATATAAACCTCCATTTTTTAGTAAAAAAATTAAAAATCCTTATTTTATAGGCATTTTTGTCACGCGTCACGCGTCACCCATTGGGGGGTGTCGTAGTAACCCCCCAATTTTTTTGTGTCGCTGGTGCGGCATTTACGCACCAACGCGACAACATTTTTACAGTGTATTTATAGCCTCAAATGTATCATACATATCAGCTATACGTTGATTACGTTTATAAAAAATATATTTTATTGGCGGGCATTCATACTCATTCTCGTCCTTATTAAAGACCATATTCTCCGCGTCCCCTACTACACTAGTATAAATACCAAACCTATTTAATAATCTAGTCGGGTGAGTAGATATCATAAATTTGGCAGGACGTCTAATCCACATTGGTAACTCTCGCCATTCCTGGGTAATCATAATGACAATTCTATGGCGTTTCCTAGACTGATTCAACCAAGCGTAAAATTGAGTATCAGTCCTAGAGTTACGATCGTATTTTCGGGATACTTCATCGATGAGAAATATACAATATTCGTCAATATTAGTGTATAACTCATTTATACGGTCAAAATAGACAATTTCGTATCCTGGTATAGTAAGACTACGTACATTAGTATAAATCTTGTTTACAAGGGCTTTATCTTGTTGTAGAAGCAGCATTATAGCGTAGTAGGTCTTACCGCTTCCCTGTCGCCCTGTAACAAAGTAACAGCCAAATCTATCGTCGATTCGAGGAAGTCCCCGTTTAAAAAAAGTATTGAAGCGTATATCATATTTCAGTATTTTCATTTTTTTCCTTTCTGTATAGGGGATACTTTAGTCTAGTCTAGTTGGCGGAACCCATAACCACCAACTACCCTACGGGCAAGGACATACGACCAAAGTCCCCTATAACCCCACAAAATATTTATAAAAAATTACCAGAACTTGATTTTCTGAAAAACATTCCACACTTTTAAAAGTGAGTGCGTAGATTTAAAAATAGTGTGTTTTGCAATTTCTAAAAGTAAAATAAATGTAAGCGTAACAATCACAGGTTGAGGTATCAAACCAGTAGCCCAAGCAATCGCATCAAAAACAGTTGAAAATGTAGATGTAACAGTTAAAATTTGAGAAGATAAATCCGGAAGTGCTGCTTCTATAATAGCGTTCAAAGGCCAACAGATAATTTGAATTACAGTTGATACCATTCCGAGCATTATATCAAATAAAATTTTAAACATTAAATTCCACCCCAATCTTGCCAATTATTTTCACGAAATGATAAAGTATCGTCTACCCACTTGTATAGTTTTAAGAAGTAGTTATATAAAATAAATGCAGAAGCAATTCCACCAATTGTGTTCATCCATAAAGATAAACCAGATATTTTAGAATACAAAGAAGAAACACATGGTAGATCAAAATCATAATTTACGAATGGTAAAGTTAAATGAATAGGCTCACAAGAAGTAGTTAAAGCATTTAAAATAGATTGAAATAAAGTTAAAGGAAGATTAATAATCGAGTCAACAGGACCAGGAGGTAACCAACCAGCAGAATTATCAAGAGAACCCATATCAGGTGGCGTATCGTCAGTAATAGTATCTTTTACTTCGTCTATTTTTTGATTGGTTTCATCTTGTTTTTGCTCTATTTCATAAAGTTTTTCGGATTGTTGTTTCTCTTGCGTAAGTAAACTATCTACACTTTGTTTTATAGAAGAATTAGAAGTAGTCGAATAATAACCACCAGGTGTTATAGTAAATTGAAGTAAATAAACTTTTGAATTGATAGAATTAAACAAAAGTCCAATAGCAGCTGAATCTTTAGAAGGCGAAGCGGCAACAACATATTCTCTACAATATTTAGGACCAACCGCAGAATCAGGTCCAAATACATAGTTATTTAAATTTGCATAAGTAGAAGTAAAATATTGCGCTTTTGTAGTATTTTGTTCAATTTCCGCAAAACCACCAAAATAAACGTTACTTAAAGTTGAAAAAGTGGAATCGGAACACATTTTAACATCAATGTAATACAATTGATCTTTTAAAAAAGAATAAGCAGAAGCGACTTTAAAAGGATTTCCGCCTACTTTATCTAAAATCTGAACTGGTATCATAGGCGAATTCCAACCAGGTTCTTCCCAATCAACGCCTTCATAAGCAATATTCCACGTATCTCCAATAGGCGAAGTATAAGTACCAGTACTATTAGGATAATAAACTAAAGCTCCGTCAAATCGACCGATATCTAACCCCCACCCAGCACCAGTTGCGGCAAATACATATTTTGGAATAAATAAAATAAAAAATAAAAATGCGATCATAAAACGACGTTTTTTTAATTCATGAAAAAATTTATTTAAATAATAACATAAAATCATAAAAACCTCCGAAATAATCGACTAAATACTTTAATCGGAATATAGAAACAAAATATAGCCATAATGAAGAAAATTACCAAAGACTTATCAAAATCAAGCCTATAGTAGTAATCAGTAGTAATTTCAGAACTAGCCAAACAAACTGGAAGCGTAACATATTGAGAAAATGATTGAGTACCATCTTTATAAATATAGTCCGAATTAATATAGTAGTCTCGATATTCAATTGTAGAATTATTTCTAGGAATACTTTTATAAGCACGGATAATATCTTCCGACTGAACTACAAAACAATGATAATTATCAGTATCAGGAACATAAATCATAGTCTCACCTCTTTCCAAATAATAATGAACCAATAAGATCAAATAAAATATAAATAGTAATAACTGGAACAATTAAATCTACTAATTGTTTCATAAAAGTTAAAGCAACTTCAAACATATATATAAACCCCTTTCAAATAATAAAAAAAGATGTTAGTGCTTATCTCCCGAGCCCGAGAGCATTTACGCGCTTAAAATTACCCACACATTTTAAGTACTCGCTGAACTAACATCCGTGAATACCGGTTAAGTATTCATACCATCCGATAGTAACCAACTATCACACTGTAATTAGAATCTTACTTTACCTTTAGCGGCACCTTTAATAAGTTTACGTAAGAAATATAAACCTAGTGAAGCAATGGTAAGAGTAATTACCCAAGGCATTAATTGACCTACAGTTCCAAATAAAGTGTCAGAAGTAATACCTGTGTTCAAAGCAGTTACAATACTTTCCATAGAGCCTTTCACGACTTGAGGACCAGATTCCATAAGTCGTCTCCCCCTTTCTATTTCTCTAATTTATGTAAAAAGGAAATACATTTCCTAATTACGCGATTTCTGATTGGAATTTTAGGTTGCCATTCATATAAACCAGGAATAACAAAAATTACTTTATGATCGTAACTATTTAAATCACCTACTCTATAATTATTTGAACCTACAATTCGATAATAAATTTCACCATCCGGCTTTTGCCAAAGTACAATAGTTTTCACTATTTAATTCCTATTGGAGATGAATTTTTTTGTTTTTGATAGATTTTTAAAAGTTCAATCTCCGCAGGATCCAGAAAAACTAATTTCTCGCAAGATTCAGAAAGTTTTAAAACAAGAACTTCATAATCTGTACCTTTTTTTGATTTACGAGTTTCTAATGTACATTTAATATCCATTTTTTACCCACCTTTCTACGACATATCATGTCGTCTAATATAAATATAACACGACATTCTATACCGTGTCAATCAAAAAAATTAAATGACATAATATGTCTAGGTGATTTTATGTTTAAAGAATATAGAAAAAAACATGGATATACGCAAGAAACGTTATCAGAAATACTAAATATCTCTTCTCGTCATTTACAAAGAATTGAAAGAAATAAAAATGAACCAAGCCTTGAATTATTTCGAAAAATGGTTAAAGTATTGAATATTGATGATAAAGATATAGTTAATTTTATAAAAGAAAAAGAATCTAAACAATAGATCCTTTTTCTTTTAAACGATTAATATTATGTTAACTTCCTACGAACGTCTTCTTTAAGTTTTCTATCGCTAGTCTTATAAGCATTTCTCTTCGAGTTTAAGTATGTAGATAAAAATACAGTTTTGCTACTCGCTACACTCCACAAATTGTATAAGTCATTTTCAAGTAAGTATTTCATTAAAATGTAATACTCATCTATTTGATTATCGTCAATAAAAGTTTGGATTTCTCTAAGATATTTATCGATTTCGGTTTTTGTGAGTGCATCCACGGAAGATACATCAAATCCGTTAATAAATTTTCTATCTCTATCGTCGTATTGATACTTTTCAGGATTATCTAGATGTAAATGATATCTATACATACCTTTGATAGACTCAAGTTTAATAGGAATAGTTGCATTTACAAGATCACAAACATTTTCTCTGACATTTTTTTGTGTTGTAGTATTACCATACTGACAAATAACATGATAGTGTGGTTTTTTTGGTTCACCAGTAGGATTTATATCCTTATCATGTAATGGACTAATAGCAAAAGGTAAACCAGTTCCCTCTAACAATTCGTACCAATTTTCAGGCATGCTTTCGGGGTACATTACAAAAGCCCAATTTCTTCCCTTCATATAAACCTCCATTTTTTAGTAAAAAAATTAAAAATCCTTATTTTATAGGCATTTTTGTCACGCGTCACGCGTCACCCATTGGGGGGTGTCGTAGTAACCCCCCAATTTTTTTGTGTCGCTGGTGCGGCATTTACGCACCAACGCGACAACATTTTTACAGTGTATTTATAGCCTCAAATGTATCATACATATCAGCTATACGTTGATTACGTTTATAAAAAATATATTTTATTGGCGGGCATTCATACTCATTCTCGTCCTTATTAAAGACCATATTCTCCGCGTCCCCTACTACACTAGTATAAATACCAAACCTATTTAATAATCTAGTCGGGTGAGTAGATATCATAAATTTGGCAGGACGTCTAATCCACATTGGTAACTCTCGCCATTCCTGGGTAATCATAATGACAATTCTATGGCGTTTCCTAGACTGATTCAACCAAGCGTAAAATTGAGTATCAGTCCTAGAGTTACGATCGTATTTTCGGGATACTTCATCGATGAGAAATATACAATATTCGTCAATATTAGTGTATAACTCATTTATACGGTCAAAATAGACAATTTCGTATCCTGGTATAGTAAGACTACGTACATTAGTATAAATCTTGTTTACAAGGGCTTTATCTTGTTGTAGAAGCAGCATTATAGCGTAGTAGGTCTTACCGCTTCCCTGTCGCCCTGTAACAAAGTAACAGCCAAATCTATCGTCGATTCGAGGAAGTCCCCGTTTAAAAAAAGTATTGAAGCGTATATCATATTTCAGTATTTTCATTTTTTTCCTTTCTGTATAGGGGATACTTTAGTCTAGTCTAGTTGGCGGAACCCATAACCACCAACTACCCTACGGGCAAGGACATACGACCAAAGTCCCCTATAACCCCACAAAATATTTATAAAAAATTACCAGAACTTGATTTTCTGAAAAACATTCCACACTTTTAAAAGTGAGTGCGTAGATTTAAAAATAGTGTGTTTTGCAATTTCTAAAAGTAAAATAAATGTAAGCGTAACAATCACAGGTTGAGGTATCAAACCAGTAGCCCAAGCAATCGCATCAAAAACAGTTGAAAATGTAGATGTAACAGTTAAAATTTGAGAAGATAAATCCGGAAGTGCTGCTTCTATAATAGCGTTCAAAGGCCAACAGATAATTTGAATTACAGTTGATACCATTCCGAGCATTATATCAAATAAAATTTTAAACATTAAATTCCACCCCAATCTTGCCAATTATTTTCACGAAATGATAAAGTATCGTCTACCCACTTGTATAGTTTTAAGAAGTAGTTATATAAAATAAATGCAGAAGCAATTCCACCAATTGTGTTCATCCATAAAGATAAACCAGATATTTTAGAATACAAAGAAGAAACACATGGTAGATCAAAATCATAATTTACGAATGGTAAAGTTAAATGAATAGGCTCACAAGAAGTAGTTAAAGCATTTAAAATAGATTGAAATAAAGTTAAAGGAAGATTAATAATCGAGTCAACAGGACCAGGAGGTAACCAACCAGCAGAATTATCAAGAGAACCCATATCAGGTGGCGTATCGTCAGTAATAGTATCTTTTACTTCGTCTATTTTTTGATTGGTTTCATCTTGTTTTTGCTCTATTTCATAAAGTTTTTCGGATTGTTGTTTCTCTTGCGTAAGTAAACTATCTACACTTTGTTTTATAGAAGAATTAGAAGTAGTCGAATAATAACCACCAGGTGTTATAGTAAATTGAAGTAAATAAACTTTTGAATTGATAGAATTAAACAAAAGTCCAATAGCAGCTGAATCTTTAGAAGGCGAAGCGGCAACAACATATTCTCTACAATATTTAGGACCAACCGCAGAATCAGGTCCAAATACATAGTTATTTAAATTTGCATAAGTAGAAGTAAAATATTGCGCTTTTGTAGTATTTTGTTCAATTTCCGCAAAACCACCAAAATAAACGTTACTTAAAGTTGAAAAAGTGGAATCGGAACACATTTTAACATCAATGTAATACAATTGATCTTTTAAAAAAGAATAAGCAGAAGCGACTTTAAAAGGATTTCCGCCTACTTTATCTAAAATCTGAACTGGTATCATAGGCGAATTCCAACCAGGTTCTTCCCAATCAACGCCTTCATAAGCAATATTCCACGTATCTCCAATAGGCGAAGTATAAGTACCAGTACTATTAGGATAATAAACTAAAGCTCCGTCAAATCGACCGATATCTAACCCCCACCCAGCACCAGTTGCGGCAAATACATATTTTGGAATAAATAAAATAAAAAATAAAAATGCGATCATAAAACGACGTTTTTTTAATTCATGAAAAAATTTATTTAAATAATAACATAAAATCATAAAAACCTCCGAAATAATCGACTAAATACTTTAATCGGAATATAGAAACAAAATATAGCCATAATGAAGAAAATTACCAAAGACTTATCAAAATCAAGCCTATAGTAGTAATCAGTAGTAATTTCAGAACTAGCCAAACAAACTGGAAGCGTAACATATTGAGAAAATGATTGAGTACCATCTTTATAAATATAGTCCGAATTAATATAGTAGTCTCGATATTCAATTGTAGAATTATTTCTAGGAATACTTTTATAAGCACGGATAATATCTTCCGACTGAACTACAAAACAATGATAATTATCAGTATCAGGAACATAAATCATAGTCTCACCTCTTTCCAAATAATAATGAACCAATAAGATCAAATAAAATATAAATAGTAATAACTGGAACAATTAAATCTACTAATTGTTTCATAAAAGTTAAAGCAACTTCAAACATATATATAAACCCCTTTCAAATAATAAAAAAAGATGTTAGTGCTTATCTCCCGAGCCCGAGAGCATTTACGCGCTTAAAATTACCCACACATTTTAAGTACTCGCTGAACTAACATCCGTGAATACCGGTTAAGTATTCATACCATCCGATAGTAACCAACTATCACACTGTAATTAGAATCTTACTTTACCTTTAGCGGCACCTTTAATAAGTTTACGTAAGAAATATAAACCTAGTGAAGCAATGGTAAGAGTAATTACCCAAGGCATTAATTGACCTACAGTTCCAAATAAAGTGTCAGAAGTAATACCTGTGTTCAAAGCAGTTACAATACTTTCCATAGAGCCTTTCACGACTTGAGGACCAGATTCCATAAGTCGTCTCCCCCTTTCTATTTCTCTAATTTATGTAAAAAGGAAATACATTTCCTAATTACGCGATTTCTGATTGGAATTTTAGGTTGCCATTCATATAAACCAGGAATAACAAAAATTACTTTATGATCGTAACTATTTAAATCACCTACTCTATAATTATTTGAACCTACAATTCGATAATAAATTTCACCATCCGGCTTTTGCCAAAGTACAATAGTTTTCACTATTTAATTCCTATTGGAGATGAATTTTTTTGTTTTTGATAGATTTTTAAAAGTTCAATCTCCGCAGGATCCAGAAAAACTAATTTCTCGCAAGATTCAGAAAGTTTTAAAACAAGAACTTCATAATCTGTACCTTTTTTTGATTTACGAGTTTCTAATGTACATTTAATATCCATTTTTTACTCTCCTTTCTTTATTAGTGATACCAATGTGGTATCTACCATTATAATACCACCGAGACACTATCAAGTCAATACCATTTTGATACAATATTGATATGAGGTGAAAAAATGAACTTAACTTTACGAATACCCGAAGAAATTTACAAAAAACTAAAAAAAATTGCATTAGAAGAAGAAAGAAGTATCAACGGTGAAATTAATTACATGATAAAAAAATATATTGAAGAAAAAGAATCTAATAAATAGATTCTTTTATTTTTAAACGATTAATATTATGTTAACTTCTTATTTGTAAAAAAACAGGTTGATTACACTACTACAGCTATCTTACTTTAAGATAGATTTTTTTGATTAAGTTATTTTATTATTATTTATCATTATATTTACTAACTTCCTTTGCTCTATCTTAAACATTTCTATTATCACTTATATATACCAATATCTTATTATTCTTTTATATCAATTAAATTATTAAATCTATTATTATCTATAGTTATATATTTCTCTATAAAAAAAATAGGGGAGTCTCCCCTATTTCGTTGAAAACTTTATACCGTCTTCCTGTTCTATATTATAAATTATTTCATAAAAGTCTTTTTCAGGAACATCGTATACCACTTTATACATTACCGATTCTTTTGCGTCAATTTCGGTATCTTTATTATGATTTAGATCTTCATAATTTGAATTATCTATTTTTAAGACAAAATGATGATCGATTGGAATCGTTTGTTTTTCATCGCTTAAATTGGTTATTTTGAATTCGAGCATTAGATATGTATCGTTTTCTGGTTCTACATCTTGGAAATGATTTGTTGTAGAAATGTCATTGAGTACCATTTCAAATGTATTATCTTGAACTTTTTCATTTAAATAATATATATTTTCTTTATCTTCTTGATTATTACATCCGGTTATTAAAAATAAACTAACGAATATGAAAAGGATCCAATTTTTAATTCTCATGTTTTTTCCTTCACCCTCTCCTATTATTCATTATAACGATAATTTTATTGAAAGGCAAGTTTTTCTTGTTAAAAGGTATATAACTACTTGTTAAAAGGTATATAACTACCCTATTTGCTTCAAACTATAGATGGGTGATAAATTATTATGGCAAAGAAAAAAACTTGTCAAAAGCAGGAAAAAGATAGTTTTGCAAAACGTCACGATCAAAAGATTCAATGTGACGTTGAAAATTGTGCTTTTCACGATGGCGAAGACCATTGTTGTGAGCTTCCAGAAATTAAGGTAAGTTGTGATGGAGATCCATCGGATACGACGGAAAAAGCAACAACGATTTGTGATAGTTTTGAATGTAGCGACGAATGTTGTTCGGATAATGAAAAAGGAGACTAATTATCTCCTTTTTAATTGCTTTTCTTTATCTTTGGTTAAATGAATTTTTGCTGCTTCAATCGTTTGGGCGAGTAATGAGACAATCGTCATTGGCCCTACTCCACCTGGAACCGGAGTATAATAACTAGCCTTTTCTAGGATTCCTTTTGGATCGACATCTCCGATATTTCCTTTATTATATCCTGCATCGAGTACAACTACGCCTTCTTTTAGCCATTCGCTTTTAATAAAATTTGGTTTCCCAACGGCCGCTACTACGATGTCCGCGTTTTTAAGATGTTCTTTTAAATTATTTGTTTTTGAATGACAAATTGTAACGGTGGCATTTCGATTTAATAATAATGTAGCCATCGGTTTTCCAACAATTTGACTGCGTCCTACGACGACGGCATTTTTTCCTTCGATAGGAATTTGGTAATAATCTAGTATCGTCATCATCGCTTGGGCGGTTGCAGGGGCAAAAGCAGGTAAAGTGGCATTTAAATTACCGTACGAAGTAGCTGATAAACCATCGACATCTTTGTCGGGTCTGATTTCATTAAAACATTTTACTTCATCGATATTATTTGGTAACGGATGTTGTATTAAAATACCATCGATGGTGTCATCTTCGTTCCAACTTTTAATTAATTGTAAAAGGGCTTTTTCACTTAGCTCAGGATAGGTATAAACATCATTTACAATTCCTACTTCATCACAGGCTTTTTTCTTCATTTGAACGTACATTTTACTAGCGGGATTCGCTCCTACCATTAACGTTACTAGATGTGGTGAACGGCCGTATTCTAGAAGAATACGATCGGTCTCTATCGACAATTGTTCTTTCATAAACTGACTTAATTGTTTTCCGTCTAATTTAATTGCGGTCATAAATTCTCCCCTATTTTAATTGATCTAAGAAACTGTTTCCAATCTCGGGCTTCTCTACTTCAAAGTTATCGGCAATTGTTGCTCCAATATCGGCCATACTATTTAATATTTCGAGTCGTTTTGGTTCCTTAAAATCACGGGCAAAAAGAATAACCGGTACATTTTCTCGCGTATGATAATTTCCTTTAAAGGTTGGATCATTTCCGTGATCGGCCGTAATAATAAGTAAATCGTCATTATTTAATTTATTTAATATCATTGGGATTTCGACGTCTAATTCTTCGATGGCATTGGCATATCCATTTAAGTCCCTTTTATGTCCATAAAGGCTATCAAAATCGGCTAAATTTGCAAAACATAGTCCCGTGAAGTTCTTTTCCATGACGTCGGTCAATTTATTAATAACATCCATATTCGTCGTGGCTTTCATTGTTTTAGTGATGCCTTCTCCATCGAAAATATCACTTATTTTACCAATTCCAATAACACTATAGGAATGATCCTTTAAAAAGTCTAATACCGTCTTTTTCGGTGGCTTTACGGCATAATCTTTACGTTCGTTTGTAAATTTAAATTTGCCTGGTTTCCCTGTAAACGGACGAGCAATAATTCGCCCTACTCGCCATTCTTCTTTCATAGTAATTTTTCTTATTTTTTCACAGTACTGATAAAGTTTTGCTAAAGGAATAATATCTTCGTGTGCAGCGATTTGTAGATTGGCATCTGAAGAAGTAAAGAGAATTAGTGAACCATATTGCATTTGTCTTTCTCCTAATTCCTGTATCATCGCTTGCGGATCTGCACTTTTATTTCCAATTACTCTTCGACCAGTAATGGTTTCGATACTATCGATCAGTTCTCTTGGGAACCCTTTTTCAGAAAAGTTTTTAAAGGGAACCGAATTTTTAATTCCGACTAGTTCATAATGTGCCGAAAGACTATCTTTTCCGGTATTCGTCGGTTTAGCAATTGTATAATAAGCTTCTACATCCGAATTCTCATCCATATTTATGGTATTTAAAAAACCTAATTTTTGTAAATTTGGGATAAATAAATTATAATTGTCTCGAATGTGCCCTAAAGTATTTGCACCTTCATCTTCGTAGTTATTTGCATCGATTGCTTCCCCTACTCCAACGGAATCCAGTACGACTAAGAATATTCTTTTAAATTTCATTTTTGATTGCTCCTTCTATTGGTATCCCCTGAAATTAATGTCGAATTAATACTTTCGCCCTCGTTACCATATCTTTTGTTTTTTGATGCTCTTCTCTATTTTTAGCAAATTCGTCACGATAGGTTTGGGCACTCACGGAAGCATCTTCCGCTACCGGATAAGCTTTTGCAAGTATCTCGTCTTCGACCCTACGAATAGCTATTTTCTTTTCTTCTTCGAGGGATTCAATTTCTTTTTCGCAAGTTTTCTCACTTTCAAAGAGGGCATCTATTTTATCGGTAAGATTAGCTTGTTGTTGTTCTAGTTCTGTTTTACTTGCAATTAATTCTTCTAATCGGTCTTTAGTCTCCTTCTTTGCTTCTACAATTTCCTTAGAATATTTATGGTGAATTCGTAAAATGTTTCCTCCAAGGATACCCACCGAACCTAAAGATACACCGATTGCTAAAGCGGTTGGCATGTATACACTTGCAATTCCAAATAGACATATACCGACCGCTGAATCGAACATTCCATCCTGCATTTTAATTGCTAAATCATTCGGTTTGGTCATTAATGTATCAATCTCTTTTTGTATTTGATCGAGCATAATCGTAACTTCGTTTCTTAAAATAGCTAAAGTACAACGATTTTCAAACGTTTCTTGTTTTTGCTCTTTTAATGCTTCTTCTTTTTGTTCTAGTTCATTTGTCATGTTCATTCCTCCTAATCTTCACTCCGTGGATGATATTTATGATAATCCTCTTCTACTTTTTTATCTGAAACATGCGTATATATTTTCGTTGTAGCAATATCTTTATGTCCCAATAATTCTTGAATTGCTCTTAAGTCGGCTCCTCCTTCGAGCAAGTGGGTTGCAAAACTGTGTCGCAAGGTATGAGGACTGGCATCTTCTCTTATATTTTTTTCTTTTAAGAGTGATTTTAACATTTTGAAACAACCTTGTCTCGTAATCGGTTTTCCGTGATTGTTTAAAAACAAATAATCGTTGGGGCCGTGTTTTAATAATTGAGGACGATACGTTACATACTTTTCAATGGCTTCCATCGCATAATCTCCTAAGGGAACGATGCGTTCTTTTCGGCCTTTTCCATAGATTCGAATAATATTATTTTCTAAATCGATGTCTTGAAATGTTAACGATATCAGTTCACTAATGCGAAGACCTGATCCATATAACAGTTCTAACATCGCTTTATTACGATAGTCGAAGACATCGTTTAAAGGTATTTCTAATAACTTATTTACTTCTTCTTGCGATAAGGTTTTTGGTAATGCTTTTCTTAGCTTTGGTCGTTCAATTAATAACGATACATCTTTTTTAATTTTATCGCTTCGAAGTAAGAATTTATGAAAGTTTTTAATCGATGTAAGATGATGGGCAATCGTCGAAGGCTTTTCTTTCTTTTTTGCTAATGTATTGAGATACGCTTCGATATCTTTTCCCGTTATTTGATTACTTTTAGTAATTCCTTGCTCTCTTAAATAGAGTACATATTGTTTTAAATCACTTTCATAGGCCTTTTCTGTATTTTTGGTTAATTGTTGTTCGTATTGGACCGTTTTTAAATAGGCCTCTACATCTTTTTCTAAATCGCCTTCCCTCATGCGATATATCTTCTTTCTTCTTGATCGAAAGCGTAATTTTCTATAGATATTAAATTTTTATGTTCGTCTTTTCCAAAAAGCAAGAAATTATCATAGTTGAAACAAGCAATATAGGAATTTGGGGCACTTTTTTCTTGAAAGTTGTAAAGTGTTTCTTCCATTTCTTTTTCATTAAAACAAGTGTGTATTTCTACTACTATCGGATTACTTTTATCTTCGAGTGGCTGTTCAACGTACTGATTCATAAAGATGTCTTCTTGGACTTTTGTTCCATATACATAAGCTGTTTGTTGTTTTCCAGTAATCGCATGCCGATCTAAAAGTTCTTCAATTTGGGTAGCAATTAGCTCGTTAAAATGTATTTTTCCTTGTTCCATATCATTGCACTCCTTTCTTTTGGATATTTCTATTATATCATATTCCTTTTAAAAGTGTTTTAAATTTGATAAAATAAAGTTAGGAAGTGAGTTTTATGGAACAACCTTTAGCTATTAAATTAGCTCCTACTTCGATCGACGAAGTAATCGGACAACAACATCTTTTAGGAAAAGGAAAAGTATTACGAAATCTAGTACATAATAAGAAATTGTTTTCGATGATATTGTATGGAAAACCGGGTATTGGAAAAACTTCGATTGCCAAAGCCATTGTTTCGGATTTAGGAGTACGTTACCGTTTTTTAAATGCGACGAGTAACAACAAACACGATTTTGATGTCGTTGTAGAAGAAGCAAAAATGTACGATGGTATGGTACTTATCATGGACGAAATTCATCGACTAAATAAAGATAAACAAGATTTGTTATTACCGAATCTAGAAAGTGGTTTGATTACTTTAATTGGAATGACTACTTCGAATCCATTCCATTCGATTAATCCGGCTATTCGGAGCCGATGCCAATTGTTTGAATTAAAAGAATTATCGGAAGAGGATATTTTAAAAGGATTAAAAAGAGCTATTAAACATCCCGATTTAAAAGGAATTAAAATTGGTTCGAAAGAATTATCTTATATTGCTTCGCTTTCTGGAAATGATCTTCGCTATGCCTATAATCTTCTAGAAGTTGCCTTTTACTCCACTTCGGATAAAAATATTACGATGGAGCATTTAAAGACAATTAATAATAAACCGGCATTTTTTCACGATAAAGATGGCGATGGTCATTACGATGTTTTATCGGCGTTTCAAAAATCGATTCGTGGAAGTGATGTCGATGCTTCCCTTCACTATTTAGCACGACTTATTGCTAGTGGGGATTTAGATAGTATCTATCGAAGAATGAGTGTCATTGCTTACGAAGATATTGGTCTTGCTAATCCTAGTATCGGTCCCAAAGTAATGGCTGCGATTCATGCAGCTGAACTGGTGGGACTTCCTGAAGCAAGAATTCCTTTAGGAACGATTGTCATTGAAATGGCTTTATCTCCAAAATCGAATACTGGAATTATGGCCATCGACAGTGCTTTGGCGGATGTCGAAACGGGACGCGCTGGGGCTATTCCAGATTATTTAAGAGGTGGTGGTACTCCGGAATATAAGTATCCGCACAATTATCCAGGTAGTTTTATTCCTCAACAATATTTACCGGATAATTTAAAAAAGAAAAAGTATTATCAACCCAAGACAGAAACAAAGTTTGAAAAAGAACTTGCCTCGGTCGATCAAAAAATTAGTGAAATTAAAAAGAAGAACCATATTGGATAGTTCTTCTTTTATTTTTGTTTTAAATATTTAATTTTTTTCTACAAATTGATTAAATTTGCGAATGGTAGCGTCTTCTAAATCAGTTTTAGCTAAAGTTTCAATAAGCTTTTTCTGATCGCGTGAAAGTCTTTCTGGAATAACTACTTTCATAACGATATACATATCTCCTTTGCGGCGTGCTGAAGCATTATCGATTCCTTTTCCACGAAGGCGTTGCTTATCACCCGTTTGTGTTCCAGCGGGAATATTTACTTTTACATTGCCGTATAAAGTAGGTATTTCCTTTTTACAACCGAGAATTGCTTCGGTTAACGTAAGCGGTACTTCGATGATAATATCGTCTTCATCTCTCTCATAGAAAGGATGTTTATCGACGGTAAATTCGATATATAAATCTCCGTTTGGACCTCCATTACGACCGGCATTTCCTTTTCCTGCCACTCGTAATTGATTACCGGTATCTACCCCACTTGGTACTTTAATCGATAAAGTCTTGGTCTTTTTAACCGTTCCTTTGCCACGACAACTACTACAAGTTCGTTCGTATACTTTTCCTTTACCATTACAAGTCGTACAAGTTGTCTTAGTTAGAAAAGATCCTAAAATGGTTCGTTGCTCTTGCGTAATAGTTCCACTTCCGTGACAATCGGGACAAGTTTTTTCGCCATGGCCACCTTTTCCATCACAATCTTCGCATTCTTCTGTAACGTCAATTTTTATATCTTTTTCGCAACCAAAGATTGCTTCTTCGAAAGATAGATGCATTCTTAATATTGTATCACTTCCACGTTCTCTACGAGAAGTGTTTCTTCCTCCCCCACCGAAACCAAAAGAGGAACCAAACATACTTCCAAATATATCGCCGATATCGACATCATCGAATCCACCGAATCCAGAGAATCCTCCTCCGTAACCACCGGCGCCATTCATTTGATCGAAAGCGGCATGACCGAATTGATCGTATTGCTTACGTTTATTTTCGTCACTTAAAACGGCATAAGCTTCTTGTACTTCTTTGAATTTTTCTTCGGCATTTTCTTCTTTTGAAATATCTGGATGATATTTTTTGGCTAGGCGACGATAGGCACTTTTAATTTCATCTTGCGTCGCAGATTTCGAAAGCCCTAAGACTTCATAATAATCTTTTTTATTCATCGCTTCACTTCCTTAGTAAAGATAGGAAGCCCAAGTATCTTGGACTTTCCTTTTATTTTTCTTCATATTCGGCATCTTGAACATCATCTTTTTTTTCTGATGATTTATTATCCTCGGTATCGTTATTAGCCTGTTGTTCTTTTTGAATATTTTCGTATACTTTTGTTGCAATACTCATTGCTGTTTCTTGAAGGGCATCTTTTTTCTTCTTAATGTCTTCGAGATCTTCTTTTTCGAGTGCTTCTTTCAAATCTTTAATTTGATCTTCTGCTTTCTTTACTTCTTTCTTGTCTGCTTTATCTCCTAAATCTTTAATCGATTTTTCTGTTTGGAAGACAAGTTGTTCAGCATCGTTCTTTAGATCAGCAGCTTCTTTCCGTTTCTTATCTTCTTCTTTATTTGCTTCTGCTTCTTTCATCATACGTTCTACTTCTTCGTCAGAAAGGTTCGTACTCGAAGTAATCGTAATGGATTGTTCTTTATTTGTTCCTAAATCTTTGGCTGTTACATGTACAATACCATTGGCATCAATATCAAATTTAACTTCGATTTGAGGTACACCTCTTGGTGCTGCAGGAATTCCTGTCAATTGGAAGTTACCTAATGTCTTGTTATCGGCAGCCATCGAACGTTCTCCTTGTAATACATGAATGTCTACAGCAGGTTGATTATCAGCAGCCGTCGAGAATACTTGTGATTTTGAAGTTGGAATCGTCGTATTTTTTGGAATTAAGATAGTCATTACGCCACCCATTGTTTCAAGTCCTAATGATAATGGTGTTACATCGAGTAAGACGATATCATTGACATCTCCAGTTAATACACCACCTTGGATAGCGGCACCCATCGAAACAACTTCATCCGGATTAACTTCACGAGATGGTTCCATTCCAAGTTCTTTTTTAACTAAATCGTAGACCATTGGAATACGAGTTGATCCTCCGACTAAAATTACTTTGTCTAGATCTTTTGCTTTGATTCCAGCATCTTTTAAAGCCCGGCGTACTGGATCCAAAGTAGATTCTACTAAATCACGAATTAAATCTTCAAATTTAGCTCTCGTTAAGCTCATATCTAAATGAAGTGGTCCATCGTCTCCTTGGGAAATGAATGGTGCTGAAATTTGAGTCGTTGTCATTCCGGATAAGTCTTTCTTTGCTTTTTCAGAAATTTCTTTTAAACGTTGCATAGCAAGTTTATCTTTTGTTAAGTCAATTCCATTTTCTTTCTTGAATTCATCTACTAAGTAGTCCATGATACGATTATCGAAATCATCTCCACCTAGTTTGTTGTTACCGGCTGTTGATTTAACTTCAAATACGCCATCTCCTAATTCAAGGATAGACACATCGAAAGTTCCTCCACCTAAATCGTAGACAAGAATTGTTTGACTCTTATCTTGTTTATCAAGTCCATAAGCAAGCGCCGCAGCGGTTGGTTCGTTGATGATACGTTCTACTTCAAGTCCAGCAATTTTTCCGGCATTTTTTGTTGCTTGACGTTGACTATCGTTGAAGTAAGCAGGTACTGTAATAACGGCTTTGTCTACTTTTTCACCTAAGTAACTTTCGGCATAGTCTTTCATATAAGAAAGAATCATTGCCGAAATCTCTTCAGGTGTATATTTCTTTCCTTCGATTTCTACCTTGTAATCGGTTCCCATTTTACGTTTGATGGAAGAAACGGTGTTTTTATTGGTTAATGCTTGACGTTTTGCCGCATCTCCCACAATTCGTTCTCCATTTTTAAATGCTACTACGGAAGGGGTTGTTCTTCCTCCTTCGGGATTGGGAATTACGGTAGCATTCCCAGCTTCTAATACGGAAACACAACTATTCGTGGTTCCTAAGTCAATACCTATAATTTTACTCATTTTTATCGTCTCCTTTATTTTCCTCTATATTTTCTTTCTTTTCTTCTTCTTTTTGATTTACTTTGACCGTACATGGTCTGATTACTCGATCCTTTAAGCGATAGCCCTTCATCAATACATCTAATACGATATTATCTTCTTTCGAAGGATCGTTATCGAGCATTAAAGCTTCCATACAACTGTGATCGAACGGTTTTCCTAACGCATCGATTTCTTCGAGTCCGAATTTTTTCATAATTTCTACAAGTTGCGCATACATCATTTTAAATCCGGTTAAAAATTTGGATAACTCATCAGTTAGATTATTGTCATCGAGTTTAATGGCTCTTTCAAAATTGTCCATGATGGGAATTAATTCGAGCATTAAGTCTTGATTGGCATATTTTAATAAATTGGCACTTTCTTCATCTTTTCGCTTTCGATAGTTTTGCATATCGGCTTTTACTAATAATATGTCATTGTTTAATTTTTTTATTTCATTTTCTAAAGCAATTATTTTTTCTTTATCCAGATTTTTCTCTTCTTTTGGTTTTTTTTCATTAGATTCTTTTATATCCGGGGCTTTTTTTTCTTGTTCTTGTTTTTGTTCTTTTTCTTTTTCTTTATTCTTCATCTTGATTCTCCTTCTTTTTACCTTCAATATTTTCTTTGATGTATTCGAGCAAGGTAATAACGCGGTCGTAGTCCATTCTCTTTGGTCCTACAATAGCAATGGTACCTTCTTCACTATCGGTTTTATAGGGAGTCTGAATTACGGTTACATCGGAATCGATTTTGTTCTCTTTTCCAATATAGATACTAATATTTTGATTGTCACTTTCAATTTTGTCGACCAGATGTTTATCATCAATTTTTGAAAAGAGATCTTTTACTTTATCGATATTATTAAATTCAGGTTGTTCTAGAATATGATCTTTGCCGACGACATTTACATTTTTATTGGTAAAATCGCGGAAAACATTGTAGAACGCATTATAGAGTAATTCATGTTCTTTTACATAGCGGGCAATAATTGGTTTTACTTCGAATTCCAATTTACTGCTTACTTCGTCAATTGGTGTTCCAACGATTAAATCATTAATTAATGTAACTGTCTTCTTAACCTCTTCTAAAGAAATATTGGGTAATTCTATCGTCTTGTGTTCGACGTGTCCTTGATCGGTGATTACAATTACAATCATCGATGAATCATTAATGGGCACGACACTTATTTCTTTTAATTTATTATCGTGGGATTTTTTTCCTAAAACAATCGATGTGTATGAGGTCATATCTGAAATAAGTTCGAGGCTTCTCGTTAAACATTCAGATAATGCTAAATTTTGATTTTGGAAGACCGTTTGTAGTTTAAGCATGTCTTCTCCGGTAATTTCAGTTGGTTTCATCAAATGATCGACATAGTAACGATATCCTTTTTCTGAAGGAATTCGGCCTGATGACGTATGTGTTTTTTCTAGTAATCCTAATTCTTCGAGTGCTGCCATTTCACTTCTTACCGTAGCACTTGAACAATGAATCGTATCACATATTAAGTTTGAACTGACCGGATGTGCAAGTTTAATATATTCCAAAACAATTAATTTTAGAATTTGGTTTTGACGCTCGGTTAACACATTGTACCTCCTAGCACTTCTATTTCTCAAGTGCTAATTCCATTATAATAGTATGCTTGGCACTTGTCAATATATGAGTGCTAATTTTTAAAAATTTCCAAAGAAAAAGGAGATTACTCTCCTTAGTAAGCACTTACTCGGATTCCATTTGGTGTTTCAGCGACATCACTTTGATTAATTAGGGTTACCCAACTAGAATTGTTATTCGATACACTTAAAGTGTGTTGATTAAAACTCATATTATTTTCGTAGTCGTGCCATACTACAATTTCATCCAAGTTTTTACTTTCTCCTAAATCTACAGTTATACATTGTATACCGATGTCAGTAACGGATAGACGGCTCGTCGAATTAATGTCTCCGTCGACTGCTTTACTAGCCGTATTATTGATAATTGTACCCGTCGTGGTTACACTTTTTCCTTTCGCAACATTACTACCATTTTGGATGGCTTGAAGTTCAATCCAGGTATTGTTAGTACTAATGTTGGATCCGTTTATACAGTCTTTAATATACCGTACATTGTTAAGTTGATTACTTGTTTTACTTAAGTCGGCTCCGACATAACTGATGGCTGCTTTTCCATCACCACTATGTTCTCCAGCGACCATTTGTCCTTTTAAAAAGAATTTTTCTGAACTGTGACGGGTATCATATGTATGCGTTATTGCTGCTCCCGCAATCGTCGTGGCATTTACTCCGGCATATCCTGAAATGAAGGATGATCCTCCTCCACCATATCCTTGGCTTGTACAAATTCCGTCGGTTTGAGTACCCGTTCCACTAGTTCCTCCACCACCGCCGTAGTATCCGCCTCCGCCACCATAGGCTAGGCTACAATTATTGGTATAGGTGTTTGTTCCGGCTCCTCCTCTTCCGAAGGCTCCACCATTGGTTCCACCTAAAATTTGTGTTCCGCCACTTCCTGGAATAGCACCTCCATTTTGGATAGCACCATTACCTCCAATCAAAGTACCTCCGGCACTTCCTGAATTGTAGAAATCTCCACTTCCTCCTCCTGCAGCAACCATAATACGGCTTTGTAAAGAAGGGATGTCATTCCATACTCCATTTTTTAATCGTACGTCAGTGGCACCTCCACCACTTGCTTTTCTAACTCCATTAGTAACGGCCCCTTCACCACCGCCATTGAAAGTGGCAGTTCCATTTTCTTGTCCTTGTTGTCCTACATAGAAATAGAGGACGTCTCCGGCATTTAATTTGATATATCCTTTGGTATAAGCGCCTTTACCAGAATTGGCACTTCCGGCACCACTCGCACCCCATAATTCGATTTGATAGTAACCGTTTTTATTTACGGTAAATGTTTGTACGCCTCCTGTATATTCGAATGTTTGTAATTTGTTATAACTTGCAGTATTTAAATCTTCTTTTATGTTATCGATTAAATTGGAATTGTTTTTTCTCGATCCTGCCATCGTTAATAAAATCAGCATGACAATCATTGATATTAACGCTAATATTGAATAAAGCATTACGGAAATAGCAAACCCTTTATTATTTATTCTTTTCATTATTATCACCTATTATTAATTATAAGATATATCTAATAAAAATGCAAAATAAAAAGCAATTTTACGATTGCTCTTTGTAAATATTGACTTGTTTTGCTCCATAACTTCTACTTTTTATTAAATTAAGCGAAGGTACGGTCGAAGCACCGATACTATTTTCTTCCATCTCTACGACTACTGACGCTTCTTTTTCTAATAGTTGTTCTTTTACTAATGTATTTAATAAATCGATTAATATTTTTTCGTGATAGGGAGGATCGAGAAACACAATATTAAATTTTATGTTTTGTTCTTTAAAAAGTTTCAAGGCTTTGCGATAGTCTAGTACATAAGTTTGTATTTTCTCATCGGTTTGAAAATTACTACTATTTTGTTTAATTGTTTTAATCGCTTGCGGATTTTTATCGACGAAATAACAAAAAGAGGCTCCATTACTGATCGCTTCAAATCCGAGATTGCCACTTCCTGCAAAAAGATCGAGTACGATACTTTCTTTTAAATCGTTTTGAATCATACTAAAAATGGATTCTTTGACACGATCCATCGTAGGTCTTGTACCATCGATATGATACCCTAGTACATTACGTCCTTTTAACGATCCACTGATGATTTTCATTGGCAATGACCCCTTTCTGGAATCAATTCTTTTAATTCTTTACTTAATTCTAATGTGAAATAATATAAATCATTTTCTAATTTTTTATAATTCTTTATTTTTTCTTCTTCAAATAATTCTTTTCTTAATTTCTGATAAGCAGGGTCATACGGATTTTTTTCTAGTTCTTTTAGTTTGTTTATTTTTTGTTTTATAGTTGCATCGTTTTCAATTTTTTCTTTCCATTGTTCCATTTGCTTTAATTCATCACTTTGGTCAAGTAGTTGAATAATCTTAGTTAAATGATAATCAATTTTTTCATATAGTGATTCGTTCATTTTAGTTTCCACTTAGTATCAATAAAAGCGCAATTACACTAGCAATGATTCCAATGATGAACCATACCGTATTTTTATTTTCTTGCTTTTTTAACTGATTTTGATAATTTATTTCGTTTATTTGATTTTGAACTGCGTCCTCTCCTTGTACCTTCGTAATGGCGGATAATACGCCAGTTCCACGATTAAAAGATAATGTAATTTCAGTGGTTTTATCTTTTTGAATGGGAACCGTAGTTTTTCGAATGGAACAATGAAAAGTTAAAACGGTATCTTTATCTGGAATATATTCCCAAGTTTCTCCTTTTTCTAGTTCTTTAATTTGCTTACTACCATCAAAGACTTGTACTTTTGGGTTTACGGCATATACGCCTTCATAACTATGAATGATTACTTTATTTTGATTTTCTTCTTTTAAAGTAGCTCCACAGTGAACACATTGTACTGCTTTATCCGATATTTCTTCCCCACAAGTTGGACATTTTATTAAAGCCATAACAATCCCTCCTTTTTTATTATACCATAAAAACAAATAAAAAAGGGAGTAAACCCTAATCTTATCCTAACATATCAAAAAATGTACGTAATAAAGTTAATTGGTCATTTAATTTATTAATTTTATCGCTGGGACGTAACCGGTATTTTTCTTTCATTTCTTCTTCGAGATAAGTAATGTTTTGAGGATTTCGATTTAGTTCTTTGTACCAATGGGAATTTTCTCTTAAATAACGATGTAAATTCGGATCATTCCGAATTCGAAATTGGATTGGTAAAATCATTTAATCCTCGAAATAACGGTAAAGTGGTCGCGGTTCGTAAGTACTTGCGTTAGTAGGTGCCTTTTTGGTTGTAAACTCTTGTACGAGACCGATAGCTTTTTGCATTCCATCAATTCCTTTTTGAACGCTCGCGAGATCGATTCCCTTTACCATTTGAACGAGATCTTTCCAAGAGGTTTCTTGCTTTTTAGTAGGCACATTTTTATTTACGTTTGTGTTAGGAGGTGTTACCGCTACTTGATAAGGATCCCAAATGACGCTATTTTCACCATATAAATCGTACATTTCATAAAACTTTTGCCATGTCATATCCCCACGTGCAACATAGCCTGCTAAATTAGGATGTGTATGGACAAATTGTTTAAATGCTTCTTTTCCCATGATATTCACCTACTTTAGTTTATGCTTGATACCAAAAAGATTGCTAATTTTACAAAAAAAAGAAGGCGTTTAGAAACGACCTCCTCCACCGCCGCCTCCGCCGAAGCCTCCGCCTCCAACGGAACCGCCACCAAATCCTCCACCCGAAGAGTGCGAAGATGATGAAGATGATCCGGAATTACTATACGAAGTTTGAATGGCACGGGTAGTGGTTTTAGCTAATACTTGGGTCATATTTGAAGTAATTATATCGTTTAGCATACTCATGTAAACAATGTCTCCAATAACCGTGTCGTTCGTATTTCCGGTAGCGTTGTTTTGAATTTTTGCTAATTGTAAATTTAGGCGTTTTTGGACTTGTTTTGCGCAACCTAAAACGGTAGCGGTTACAAGGTATCTTTCCCATAAAGCAACTTCTGGTAACTCTTTTTCATCGAAACGACCGAAGTCTTTAAGAAAATTTTTGTGTGCCTTCCACATGGTATAATGCCTTTTTCCATGAATCGTTCGGAATTTTTTGAATATCGTCCATAATACATTTACCAATGTAAAGATGAAAGTAGCTAATCCGAGATAGGGGTTTTCATAAACTAAACTACACCGAAAAAAGAAAAGAAATATAATGGTTGAAAGAATGTAGCTTGCTATTTTATATCCTGTTCTACTTATATAAATATTTTGTTTTTTTCCTTCTTGGGTAGCCTCATATTCAAAATCGTTATAAGCTTCTAAAAATTCGAGCGCATTGCTATGTGTTTTACCAAAATTTTTAATTTGACTTAATTTAACGGTTTCTTTATTGGGACTAATAACATCAAATAGTAGGTCAAGCACTTTCCGTTCTGAAATGGATATCGGTTCTTTACTTTCTTGTTTTTGGAATATATAATCATCTAATTTACCATTCGGTTTACGAGTAAACGTAATCCATTTTTTTCGAATTAACTCGAGTATGATAGCCGAAAATGATTTGTTGGTCACTTTCTTTTTCATGACGTATTCGATTACGGCAGGACTATAATCTGCTGGGAAATCACGATAATATTTCTGATTAAAGTCACAAGGTAGTTTTAGATCGTATTGATAATAGAAATATATATGAAATAATAAAATTGCAATTATGGTAATTATAAAGTAAATCGATGTCTCTACTCTTTTATTGTGATAGAACTCTTCTACAAAATTCGTTAATTCACCATAAATGGCCCGATACTGTTCTTTTTGCTCTCCTTCAAGTAAATGATCAATTTGAATTTTTAAATCAGTTAAATTTTCTTTATAAGGTTCTTTTTTTACGAGTGTAATTTGCTTTTCAATTTCTTCAACTAATTTTACTTCGATTTTATCACGAGCTACTTTTAATCGACTTAATAACTCATCTTGTACTATACCAGGCTCTAGTTTCATAACTATTCTATAAGCTTGATTATAGTCAGCTAATTCAAGCGTATTTTCGACGTGTTCGGTATAATTTGTAGCTTCTTTTATTGCTCTTTGTCGTTCTTCTTCTCTTTTGGCATTTGCTTCGTCAGCGTAAGCTTGTTCTATTTCTAGAATTATATCTCTTCCTAGTACATTACTCTTTTTGGTAGCATTCGGTACTAAATTTTTATCGAACATCATTCGAATGGTAACCGGTTCATAGGCATCTAAGTCATAAAATGTTGCTTTGGCCGAGGCTTCCTCTAAATTTCGATTAACCAATCCATTTAATGGTCCATGAAGCCATACCCGAAAATCCGGATCTTGACTTGGAAGATGCACGACTGCTTGAAAATCAGTAATATCTTCTTCGTATTCATCCCCTAATAAATTCCAGTATAATTCGGCAACATCATCGTGTACTACCACAACATCTTTTACTACATATTCCATATAAAATGCCGTGTTATATCGCGATGGATTGTAAATCATTAAATCGATTCCTTTATTATAAACTTCTTTTGTGTATACCCCATAGTCTCCTTTAGAGGCTTGCTCAACTAATTTATATTCTGGGCGATCAATTAAAAAAGAATCGAATGTAATATTATCTTTATTAGGAATATCTTTGATTTTTAAGTCGGTAAGCGATGATCCATCATAAATCGTACTATGATCAAAATCTTCTTTGGCTCCAGTAAAAGAGTTGGCATTTGTTCCTCTATAATTTATGGTTCTTGTTCGACCGTTATATTCTCCTTCTAAAACAGCAATCTCTTTTATTAGAATACTTCCATCCTCTTGAATCGTAATATCTTGATAGAGTTTACTTGTTACATCGCTTGCTTGAACTGGAATTGGTAGAAGACATAAAAGAAATAACACTAATCCTATTTTAAATTTCTTCATATTTCCTCCAAAAAAAGCCCATCTTTGGGATAGGCTTATTCAAATGATACTTTTGGTACTTCTTTATCAGTTTCTTCAATTTCAAAAAAGGCTGCTTTCTTAAATCCAAATATTTTTGCAACTATGTTTGATGGAAAGGTTTCTACCTTATTGTTATAACTTAATACGCCATCGTTATAGAACTGTCTTGCATAACTAATTTTTTCTTCAATTTCGTTGATGTTACTCTGTAGACTTAAGAAGCTTTGATTTGCTTTTAAATCTGGATAACTTTCTGCTAAAGCAAATAATTTTGATAAGGCATTACTTACTACTCCGGAAGCTTTCATGGTAGCTTCTGGTGTTTGAGCAACGACATAATTATTTCTTGCTTTAATTACATCTTCTAATGTTGCTGTTTCATGTTTGGCATATCCTTTTACCGTTTCAACTAAATTTGGTATCAAGTCAGCACGTCTTTTTAATTGAACATCAATTTGACTCCATTGATCATTTTTCTTGTTTCTTAAAACCACTAGTCTGTTGTACATTACTGCAACCCAGGCAAATAAGGCTAGAACAATGACAACAAGGACTACTATTAACCATATTGGCATTTTTTTATTCCTCCTCTATATTTTAAGTATACACTAAAAATTAAGATTTTAAAATAAAAATCGTATATATTTTACGGTATGTTACACAATAGTAAAGAAAGGATGATTGAAATGGATATCAGTATTCGCGATCATATTATAAATAATTTTGAAGGAGATGACAAAAATACTTTACGTCAAGCCATTGAAGAAAGTATTAAAGAAAACGATGAAATTACACTTCCAGGAATGGGTGTCTTCTTCGAATTAATTTGGGAAGACGCCGATGATTCATTAAAGGATACGTTACTCGATTTACTTGAAAAAAGAGTTACAAAAAAAGAAAGCAATTAAAGCTTTCTTTTATTTGTCTCTTAATTCTCCATGATGTTCTTTGGTTACTTTTTCGATAATTTTATTAAATATTTCCATTACTTCATCTTCGGTTAAAGTTCGGTTATTATCCATGAAAGTAAGATTGAAGGCAATCGATTTCTTCCCTTCTTCGATATTTTCTCCTTGATATACATCGAAAACGTCGATATGTTGAAGTAATCTTCCACCCGCTTTTTGAATTGTTGCAAGGACTTCTTGGGCGATTATAGATTCATCGAAAGCAAAAGCAACATCTTTACTAATACTTGGATATTTTGATATTTCTTTGTCTTTAATTGGTCGAATCTCGATATCATAAATTTTCGATAAGTCGATTTCAAATACATAAATTGGTGTTTTCGAAATACTTGGATGAATCATTCCAATCGTTCCGATCGGATTTCGATCTACTTTGATTAAGGCACTTTGATATGGATGATATTCTTTCGGTAAGTCCCCCACTTCAAATTGATACCGGTTCGTAAGACCTAAATAATTTAAAAGATTCTCGACAATTCCTTTAACGTAGTAAAAATCTACATTTATCGTTTGGTGTAACCAACGGTTATTAGTTGCTACTCCCGTTAATAAACCAGCTAAAACAGGTTTTTCAACGACTTTTCCATCTTCGAGATAGTAAACTTTACTAATTTCATGAATTTGGATGTCGGTTACTTTTCTCGATAAATTATAACTTGCTACTTGATAAAGCGATGGTATTAAACTGTAACGAAGATATTTTTTATCTTCTAACATCGGATCAAGTAATTCGATTGGCATAAATTTGTCATTGGTAAATTCGTTCAAATGTTCTTTACTTGTTAAGGTATAGGTCCATACCTGATTGAGTCCGAGCGATAATAGTCGGTGTCTTATTTGTTTTTCTTTTTCGTAATTTTTTTCGTATTTTCCAGGTTTTCCTGTTCCGACCGGTAAAGTTCCTTGGACATTATCGATTCCATGAATTCGTCCAACTTCTTCGATTAAGTCTTCGGGAATATGGATATCGATACGACGGGATGGAACCGTTACTTGGAATACTCCTTTTGTTTCTTTAAATGCAAAGTCTAAGCGACGAAATACATCACTTATTTCTTTATTCGTTAGTTCCATTCCTAACACGTTATTAATTTTCTTTTGGGTAATCTCAATAGTAGTATCTTCTCGATTGCTTTTATCGTGTACTTGCATTCCTTTAACGACTTCGCCATCGGCAAGGGTTTCGAGTAATTGACAAGCGCGATCGATCGCATAGTATGTGCGGTTTGGATCGAGTCCTTTTTCAAAACGATTACTTGCTTCACTTCGAAGGATTCTTTTGGAAGTAAGACGGATATTGACGGGATTAAAAATAGCACTTTCGATAACGATATCTTTTGTATCTTGTTCTACTTCGGAATTAAGGCCACCCATTACGCCGGCTAAGGCAACGGCATGTTCCCGGTTGGCAATCACGATATCTTTATTACTTAAAATACGTTCTTGTTTATCGAGTGTTGTTATATGTTCGTTATCTTCGGCCATTCGAATAATTATTTCATTCCCTAATGTTTTATAATCGAAGAAATGAAGTGGTTGACCCGTTTCTAACATGACGTAGTTCGATATATCGACTACATTGTTAATCGGACGAATTCCACTTGCCATAAGGCGTGCTTTTAACCAACGAGGACTTTCTTTAATCGTTACATTTTTTACCATCCGAGCTAAATAAAGTGGACAGTTCTCCGTCTGTACATTTACTTTAACGTAGTTTTTAATATCATCGATTTCTTTTTTGATAGCATCCTCTTTTAAAGTTACTTTCTCATCGAGAATCGCTCCTACTTCGTAAGCCATTCCGATAATACTTAAAAGGTCTCCCCGATTACTCGTAAGTTCAAAATCGATCGATGTATCATCAAAACCTAAATACTTTAGTGGTTCGTCTCCTACTTCGGCATCCTCGGGTAGTACATGGATTCCTGTTTTATCTTCTTCACTTTGATATTTACTTTCGATGCCAAGTTCACCTAAAGAACAAATCATTCCGTTTGATTCTTGTCCGCGAATGACACTTTTTTTAATTTCAATACCCCCTGGTAACGTTGCTCCTGGTAAAGCGACAATTACTTTTTGCCCTTTGGCAACATTCGGTGCCCCACATACGATTTGATTTACTTCTCCTTTTTTGATTTCTACTTGGCAAACGTGTAGGTGATCGGAATCTGGATGATCGATGCAAGACGTTACATAACCGATGGTAAGATTGGTAGCACTCGATAATGGGGTAATACTATCGTATTCGTTCCCTACTCCGGTCATCTTTTCGGCTAACTCTTCGTTTGATATTCCGTGCGTATTGACATAATCATCTAAAAATTTTCTACTAAGTTTCATTATTTGTCACCTTCCATTCGGTTATAATTTTTTAGGAAGCGTAAATCGTTGGTATAGAAATCGCGAATATCGGTGATACCATAGCGGAGCATGGCTACTCTTTCGATTCCTAATCCAAAAGCAAATCCAGTATATTTTTCAGGATCATAACCACAGTCTCTCAATACGTTCGGATGAACCATTCCACTTCCTAATATTTCAATCCAACCGGTTCCTTTACAAATGTTGCATCCTTTTCCACCACATTTAAAACAAGATACATCTACTTCGTAACTTGGTTCTGTAAATGGGAAGAAGCTTGGTCGGAACCGTACTTTTCGTTCTTCACCAAACATTTTCTTAGCAAATACTTCTAATGTTCCTTTTAAATCGGCAAGCGAGATATTTTCTCCTACTACTAAACCTTCGATTTGGTTAAATTGATGTGAATGGGTCGCGTCATCGTCGTCTCTTCGATACACTTTTCCTGGACAAATAATCCGTAATGGCGCTTTATCTTCAGTTTTTAACATCGTTCTTGCTTGAACCGGAGATGTTTGACTACGTAGTAATAATTCTTCGGTAATATAGAAGGTATCTTGAGCGTCCCGTGCCGGATGATTTTTAGGAACATTTAAGAGTTGGAAGTTATGCAAATCATCTTCTACTTCCGGTCCAGAAACGACATCGTATCCCATCGAAATAAATAAATCTTCAACTTCTTCGGTTATTCTTGTTAAAGGATGTACTCCTCCGACTGGAATCGTAGTCGCAGGAAGGGTCGGATCAATTTTATCTTTCTTTAAACGAGCTTCGAGTTCTTTTTCTTTTAATGTTTCGATTAATTGATTAATTTTTTCCGTTACTTCATTTTTTAATTCGTTGGATGCTTTTCCTAACGCCTTTTTCTCTTCTACCGATTTATTTCCCATATCTTTTGTTAAATCGGTAATAAGTCCTTTTTTACCGAGGTATTTTACTCTTAAATCGTTAGCCTCGGCCATTGTTTGAACTTGATCGAGATCTTTTTTTAACGTATCTCGAATTTTTTTCATTTCTTCATTCATTTGGTTTCCTCCTTTAGTAAAGAAAAAACCGCCAAAATATCTCAAGGACGAAATATTTCCGCGGTACCACCTTTTCTTTATAGTATCTACTATACACTCTTCTTTTTAACGCAAAGTTTACGCTTAAGGTTTTGCCTTAAGAACTCCGAAGACGAATTCCTTATTCCTTTTTCTCATCTTTTTTTTCACCCTAGAAAAGACTCTCTTTTAGGAAGTAAATAAGTACTACTTCTTCATCACTGCTTTTTTATGAACGAGTTCATTATATCATAAAGATTTTTTTTTGTATATCTTTTTTCAAAAAAATCCTTTTTATTTCCTATGCAAAGGCTTTTTAATAAGAACTTCTCCATTATCACTTTGAATTATAATATCCCAATTGGTATCGAAGTAAGTATCTTCAAATTGAGGGCTATTTTCATTTCGGTAATGATTCTTTGGTATTACGTATTGAATCATTTTTTGTGATAAATTCCGTTGTATTATCCAAGATGGAGTAAATGGCAATGGATGCGATTTCGGTTTATCTACTGATTGCTTCATCCGACTCGGAATGTTTAACGAATAGATAAATTGTTTACTATCTGGTGTCATATCGAGAGTAATTTCTTCTTGCGCGAATTTTAAATATTTTTTTAATTCTTCGGTAGTTATTTGTTCCTCTTCTAGGACTTCTTTTAAGGTTTTTCCATCGAGGGACGCTATTAATTTATTTTGAAATTCATTTTGATTACTTCTTGCAGCGTTTTCAATTGTTATCATAAATTCATCTATTACTTCTTCAAAACGCGTACTTTCAAGTGTTTGGGCATCCGTCACCAGTTGGACGAAGGCTTTTCCATATCCTAGATTGATAGCCATTCTTAACTGTTCGATGGCATATCGATATTTGTTTGGATCTTTCAATAACTCTTCGTTACAATATACTCCACGGTAAGCCTTTTGAAAAGGTCTTTTTTGCGCAATAAATTCTTCGAAATCGATTACGATTTGTTCGTATAGATTATCTTCATCGATAAGCTCTTTTCGAGTTAAAATTTGAACGATGGGTCCGGCGTCGGAGGCAATCATTTTATCTAAATTTGAAACGATATTTAAAACATTTTCTCGTGTTTTCGGTCGTTTTAATAAATCCGTATTCATGGCAACCGACGCGATTTCTTTTCTTAAAAATTCTTTTTCTTCTTGGCACTCTTCCATTCGATTTAAGGCATCTACCCAAAGCGCATGTTCATTTCTTAATTCTTTTGCAAGTGCCATCGGAACGAAAGAAGATTCAAAATCTTTACGATAAATTCCTTTTGCAACGAGCAAACTTGGTCGTTTAACGATTTCTTTCATCTCTTCGATCGTTAATGGAGAATCATTTCCAAACAATTCAACAAAACCTTTTATACGATATTTTGAATATTTTATTAATAGGTCGGCAACTTGATCTGCTACCGCTTTATTTTCTTCTTTAGCTAAGACTTCATTTTCAAAAATAGAGCGAATTCCCGGCGCTTGACTAGTTTTGGCTTCGCAATCGTATAAAATATAGAACAATAAAAATTCGAATTGTCTCGGTTCTCGAATCGCCCATGTTTTCTTTAGTACTGTTTCCCAATCATAACAATCGATGGTATCCTTCATAAAATCGTATCGAAAATATTGAAAGGTATCCATAATTTTTTCTTTAAATAAAGCACTTTGTACAGGACGATTTTGAAAATAAGTGGAATGAAGTAAGGATTCCATTTTATTTTTAGTTTCTTTATACTGATTTATAATGCGCTCGATATTATTTTCTTTCTTTAAACCGATTTGTTCTAGTAAAAAGCATTTTTCTTTTTCTGATAAGTCCTTATTTAAAAGTATAGGAATCCATTTATTTAATTGTTTTGAATCGATGGGAGCATAAGTCATTTGCATTTTGGTTAAATAGTCCCATAATTTTGGTTGTGCTAATATAATAGGATTTAAAACGAAATTGATAAGCGTTCCTTGATATTCAGTTCTAGGACTATTCGCAATATACTTGGCATATTGTAATACTTTTTTAAAATCTATTTTAGAATTGGTATCTTTACCGATATCAAGAACAGGTCTTGTAAAAAATTGTTTTTTTTCTAGTTCTTGTAAAGTGGTACTCTTTTGGATACAATCGATATCATTTATTATTTGTTCTAAGTCGTTGAGATGGTCCTTTCCCATCATTAAGTTCCATAAATCTTCAGTATCTTCCATCGATACTTGAGATAAAGTATGAAACAAAATATTAATTTCTCTTTCAGAACAACTTGCTAATTTCATTTGTTGTTCGGGAGTAACCTTTATATTTACAGGAAGTTTTTCAAAATAATCTAATATCGTTGGATTCGTCACAATAGCCCTTCTCATTTCTTTTGTTAAAACATTAAAATGATTTTCGATGGTAAAGATTTCCTGAGCGGATAGTGACAATATTTTTTGCAATTCGTCCGGACTCAATATTTCCTCTTTTTCTATTCGATTTAAGATTCGTAATAATTGCTCTTTTTTCATAACGCATTCTCCTTTAATACTTCTTCCGAAGAATAAACTTAATTATTTTTATGATTATTTCTTTCTTTGGATGGAATACTTGTTAATACTTTAATCATTGGAGTTGGTTCGATTGGAGTATCTTTTCCAATATCTTTATCTTCTACTTTTTCTAAATAAGAAAGTAGTGTCGATGGTGTAATTCCTTGGTCTTGAATAAATTCTCTTAAATTCTTTTCTTTTTCAAGCACTTCTCCGACGGCACAATAGATTGCTAATCCTTGCTCATAACTATCGGTACTGGCAATCTTTTCGAGTGTTTTACGCCATATTTCAGGAATATTTTGAAGACTTTTATCGTTGGCTGCGAACAAGTATGGGAAGGCACTTTGTTTATCGATTACAAATCCTAGTTTTCGCAATATGTAATCGTAGGCCTCTTCCTTTTGAAGTAATTCTTGATCCGTTAAGAGTAATCGTAATTGCGTCATCTTTCTTAATTGACCCGTTTTACGACTCTTCTTTTCGGCACTTATGTAGGCTCTTACTGCTTTTTGATAACGCTTTTCGTTTTCTATTAATTTCGAACAAGTAAGTATTGGGAAGATGCTTTCAAGTTCTTCGAGCGTTAAGACTTTGGCTTCTTTTAAAGCTAAGTTTCTTAAATTATCGTGCGATAAAAGATTTTCATCACATAATAGTTTTACTAATAGGTCGCATTTCTTTGGATCTTTCTCTTTGATGATTAAATCGAGGGCATGATTTCTTTTTTCCGGATAGATTCGTAAGGCGTCATTTTCTGCTACCTGAAGGTAGGCTTTCATCGTCAATTCGTCCATATCGAAATCAAATTGTTTTAAAATGGGCTCTACTTCGGTTCTACTTAATGGTCTTGGTAAATCGAGTAAATGAAGAAAAGAATGAATTAAGTCTTTTCGACCGAGGGTGGCATTTAAAATAATTTTATCACATAGTTCTTGGTAGCTTTCTTTGGATTGATAATAAAGTGGATTCATTAAAACGGTTAAGACGTCTTGATAGTTTAAATCTGGAATGATATTTATATCCTCGTAAAGCGGTAAAGTGGCACTTAATGTTTGTAATGCTTTTTCATAATTATCCGCATCTCTCATCAATTCTCTTGCTTCCGATATAGCAATAAAGGAATGAAATAAATCCGTTCTATTTTTTTCAAAAGTTACGGCATCCACTGGTTGTTTTTCGATTTGATCGTACTTCTTAATAAAATGTTCTACAAAAGATACCCAATTTGTTTCGTTTTCGCCGAGGCTATCCGAATTAATACGGTCGGCTAAGGCATCAAATAAAAGATTGTTTTGATCTTTACTGGTTTTAATATAAATATCTTCGAGTGCTATAGCTAACGTTTCATGGGCAAGTAAGGTTGGATTAGTAAATAGACGACATAAAAAAGGACTACTGGTCTTTCCGTAGGTGGCAATGTTTAATTTTTCCCAAATAGCATCTCTTTTTAGTAATTCTGGATTCGTAAACAATTGTATATAGGTCTTATCTTTGTTTTCACTTAATCCTACAATCAATTGATTCCACGTATGAATTCCTTTTTGTAAAATGGGTGCTGCAAATAATTTTTGCTTGTCTTCTTCACTCACACCCTCTAAACTTTCTAATCTTTTCATTGTTTCATAGAAAATCTCTTCCTCTTCTTTATTTTTAATTAAATTCCATAGCAAACTTATATTTTTGTTTTTCGTTAAAACGATTGCTTCCTTTAACAAGGTTTCTTTTTCGGGTGGAAGTTGAACAAGCATGGTATAAAATTCCATATCCATCGGTTTGTTTTCAGGTAAACTTTTTAAAATTTGTATTAATAGTCCTTTATTCATTTTAGCATCTCCTTCATGTAATTATTTATTATAGGAGTGTTTCCTTTAAATAGCAAGAAAAAACACACACTAAGGTGTGTTTTGAAGTGACTTTTCAAGATTTTGTAACGCTTTGTATGCCGTAATTTTTTTAGATTCATTATGAGTTGTTTTTACTTCGGTAATTTGAGTCATGGCTAAAATGAATTGGGCTGTCGTTTCACATCCGATATTTAATGCTAATTGATAACTGTCTTTAGCACTTTGATAGGCTCTTAATATCGTATCAATATATTTTAATTGGAGACCATTTTTGGCTTCGTTTCGATAGGCAAACCATTTCTTCTCTTCTCTTTCTAGTTGCATTTTAATGGCTAATTTTATATCTGAGAAAGAGGTATCTACTTCAAACGAACGAATGATCTGATTACAAAAGTTTAATACAAATTTAACTTCCTGAGTCTCAGAAGTAACATAATGGTTTTTTAGGGCATCCATTAATTTTATATTTTGTCTTCGAGCTTCGACCGGATGATATTGATCTAGATAGTGTAACTCATCGATTGGAATCGTTTTCTTGACTTCTTCATAAAACGTATTCATCTGTAATAAAGTATCACTTGCATGGGCATCGAGACCTAAAATAACTTTATTTTCGACTTCTTTTGCTTTTGCCCAGAACGGCGGATAAGGATACATATAAGCATGATCCGTTTCAGATATATTATTTCGTTCAATGGCGGCATAATTTAGTTCGAGTGGAATATCCATTTCTTTGGCTGCAGTACATATTTCGTCGAAAGCATGAAGGGCATTTTCAAAGAAAAGAGAACGTTGTTGCTCATTGGTAAAATCATCGCGAAATTGCATAAAGTAATCGGGATGAGCGACAAAATCATAGATACCACTTTTTATACCGGCGACTAAATTTTTAGCATAGTACGTTGGATAAAGCGGATCGACTAATACATATTTTTTCTTTTCTTCGTCGTACCGGAAACAATGCTTTTTTAATGGACTACCATCGATATGACCGGCGAGTACTAGATAATCTACTTCTTCTTTTAAATCGATCATATATTCTTCGAGAGATTCGTCGTATTCCGCTTCAAAGCCGATTAATATTTCGATTTGATCTTTGTATTTTTCTTTCAAAGCACGTAATTCATTTAGATAGGCATCTTTTTGTTCGAGCATCATGCGCATCGACGGATCTGGTTCGATAAAATAAGGTAATGGAACGTGATCTGAAAAACCTAATTGCTTCATTCCTGCTTGGATAGCTTTTTGAATATAATCCTCGGCTGGTTCGGAACTTGCATGTCCACAATATTTGGTATGGGTATGATAATTAAATTTAGGTAGAGAAGTATTTATTTTAACGGGACGAGCCTGCCCTTTTTCAGAAACTTCGATTACCTCTTGTAAAGAAGTATCTACGGGGATGCTTTCGGTTTCCTCCTCGTAATTTCCTCCATAGAGCGTGCCTACCTTCGTTCCAGCCGCTTGTACTTCCTCTAATATTTCACTCATATGTTTTGTCCATCCACCGATCGAAAAGGCATTTAAATGAATTCGTCCGAGCATGGTCATAAGACTTTCTAAAAACTTGTCTTTAACTTCTTTCTTTTTTTCTTTTAAAGTAGTTTCATTTTGATTTCCAATTTCATTATAAGGAATATATAATTCAAAATGATTTATTTCAAGAGGCCGATTTAATTGATCCATTTGGACTAAGAAATTCGTAATATCTTCTATTTTCGTATTCGTCGTCATTTTAAGATTGATTCCAATACGATCGATGGTTTTTACTTGTTGAATTAATGTTTGAGCGTTTTCTAAAAATTGTTTTTGGCTATTTATATCGATCGTAAACGGTTCTTGATAGATAAAGTCGACATTCGGTATTTTACGTTTTGCCTCATTTAAAAAATCTATAATTTCTTCTAAAGTAAAGTAATTTCTAATTCCTTGATTCGGGTCTGAAAGATGGGTAATCGATAAGGTTCTTACTCGTTCTTTTCCTATCCGATACGGAAGTAAAGAAGCAATATAAGTAACGATTGTATTAAAGTAGTTTTTAAAATAGAGTTTCGCTTGTTCTTTCGGAAATTCGTTTAATCTTTTTAAATAACGCGCATCGAATACACCTTCTATATTAATTCGAACATCTTTTTCTTTGGCAATCGTTTCAATCTTTTTTAAATCGGTTAAATCCATTACTCCCTGTTGGTCAACTTTTTCAAAACTTGCTTCTATACTTACATTAAACGCATTATATTTATCGAGTTCTTTTGCTAGTTTTTCAAACGTTTCATAGGTTGTTTCTCTAACTCCAAACGTTGCTACCGTTGGCGTTTTTGCTCCTTTCGAATCTTGATAAGCTTTGATGCAGGCTTGTTTTAATAAAATAAAGTCTTCCATCGTAATAGTAGGTTGATCGATTGGAAAAGAGACTTCTTTTATCGTACTCGTAATTTGTTTTAGTCGTTCAAATGTCGGCGCGGATGCGATGGCAAAAAGTTCTAGTTGGGGAAGTGTTACAGCCACACCCATGTTTTCTAATTGCAAATCAAAAAAGGATGATACCTCATCTAAACTTTGAAAAAATGCATTTTTTTTAGTTTCTTCTTTCATAATACCCTCTATTCTATAACGTAAGTATACCACAAATTTTAATACGAAAAAAGACCGAAACAGGTCTTTTTACTTACATCATATTTTCCATACTTTTTGCAACGTTTTTACTCATTTTGTTCATGTTTTTTTGTAGTGCGTGTGCTTCGGTTGGATTCTGATTTTTGAACATCATCCAAGCGCCGTATCCCATCGCTCCTAAAACAGCAAGTGAAATACCGGTTACCATCATACTCTTTTTCATCGTAATCACCTCTTATATTGAAAATATGATTTGGTATCAATACCATTTTTAGTATGGTAAAGATTCTTTAATTTATGCTCTTTTTCAACATTTCTTTTAAAGTGGTTCGACGATTATCTACTTCATTATGATGAATCGCTTGTTCGAAGGCATTAATTTCTCCGACAATTATTAATTTCTTTTTTGCTCTAGTAACGGCCGTATAGACTAGTTTTCGATAAAGCATTTTGTGATAACTTTTAACGATTGGCAGTACGACATAATCGAATTCGCTTCCTTGCGATTTATGAATCGATATCGCATACGCGTGTTTAAATTTTTGAAACGAAGATGGCGCATATTCTACTGAATTACCATCAAAACTAATCGTAATCTTTTTTTTCTTTCCATTTTCGATCGATTCGATAATACCAATATCGCCATTAAATACATTTTCATCGGGCATGTTGGTTAACTGGATTACTTTGTCTTGTTCGCGATAGGTAATTCCATTAATCAAAAGTTCTTTTTTATCAGTTGCTTTCGGATTAAAAAGATTTTGTAGTTCTTGATTTAATATATCGATTCCATTTAACGTTTTATACATCGGTGCTAAAATTTGAAATTTTTTATAATCGGTTTCTTTATAGTCGGTACTAATTGAACGAATATTTTCACGGACATGATCTTCATCACAAGGAATAAAGGTTAAATCCTCTTGGACATTGAATAAGTTTTGATTTAGCGTATTTTGATTGATATCGTGAGCCAAACTAATAATATTGGAATCTTCTCCTTGACGATAGAGTTGATTTAATCGTACGACGGGAATTACTTCACTTTCAATCATGTCTTTTAAAATTTGTCCTGGGCCAACACTCGGTAATTGGTTTTCATCCCCTACTAAAATAATTTTAGTTCCTACGTAGAGTCCTTTTAAAAGATGATCGAATAAAAGGATATCTACCATACTCGTTTCGTCGATAATTACGATTTCAACATCACTTTTATTGTACTCATTAATTGCAAATTGATTCGTATCTTTGTTCCATTTTAAAAAGCGATGGATGGTTACGGCTTTGACGAGTGTCGATTCACTGATTCGTTTTGAGGCACGTCCCGTTGGAGCTAATAAGGCAATTTTTTCGATTAATTGCTGATAGGACCATTTATTTACTTTTTGATATAGTTCGGTAATGGCTTTAATAATCGTGGTTTTTCCCGTCCCGGGGCCACCAGTAATAATTAAGCAATTCTTGCATAAAGCATTTTTAATGGCCAGTTCTTGATCTTTGTTGTAATGGATATGCATCTCTTTTTCGGTCGCTTCTAAATGCTCATTTAAGTGTTGAATAGTTTTATCTTCTTGTTTTACTAGATAATGGATTCGGTTGGCCACGTTGTTTTCGGCTTCGTACATTTTGGTAAGATAATATTTTTCATCTTTTTGAACAATTTTTAAATCAAGTATTAAGGTTTTTAAAGCCGCATTAAATTCTTCCACCGGAAGTGTTACTTGTAAAACTCTTTGTAAGTAATGATATATTTCTTCTTTTAATAAATAAGTGTGTCCAATTAAGTTCGATAACTCACTCATAACGTAGCCTATCGCTTCTTTTACCCGTCTTGGATCATCTTTCTTATATCCTTGTTTTAAGCATATTTGATCTACTTTTTTAAAACTTAATTCTTCGAGACGGTCGCGTACTGAATAGATGTTTTCTTCGATGATTTGACTTGTCTTTTCTCGATACTTTCGATAAATTAACATACTATCTTTCGTAGAAAAACCTAATTCGTTTAAAGCAATAATTATTTTATAACTCGATTCGTAATCCATTAACGTATCGTGTAATAAGGTCGCCTGTTTTTTGGTCATCGTCGGGACTAAGAGCAAATCTTCTTCCGATTCTAAAATAATATTTAAGGTGTCTTTGCCAAATACATCGACAATTTTTTGGGCTTTCTTTTCGCCGATACCTTTAAATAGACCACTGGATAAGAATTCGACAATACTATCTTTTTCTTCCGGTAATACGCGCTCATATCTAGTTACTTGGAACTGTTCCCCGTATCGTTCGTGCTCCATTAATTTTCCATAAAAGCAGTAGGTATCGTCTTCCGATAATTCGTGAAAATATCCGGTAAAGGTAATCGTTCGGTCGATATATTCAATTAGATTTTCATCGTTCGTTTCTTTCACTTTAAAAATTCCGATATAGTAACCGGAATCACTTTGATAGATACTTTTTCGATAATTTCCTTTTATATATGTTTCCATCGTACACCTTCTATTTTTATTATATCAAAGAATGAACTATTTTTCTTAAAAGCATTAAAAAAAGTACAAGGGTACTTTATTTAAATTGAATTGGACCTTTTTCATTTTTTAAAACGAGTGTTTTTTTATTTTTAGCATATCCAGGTAGTTCTCCTTCCAAAGGTCGGTCGGAATCAATTTCGAGGACACCATATTTGATATTCTCTGGAAGGGATACTAGAATGCATCCTTCTTTGGCAATGGCACTTAAGCGTTCGATTATACTTCGCTCCACCTTAATACATCCTTGTTTTTTCATTTTAATATTCACTTGATCACTTCTTAATTGTTCGGTTATGAAACTGCCGGTCTTTAATTTTCCTTCTACTTTATGGAAAGTACTTTGATCTTTGATTGAAACTATTCCTTCCGTTCCTTCCAATTTTAAATCGTCACCTAAAAAGCGATGGAGTTTTAATCTTCCTTTTTCAAAAACAAAGTAACTTCCTTTTTGTACTTCACTATCCACTACTTTAAGTTTTAAAGTAGTTCCTTTAGCTTTTAGTTGTCGAAGCCGTGCATTTTGTATCCGAATTGTGCCATCGGTGGTACGAAGGATTAAAGCTGTTTCTGGAAGATTTATTTGATCGACGAAGATGCGGCCCGAGGTAGTTTTAATTTTGATTGATTCGAGTGTTTTTTTATTTAAACAAAAGCGGATTGTTCGATCATGTTTTTGATTGGGACTTAACTGATTTATTTCCTCTAGCGATTGCGTTTGGGTTAGGAAAAGTTGTCGGTTATAGAATTGGCAATCTATTCCGAGTGGAAATATAAATTGTTCGCTTTCTTCGGTGGCTTTGATTTGCACATCAAAATCAATCGACGTAATATCGATTTCTTCAAGATTATTACATACTTGCGCAATCGGAATCAAATTACTTCCCTCTTTCTTAATTTTGAACTTTTTCTAGAACTGTTCCCTTCGCTATTTTATTGGCTACTGAATTTAATTGAACCATGACTAATGTTTCACTTGGATAAACTCCTTCCACTTCAACTTTTAAATAATTGGAAGTATGCCCTACACTTTTTCCATCTTGATTGGTTTCAATTAAAACTTCTAATTTCTTTCCTATAAATTTTTGATAATAGGCATCTTCTAGTTGATTCGATAGTTCCCCAAGTCTTTTAGCTCGATCTTTTTTTATCTTTTCATCGACTTGGTTCTCCATCGAAGCCGCTTTTGTTCCGTTTCGTTTCGAGTATGGGAAGACATGTATCTTAGCACAATTAATTTCCTTACAAAAATTCATTGTCTCAATAAAATCTTCTTCGGTCTCTTCGGGGAATCCTACAATTACATCGGTTGTAAGCGCGATATCGGGACGAATTTTTCGTATTTCGGCTACTTTATCATAAAATTCATTCTTGTTATATTTTCGATTCATTAATTTTAATATTTTATCACTTCCTGCTTGAAGTGGAATATGTAAGTGATTAGCAATCTTCGGTGAATCTTTTAATACTTGTAAAACGTTTTCATTTAATTCGGTTATTTCAATTGAGGAAATACGAATACGATGTAGGCCTTCGATATTTACCATTTCTTTTAGTAAAGATGCAAAGTCGGTATCGATATCCGTTCCATAATTTCCTGTGTGAATACCCGTTAATACGACTTCCTGATAGCCGTTTTGAACTAATTTTTTAATTTCTTTGATAACCGTTTCCTTTTTCTTACTCCGACATTTTCCTCTTACGTAAGGAATAATACAGTAACTACAGAAATTATCGCATCCATCTTGAATTTTTACAAAGGCTCTCGTTCGTCCTTCGAAGCGCGTGATTTCCATATCTTCAAAAGGAACATTTCTATTTTTATACAAAGAACGAATCATTTCTCTTTTTTGAAACCATTCTTTTAAATAGGTAACTATTTGGGTCTTGTTCTTGGTTCCAATATAAATATCTACGCCTGGAATATTTAAATCTTGATTTGCTTCAATAAAACATCCCATGACTACAATACAGGCATCTTTGTTTCGACGAATCGCTTGGCGAATGATTTTACGATCTTTCGCATCACTTTGATTGGTTACTGTACAGGTATTAATAATATATATATCGCAATAATCATCGAAAGAAGCTATTTCGTAACCATTTTCTTCTAATAAACTGCGAATGTATTCACTTTCATAAAGATTGACTTTACATCCTAACGTACAAATGCCTACTTTCATTCTATTTCCTTCTTTCATCGTATTTTTATTATATCATGGCTTTTCATTTAAGCCAATAAAAAGAACCTTTTGGTTCCTTTAATTACTCATTTACGCGTGATAAAAATGGATTATGGGAAAGATTTCCTCTTATCGGTTGAATTTCATATACTTTTCCTTTCGCTTCGTTATTTAATAATTGTTCTTTCTGTTTTACTAAATCATCTCTTCGACGTACATATTGACCATATTTAAAACTAATTTCAAGTATTTTACGTGTTCTTTTATCTTCTTCTTGTTCTAGTTCGTCAAATTGTTGATCTTTTATTTGCGTTAAACTTTCTTTTTCTTCTTTTAACATCATCAATTGTATATCATATGTTCGATTGTATAAATTTGATCTTTCCTCATCCATTTTTTCGATTGCTAACGTTAAATTTGTAATTTCTTCTTCTATTTGTTTGATTTGTTCTTCGACTGTCATTTTATTCTCCTCTTTTCAAAATCATCACTGGTCTTTTTACTTTTTGGATGTTTTTTTGTTTCTTTGCTTGTTCCATTGAAGCATTTTGTTTTACCTCTTTTAATTCTTCTGGGAAATGGATTTCAATATGATCTTCCATTTTCTGAATTCCTGTCGTTATATCTGTTTTTAATGATTTTAATTGTTCGTATCGAGATGCGAGTCCTTCGTGTTGTTTTTCTTTAACTTTAATTTTTTCTACAAGATTATTCATTTCTTTTTGACATTGTTGGTCATAATGTCTTGGAAGAGCATCAAAACGGGCTTCTTCTTGTAAATTAATAGTACGTCCCAAATATAGACCACCCGTAAGTGTAATTCCAATTCCTAATATTACCGGAATAATTTTGGGCGATAGGATTACGGCTCCTAAAGCACCTAATATCGTTATAACCGATACTACGTTTATACCTGATTTTAATATTTTGTTTAACCTTTTCTTTTTATAAAGTGCATTATAATTATCGATTTCTGATTGAAAACGAAACAATTCATTTTGTAATCCTAAACATTCATTTTCATTTTCTTGCTTTTCTTTTTGGGCTACTTTTAATTTTGAATCTACGGTTGTCAATTCACTTTTACAGCGTTCTAGGAAATTGATACATAAATAGAAATTTTCATTCCAGTTCCAATGCATTTGTATTCCCCCTTTTTATATGTGCTTGATTATACCACAAAAAAAGAAATTCGTCAAGAATTTCTTCCTTTTAGCGATTTAATAAAAATAATTCAAAGCCTATATTTTGATAGGTGGTTCCCTGTTTTATTGCTTCATCTAAATCAGCAAGTTCAGTAATTATATCTAGTAATTCTTTTTCTAAATATCCTCTTTCTTTTTCTAATGCTAATTTTACTCGATAAGGATGCACTTTTAAAAGAGAGGCAATCTCATTTTCTTTTTTTCCTTCGTTATGCCAAACTTTTACTTGGTAAAGAAGATGAAATTGATTGGCCACTAAAACGAGTATTTTTAATGGTTCTTCGTTATGACTTAAAAGTTCCTGATATATTTGATACGATTTTTCTTTTTTACGATTTACAATAGCATCGACTAAATCAAATATATTATCGTCCAACCAAGGAGATACTACTTCTTCGATATCTTTTTGTGTAATCTTTTTTTGATCGTAGCAATACAACTTTAACTTTTCACATTCATGAACAAGTTTTTCGTAATTGTTCCCACATCGATTAATCAAGTACATTCGGTCTGATGGTGTTATTTCATAATCCTCTAATGCTTCCGTTACTAACGTTTTAGGATTTACTTCTAGGGTTGGATGTTCACTTACTTTTAGTAATTTTTTTACAATCTTTTTCCGTTCATCTAATTTATTACACGTTAGTACTAAAATATTGCTGGGATTCGGATGATCGATATATTTCTCTAACTGATCGAGGGATATTTCCTTTTTTCCTTCCGCCGTTAAGAATTGTGCATTACTTGCAACGACTAGTTTTGATGTCATCCAAAGATCAAATGTATCGAGGGCTTCTAAAACATTTTCTAGCGGAGATTCTGTTAAATCAAAAGGAATATATTCGTAGTCCTTATACTGTTTTTTTAGTGATTCTATTTTACGATTGATTAGAAAGGAATCTTCTCCTGTTAAAAGATAGATAAGGGGCATCGAAATCACCTACTTTATTTGTGTTTTAATCGATTCAATAATTTCTTCGATAAATTCGCTTGTCTTTCCTGCTCCTTGCGCAAAAGTATTACTTCCTCCACCATTTCCTAAAGATTTCGTAGCGGCCATTTTTACCATTTCTCCGGCACTTAATTCGATATTACTTCGCGCAATGAAATTTACATTATCGCCATTTACATTGGCAATAAAGATAAATCCTTTTCCTAAACGATTTAATAATTCGTCGACAATTCCTTTTAATAGTTTAAAATCTTTTCCTTCTGTCTTCATTAAAATGACTTGTTTTTCATTTATTGTCTCTTGTTTTTCAAGGAATTCTGTCAAATCTTCTTTCGCTTGTTCTTGTTTTTTAGCTTGATATGTTTTTTCTAATTCTTTTACTTCATCTTGAACGTATTCAAGTTCGTTTTGAATATAGATAATATCTTTGTATGAAGATGGCGTGTCGTTGGTTATATCGACATCAAATGAAAGGGTAATACCTTCTTCTTTCGCTTGATTAAGAATGTTTTTAGCTTTCATAAGTAATTTTACGATTTCGTCTGTGTAAGGTTTTGTTGTCTCAAGTAACGCTTTTTCCACCCGATCTTTCGTTACCAATTCAATTCGGTAAACATTACTACCTTTGCTTTCTACTAATTTTATAGCAAAACGTTCGATATCACGGGTATTTTTTACATGGGTTCCTCCACAAAGTTCTTTGGAATCAGCAATCGTTACCACACGCACTTTATCGCCATATTTTTCATTGAATAAGGCCATGGCTCCCGTTTTCTTGGCATCTTCTTTCGACATAATTTCGGTTCTTGTCTCAAATTGACCTGCAATAATATCGTTTACCTGTTGTTCTACTTCGATTACTTCATCATCTAGTAATTTACCGGTATAAGTAAAATCAAACCGGGCACCTAAATCGTCAACATAGCTTCCTGCTTGATGAATACGATCTGAGATGACTTGTTGTAATGCATATTGTAATAAGTGAACGGAACTATGATTTGCTTCAATTCGTTTTCTTCGCTCCAAATCGATAATCATTTCGACTTCATCGTCTTTTTTCATGGTTCCATCTAGTATTTTAACTTTATGAAGATGTTGTCCGTTCGGGGCCTTCGTAACATCGAGAACGCGCGCTTTAAAATTCTTTCCTATCATCATACCGGTATCGGCTACTTGTCCACCGGATGTCGCATAGAAACAAGTTTCATCTACGACGACATAACCTTCTTTCGAAAGTTCGTCGACTTCTTTATCCTCTTGTAATAAGTACATTACTTTCCCTTTGTTTTTGTAGGTTTGATAAAGGAACGTCGATGGGATTTGTAAATTGAGCAGACTTTCGTTTTGAAGATTCATACTTGCATCTTTTTTGCGATTATTTTTAGCAAGTTGCTTCTGTTCTTCCATATAATGATCGAATTCTTCTTTCGAAGTCGTAAAACCTTTTTCTTCGAGATATTCTAAAGTCAATTCGAAAGGGAACCCATAAGTATCATACAATTTGAAAGCATCGAGTCCAGATATGGTATGGTCACTTGATTCGTCCATTAATTCGTATAATCTTCTTTCTCCTTGGGCTAACGTTTTATGGAAAAGTTGCTCTTCTTCGTATACGAGCGTCTTTACATAGCCTTTTGTTTCAACGAGTGCTGGATAACTTTCTTTCATATTTTCAACGACGGTTTCCACTAATTGATACATAAATGGTTGGGTGAGACCAAGTTTTTTTCCAAAACGAACACTTCTTCGAAGTAATCTTCTTAACACATATCCTCGTCCAACGTTTTCGAAAATGGCACCATCCGACAAAGCCATCGTAATTGCCCGAATATGATCCGCAATTACTTTAAATGCCATGTCGCCGTTATAGAGTACACCACTTAATTTTTCGATATGTTCGATGATAGGAACAAATAAATCGGTATCAAAATTGGAATCTACATCTTGAAAAATACATGCCCAACGTTCTAGTCCTGCACCAGTATCGATGTTTTTATGTGGTAATTCTTGATAATCTTCTCTTTTTACTCCACTTTTCGCATTAAATTGACTAAATACGTTGTTCCAAATTTCAACGTAGCGATCTTGGTCTTCATCGTTTTTAAATTTTTCTAAGGCATCGTGATTGGGATCGTATTTTTCTCCTCGATCGTAAAATATTTCACTATCGGGTCCACAAGGGCCTTCCCCTATTTCCCAAAAGTTTCCTTCGAGTGGAACAATGTGATCTTCCATCAAACCTTGTTTTAACCATTCTTTCTTCGCATCGAGGTCATTCGTATAAATCGTGACATAGAGTTTCTCTTTGGGGATTCCAAACCATTCTTCACTCGTTAATAATTCGTAAGCATAGGCAATAGCTTCCTCTTTAAAATAATCTCCTATCGAGAAATTCCCCATCATTTCAAAGAACGTTTGATGTCTCGTCGTTTTTCCAACGTTTTCAATGTCGTTGGTACGAATACATTTTTGAACATTAACAATTCGTTTATTATCCGGAATAACACTTCCATCAAAATATTTTTTTAATGGGGTGACTCCCGCATTAATCCATAAAAGGGAATCATCATCGATGGGGATTAAAGGAGCACTTTCCATCTTTTCATGTCCTTTGCTTTCAAAAAATTGATACCATTTATTTCGAATTTCAGTACTAGTCATTTTTTTCATCTTTATACTCCTCTTTTCTAACGATTGCTTCGGCTGTTTTATTCAATTCCTCCAAAGTCGTATTTTCGACCTTATAATCAAAATTTTGATATTGATCAAGCGCAACTTCAGTCCAATGTAATCGTTGCTTTTCATTTAATTTTGTTTCGATAAAATTACTTCGATGAATGTGTATACTGGTTACATTTTCAAAGTTATTTTTCATTGTTTCAATTTCGAGTGGTAGGCGAACATCCGTAATGATAAATACATCATAAAAGTGGTTTAATATTTCGATATCTTCGATGGCACGATCAATTAAAAAATAGGGTTTATTTAATTTTTCACGGATAATTTCTTGCCCTAACTTTTGTAGTAGTTCACGTGGCTTTTGCTCCTTTTCTTGATCCCACCCAAAATAGGTATAGGCATAGTATTTTAAATAAGCACTAAAATGCATGATACAACATTTTTTACCTCTTTTTTCGTATTCGTCTTTAAGATAAGATCCGAGCGTATCTTTTCCGTGCTCTGCTTTACCACTAATCAAATATATTTTCATAACGGCTCCTTTCTAGCAAAGAAAAGACCTAAATAGGAGTGCCTATTTGGCACGGTACCATCCTAATTAGATCTTAATTCTAAATAACGGTTTAACCCGGGAGTTTTGCTCCACTCAGAAGTAGCATTTCATAAAGTCTCTTTGCAAAGATTACACCTTTTCTTCGCTCTCTATAAAAGTTAAACTTTACTACTTTTCTTCTTCAACGTTTTTTCTTCCATTTTCTTCGTTGATGCGATCCATGAAATGATATTTTTCATTGAGAAATTGAAAAATTAATTTTCCGGTCGATATCAAAGGTGTGGCAACAATCATACCTATTATACCAAAGTAGTATCCAAAAATCAATAAGCCCATCATAATTGTTACCGGATGTAATTTCATCGTTTTTCCCATTACGATCGGTTGTAAAAAATAGTTTTCAAGGGTTTGACATACAAGGACGGACACTAACGTTAAAAAGCCGACCATCGGATTAATGGTAAAGGCAATTAAGACAACCGGTACGCCTCCAATCCAAGGTCCGATGTATGGAATAATATCGGTAATGGCACAAAATAATCCAAAAACTAAAGGGGCATTCATTCCGGCGAGGGTTAAGCCAATCGATTGGAATATAAATAGAATACCTGCTATCAAAAGAGTTCCTTGAATAAAACTTCTTAAAATACGATTAAGTTGATCGACTAATCGGGCAGCCTCTTTATGATATTTTTTTGGAATGAATGTAAAGAGATGCTTTCGAACGTTTTGAAAGTCAAATAACATATAAAAGCCAACGATAATTCCAAAGATGAGGTTAACTCCTCCACTAATAATATTACTTACTATGTTCATTGTCAATGTCGGAAGTGAAGTAGCTAAATCGGTTCCAAATTTATTCATGGTATCAAATATTTGCAGTTTTATATCCGTTAAGTCATATCCGCTCATATGCGATAAATTTACGAATAATTGATCGATCATCTTTGTTCCATTTTCAATTAAAGTAGGTATCGAAGATGCCACTTCATTAATTTGTTCCGTCAAAGAAGGATAAATTAAATAACCTAAGAAACCTAATCCCCCTAATACTAGGATAAATACGAGCATGGTTCCTAATATCCGGTTAACTCCTTTTTTCTTTAACCAACTGACGGCTGGGTCAAGTAACCAAGCAATGGCAAAACCGATAAATAATGGCGATAAAATAGATAATATATTTTTAATAAATTCAAAAACATGCCATGAATGGAAAAGCGAAGTTACAATATAAATTAATAGGGCTGCAATTAAAACGAAAACAATCTTTAATATATTTTTCGAAAGATGAATAACTTCATTGACTTCTTCGATATCAACTTCTTTTTTTGATTTCCAAAACATATTGTTCACTTCCTATCTATTTCAATGTGTTCTATTATACTATATCATTTTTTTAATTTTAAATACATTACTTTTTTGTTTTTAAAAAGAAAAGCATCTTTTAGATGCTTCTTATTATAATACTAATAAGGTTAATAGGCAACATAAGATGCAACTTAACATTACCGTTACAAAATTAACCATTCCATTGGTTAGAAATTGATATCCTGATATTTTTTTGATACCTTTCATATTTTTAGGACGTTTCTCAAGCACAACTCCTTTTGCTTCATCGTAGTATTTTGCTTGTAGGAATACACCAAAGATACTGTCGATAATCGATGTGAAGAATCCAAATCCTAATACCAATAAGAATCGTACGACGATATTTTCTCCTGGTGCTAATAAACTAAAGGTTGCAATGAGTAGGGCTCCAAGGAATGCTCCTAAAGTACCTAATTGAGTAACTCCACCACTTTCTCCTTTTGGCAAAGGTTTACCTGATAGAATTGAACGTACTTTTTGTTTTGAATAGTATCCAATTCCACTACTCCACGTATCAGCTGTAGCACCGGCGATGGCTACAAAAATAGCAATTAAAGCAACTTCGCTTTGCGTATACGCATACATAATAGCAAATAGTAAAACGGCTAATCCATCTTCTTCTACTTGCGTTAGATTCCGTTGTTTCTCTTTTAATGGCTTTTTGTGTCCATGTTCGATTACCATCGAAGTCAAATAGAAAAGTAATAGGCAACCATAAGGAACGGGTCCCGCTAAAATATAAATAGCACTTCCCATTAGTAATGAACAGAAAGCAGCCCCTGGCGATAAAGCCTTCGTTAACATTACGATGAATATAATGACACTGGTAATGGTAATAGCTAATGCCATCGGTTCAAACCAAGGTGCTTCTACTAATAAATAGGTATAAAGTGCTACCCCAATCGGAACCAAAAAGTTATCCGTTCCTCCAGGTGCAAATAATTCTACCATCGTAGCAAATACAGAAATGTATAGTGCAAGGGTTGCAATTTGTTGGGTTGGGAAAGAATATTGTAATAAGACGGTTATAATTAAGAAAGTTACAAATAACATCGTGAAACTTCCTTCAGCAGACTTATTACGAACACCAAATTTATGTTTTCCAAAATATTCTCCAACGAGGGTTGCTAATCCATCTCCATAACCTAACGTTAAGATAGCAATGGCTCCAATATACATATAATATGTATTTTGGAAGAAATAGATTGATAACGTTAATAAGGCTAATGCATACCAAACGGAACCCATATGCCGTTTTGATTTATCGGTCGCTTCTATTCCAGGGACGAAGTGGAACCGATAGTTACAACAATTTAAGATAACTAGTAAAGCCGGTATTACACTCGCAAATATAAAATTGTCGAAGTATATCCACGCTACTAACCACCAATTACATAGTCCGATGTGGACAAAGCTTTTGCTTTCTTCACTCGTGAACTTCTTTTTCTTGTAGCAAAATGATGCAAGTCCTGCGACTACTATAATATAGATAGCCGACATAATTAATCCTAGCCAATTGTTTGACATTCTAATATCACTCCCTATTATCTTTATGATAACACAAAATAGAAAAAAAGAACATCTTTTTTTAATGTTCTTTTTATTTTTTTAAACGGTCATGAGTTCTTCTTCTTTTTCTTTCAATTTATTTTCAACGACTTTGTTATATTCATCCGTTAAATTTTGAATCTCTTTTTCTTTTCCTTTTTGATCATCTTCCGATCCATCCATTTTTTCAATTTCTTTCATAGCATCTTGACGAATATTACGAATGGCTACTTTGGCTTCTTCGGCGAGTGATTTTACTTGCTTGATTAAATCTTTTCTTCGCTCTTCGGTTAACGCAGGAATAATAATACGTACAGTTTCTCCATCATTGTTTGGCGTAAGTCCTAAATTGGATGCTAAAATCGCTTTTTCGATTGCCGATAAACAACTTTTATCAAAAGGTTTAATTAGAAGTTGTCTAGCTTCTGGTACTGAAATCATAGCTAATTGCTTTAAAGGGGTCATATTTCCATAATATTCTACCATAATTCCATCGAGCACATTTGGATTTGCTCTTCCAGCTCTTACTGTAATAAAACGTTTTTCTAAATTTTCAATGGATAGCATCATTTTGTTTTTGGTGTTTTGCGTTATTGAATCATTCATTTTTTCCATCTCTCCTTATAGTATTATTGTACTTTTATTTTTTTGTTTTGACAAGATACTTTTCCAAAAAGAAAAAAGAGTTCAAACTCTTTTATCCATTAATTTGACTCATTACTTCTTCAGCGAAATTTTCTTGTTTCTTTTCAATACCTTCGCCTACTTCAAAACGGGTCATCGAAACAACGGAACCGCCATTATTTTTAACGTATGCTTCTACCGTTAATTCATCATTTTTAACAAAAGGTTGTTCTAATAGACAAATTTCTTTGTAGAACTTATTAATACGTCCTTGTACCATTTTTTCAGCAATTTCTGCAGGTTTTCCTTCTTTGATTGCTTGTTCTTTAATAACGTTACTTTCCCGTTCTAATACGTCTTTATCGACATCATTCCGTGTTAAATAAGAAGGACGCATTGCTGCTGCATGCATAGCAACGTCTTTGGCTGTTTCAACATTACCACCGTTAAGCACGATAATAACACCGATTCTTCCTCCCATATGGGTATAAGTACCAACTACTTCGCCTTCTTTTTTCTCGATGCGAGCAAATCTTCTAAAACTTAATTTTTCACCAATTTTAGCAACTAAATTCGTCATTAATTGAGCGATAGTTTCCTCTCCTACCTTAAGTTCGTTAGCTTCTTCCATCGTCGTTACTTCATTTTCCAAAATAGTTTGGGCAATTTTATCTACTGCCTCTTGGAAATCTTTATTCTTGGCTACGAAATCGGTTTCAGAGTTAACTTCGATCATCGCTACTGCTTTATCATTTTCAACGATACGAGTTAATCCTTCAGCGGCAATTCTTCCTGCTTTTTTAGCGGCTTTAATCGTACCGTTTTCTCTTAACCAGTCAATGGCTTTTTCCATATCCCCTTGGGTTGTTTCAAGCGCTTTTTTACATTCCATCATTCCAGCGCCAGTTCTTTCACGTAACGTTTTTACATCATTTGCCGTAAACATAATATCCTCCTTATTCCTTTTATTTATTTAAGGCAGCCACTAAATCGGCTTTTTTCATCGAAGTATATCCTTCAATTCCCTTTTCTTTTGCAAGTTTCTTTAGTTCTACGACCGTTAGTTTAGAATAATCTTCACTTGCTTCTACTTGTTTTTCTTCAACAACGGGTGCTTTTTCTTCTTTTTTTACTTCCTTAGGTGCTTCTTCTTTTTCTTCAGTTACTTCTACTTCCGTTGTTTCTTTCTCGGTTTTCTTTTCCCCTTTTGTACGATCTTCTTCGGTTAAGTAGTCAATTACTTCATTTCCGTTTACTTCTGCAATCGCATTGGTTAAAACACCAATCATTAATTTAACCGAACGTACGGCATCATCGTTTCCTGGAATAACGTAGTCAACCATATCTGGGTCACAGTTTGTATCGACTACACCGAAAACTGGAATACCTAAAATTCTTGCTTCTTTAATGGCAATTTCTTCCTTACGAGGATCGACAATAACCATTGCTTCTGGTAATTTTTTCATTTCGCGAATTCCACGAAGGTTACGATATAATTTGTCATATTCTTTTTTAATTTTGATAACTTCTTTTTTAGGTAATACTTCAAATGTACCGTTCTTTTCCATCTCTTCGATTTCTTCCATACGACGAACACGAGATTTAATTGTTTTGAAGTTTGTTAAAGTTCCCCCTAACCAACGTTCGTTAACAAAGTACATTCCCGTACGATTTGCAGATTCTTCCATTGCTTCTTGCGCTTGTTTCTTAGTACCAACAAATAATACTTTACCTTGATTTTCAGCAATGGCTTTCATTGCTTCGTAAGCTTCCTCTAATTTCTTTGCTGTTTTTTGTAAATCGATAATATAAATATCATCTCTTGAAGTATAGATGTATTCTCCCATTTTAGGGTTCCATCTTCTTTTTTGGTGTCCAAAATGTACACCTGCTTCTAATAAATAGTTCATTGACACTACTGCCATAAATATATTCTCCTTTTCGTTTTTCTCACTTATTAATTTCTAAAATCTATCACCATTACGGCACTCGACAGATCAATTCATTAATATGTTTATTTTTTATTTGTTTAAAGCATCGATTAGTTCTTGCTTTTTCATTGAAGTGTATCCTTCAATTCCCTTTTCTTTTGCTAAGGCTTTTAATTCTGCCACCGTTAATTTAGAAAGATCGGTAGTTGCTTTTTCCTTTTTCGTTTCTTTCTTTTCTTCTTTTGGTTCATCTACTTTAGCAACTTTATTTTCTTTTACAGCTGCTTTTACTTCTTGCTTCGTTACTTTTCCTGCAAGTCCATCTTTGGCAACTTTAACGATTTCAGCAAATGCTTTCTTATCACTAATTGCGATTTCAGATAACATTTTACGGTTGATTTCAACACCGGCTTTATTTAATCCCTCAATAAAACGAGAGTAGCTGATATCTTCCTCACGACATGCAGCGTTGATACGTGTAATCCAAAGTTTTCTAAAATCTCTCTTCTTTTGTCTACGGTCACGGAAAGCATATTGTCCAGAATGCATTAATTGTTCTTTTGCACTCTTGTATAATCTATGTTTACTTCCGAAATAACCTTTTGCTTGTTTTAATACTTTTTTATGACGAGCTTTTGTCGTAGCTCCATTTTTTACTCTTGCCATTTTCTTTCCCTCCTATGACTGCTTAGATTATGTTCTTTAATCTACTTTGATCTGCTTTACTAATCGATGCGCGTTTACGGAAACCACGATTGGCTTTAGCGGTTTTACTACCGGTGTTATGACGACTTCCTTGATGTCCAATCGTAATTGAACCACTTTGTCTTTTGTTTACTACTTTCTTTAATCCTTTATGTGTTTTTAATTTACCCATTTCATTGTCCTCCTATTTTTCTTTTTTTGGTGCTAATAACATGGTCATGTTCTTTCCATCTAGTTTTGGTTGTTGTTCTATGGTCGCTAAATCTTCTAAACGAGATGCAAATTTAACTAATACATCGCGGCCTAAATCAGTATGTGCCATCTGTCTACCTTTAAAGCGAATCGTCATTTTAATTTTGTTTCCTTTAACCAAATATTTTGTTACTTGATTTACTTTGGTTTCAAAATCACCGACATCAATTACGCTCGATAAACGGAATTCTTTGGTTTCTAAGTTGGATGCTTTTTGTTTTTTCAAAGCTTCTTTTTCTTTCTTTTGCTTTTCGTAACGATACTTGTTATAGTCCATTACTTTACATACCGGTGGATTTCCATTCGGATTCATCAATACGAGATCTAATCCCGCATAGGATGCTAACGTCAATGCATCTTGTAACGTTTTTACGCCGACTTGTTCTCCATTAGGTCCAATGACTAGTACTTGACTAGCTCTAATTTGTTCGTTAATTAACAAATTATTCTTTGTATTTGCGATACAAAACACCTCCAATAAAAATCAAAAAAGTGGATACAATAATGTATCCACTGCGCACAAAGAGTGTTCATCTGCTGTGAGATGACACGTTGGCTCTTTACCTACCGCTATTCGCGATCAGGTGGATGGATACATCACTTTCCTTCTTTTGAATTCACTTCAATTATACCAAAAAAATTCGAAATGTCAATCTTTTTTGTTATATTCTATTCATTTTAATTAAAATCATGCTGATTCTCATATTGTTTTACAAAATATATACAATCTATTTTATTTATTTTCTACTTTGATGGCTAGTTCTTGTAACTGCTTCTCATCAACAATATTAGGAGCTTCCGTCATTAAATCGGCGGCACTTGTTGTTTTAGGGAAGGCAATTACATCTCGAATATTTTCGGTTTGTGCTAATAACATAATCATACGATCTAGGCCTAGGGCAATTCCACCATGAGGAGGTGCTCCATAATCAAATGCTTCTAAAAAGAAACCAAACTGTTCTTTCGCACTTTCTTCGGTAAATCCTAAAGCTTCAAACATTTTTTCTTGAACTTCATGATTATGAATACGAATGCTTCCACCTCCAGCTTCGTAGCCATTGATGACAATATCGTAAGCTTTTGCATAACAATGTTCTTTATCCGTTAAAAGATTTGGAATGCTTTCTTCTTTAGGTGCTGTAAATGGATGATGCATAGCAAGATATCTTCCTTCTGTTTCACTGTATTCAAATAGTGGAAAGTCGGTAATCCAAACAAAGGCATCTTTACTATCGTCGATCAAATGTAAATCATGTCCCAATTTTTTACGTAACTCTCCAAGCGAAGTCTTGGTAACTTTCCGTTGGTCAGCTACGATAAAGATTATATCGTTTTCTTCGAGGGCTAATTTTTCGGTTAATTGCTTTAATTCTTCCTCCGTTAAATTTTTAGCAATACTTCCATTAAGTGTTCCTTCCGTCAACTTTAACCAACATAATCCTTTCGCCTGATAGGTTTTTACATATTCGGTTAATTTATCAATTTCTTTTCTAGAAAAACTAGAAGCTGCATTTTTTACTACAAGGGCATTAATAATGCCTTTATTTTCAATCGTCGATTTAAATACTTGAAATTCGGTATTAGTAAAGAGTGAAGTAATTTCTTGAATCTTTAAATCAAAACGAAGATCCGGTTTATCACTTCCATAGGTATCGAATGCTTCATCCCAAGTCATTCGACGAATTGGTAATGAAATCGTTACGCCTTTTACTTCTTTCCAAATACGGGCAAGCATTTTTTCTGTTATCGTTAATATGTCTTCCGTATCAATAAAACTCATTTCCATATCGATTTGGGTAAACTCCGGTTGCCGATCGGCTCTTAAATCTTCATCTCGGAAGCATTTAGCAATTTGGAAATAACGTTCCATACCGGCAATCATCAAAAGTTGTTTATATAATTGAGGGGATTGTGGTAAAGCATAAAAAGATCCTTTATTGACTCTTGATGGTACTAAATAGTCTCTTGCTCCTTCCGGAGTACTTCTTCCTAACATTGGTGTCTCGATTTCTAAAAAGTCATTTTCAACTAAATAATTACGAACGATTTGCATGACTTTTGAACGTAACACTAACTTATCTTTTAAAGTATCTCTTCGTAAATCTAGATACCGATATTTTAGTCTCGTATCTTCTAATGCCGTCGTGTCATCTTTAATCTCAAATGGAATATCTTTAGCGGTATTTAAAATTTCAAATTGCTCGACCGCTACTTCGATTTCTCCTGTTGGAATATTAGGGTTTACACTTTCTCTTTGAGCAATGGTTCCTTCTACTTTTAAAACGTATTCACTTTTGACACTTTCGGCAAGCGAATAACAATCATCCTCTGGACGTATCACTAACTGGATTACACCGGAACGGTCTCTTAAATCAATAAAGATTAATCCACCAAGGTTTCTTTTCTTTTGAACCCATCCATAAAAAGTGTGCTTTTCGCCGATATTATTTCGATTCAATGTACCATTTTTAGTCGTCTTCATCTTCGTCCTCTCCTTCGTAAAGTGGTTCTCCCTCGTGACCAATATGGAAATGTTCCTCTTCTTCAATATGTTCGTCTAAATAGTAAATGATATAATCGAGATCAATTTTCTCTTCTTCTTTTGTCTTGTTGTTTTTAATCGTAACTATATTTTCTTTTAAATCTTCACTATTTAGTAGTAATAAGTATTTGCTTTGGAGGCGGTCCGCTTGTTTAAATTGTCCTTTTAATCCGCGTCCTAAATATTCGGTTTCAGTAACAAAACCATTCATTCTTAACTCTTGGGCAAGATACATTGCATTTAATTTTTCTTCTTCGTTTACATACATGATAAATACATCGATATCTTCTTGAACCGGTAGTTTAATTTCTTCTTTTTCAAGAGCTAAAATCAAACGTCCTAGGCCACTTGCAAATCCCATTCCTGGAGTCGATGGTCCGTCTAGTTCTTCCGTTAATCCATCGTACCTTCCTCCTCCACCTAAAACATTTTGACTACCAAACCCTTCGACTTTAGCTTCAATTTCAAAAACTGTATGGCAATAATAATCGAGTCCTCGTACTATCTTTGGATTTACTTCATGTTCGATTCCTAATGCGCCTAGGTAATTGATTACTTTTTCAAAACGTGCTTTACTTTCTTCGTTTAAATATTCAATGGTCGTTGGAGCATTTTTAATTATTTCGTTTTCGGCATCCACTTTACAATCTAAAATACGAAGTGGATTTTTTTCTAAACGCGCTTTGCAATCATCACATAACTCGTGAATGTGTGGTTTAAAATACGCTACTAAAGCATCGCGATACGCTTTTCTAGATGCTTTATCGCCGAGTGAATTTATATTTACTTTTATTTGTTTCAATCCTAACATTTTATAAATATTAACGGGAATCGAAATTACTTCAGCATCAATTAATGGATCGTCACTTCCTAAAACTTCCACGCCAAATTGGGTAAGTTCACGGTCTCTTCCCGATTGTGGTCTTTCGTAACGGTACATCGTTCCATTGTAATAGAGTTTTATCGGTTGAGTCGGATCACCATACATTTTATTTTCGATGTAACTACGAACAACCCCGGCCGTTCCTTCGGGACGAAGCGTCATCTTACGGTCTCCTCGATCGATGAAATCATACGTTTCTTTAGTAACAATATCGCTCGATTCTCCTACGCCACGATGAAATAGTTCGGTCGCTTCAAAAATCGGGGTACGAATATACTGATAATTATATTTTTCCATTAATGTATCGATTAATTTGTTAACGTATTGCCATTTTTTTGCTTCTTCTCCATAAATATCATGACATCCTTTTGGTTTTGTTATCATAGTTTTTCTCCTTTCAAAAAATAAAAAGGTAGCACTTCTTAAAGGACGAGTTTCCCCGTGGTGCCACCTTTGTTTCATAAATTTCTTTATGCTTTTTGTTTTCTTATCGCGAAAATCACGCTTCTTACCACAGAAAGTGTCTTTCAAAAGAAATACTTTTGTCTTTTCACCTACCAGACAATCTCTAAAAAGTTTTCTTTTTACTCCTCTTTCCAAGAAGTTACCTTAATTTTAACGTATTTTTATTAAAAAAACAAGTTTTTTATATACTTTCCTCTTTATTTTGCTCGGAAACGATAGATTGTTCGTGTTTCGACATCAGTCGTATCATTCTTTTCAATTTTGGTATCGACCCAATTCGAATAAGCTCCCCATCGACTAAAGGTGTACGAAACCGTTTTGACATGTTCACTGTAAGTACAAGTACAAGAACCGGTTCCTATTGCAAGTATTACACTATAAGCGTCCTGGTTATAGCACTTTCTAAATAAAAGACTATCCCGTGAAAGATTGGCCCCCGTTATTTTCATTCGGACGGTACTTTGTCCGATATAATAACTATCATTTAAATGCGGTTCTCCTTGCCCAATAAAACTTTCTTGTAATGGGGCGTATGCTTGACCATAGTCAAAGTTCGAATGAAATGGTCCTACCTTTTTGTTGTTGTAATAACATCCCTTTTTTGATTCAACTAAATTTTCTAAAGCTTTATAGTCGGCAGAAGTCATCTTTCCATCTTGATTCGGATCTAATACCCGGTTACTATTGTTTCGTGCAAAATCAATAAGTCCTCCTAGTGCTGTATAACATTTATCGTCCTCTGAATCCGTCTCCGAACAGGTTCCTTGAATGTAAAAGCGCGTAAATGCATAATGCTTAATTGTTTTCGTAGCACTATTCTTACATTCGTTAAAATAATTATTACATTCAAAGCCGGTTTTTTTGTCTTCTTTATCTACCCAACGATCTTCAAGCACTTTTTCACTTTCATATGTCCATCCAGCCAAATTACGATTGGTCGAAGTCGTCGTCTCTTTTTTTCGTGAGCGATACTGTGTTTTTTGTTCAATATCATGTGTTTGAGCAGATACTCCTTGCGGAAGTGAGGTGACCCAACCAGACCATGATTTAGATGTCGTTGCTTCTGGAGGAAGTGTTTCAACAACATCCGTACTTGGCTGTTGTTCTTGTTCCGTAGAAGATTCTTTTCCACGACTAACCACTACATTTATCGTCGAACCTTTGCTTAATTCTCCCTCTTTCGGCTCTTGTTCAATGATATGGCCCTCTTCTATATTTTCATCGTATCTTTCGTCTACGATATTTAAGTTAAGCCCTATTTCTTTAGCTTCTTTCATCGCTTCGTCGATATGTTTATTTTCTAAATTTGGAACTTTTACGCGATTACTTGAAACATATACTTTTAGCTCAATGGTCGATCCTTTTGCGACTTTATCGTTGGCCTTTTTCTGCTCGTATACGATGCCTACTTGATCTTCGTCATCTGTTTCTTCCTCGATAATGGAAGCTTTTAATCCGAGGGATTTTAGTGATTTGGTAGCGTCTCCTACCGGTTTTCCTACTAAATTAGGAACTTCTACTAATTCTTCTTTCTCACCCGTTGATGTAAAATCGTTTGCTCCTGGGTTTTGGAATAGATAAATAACACTTATCGTAGCAATTAAAAGTAATAAAATTAAAAGCAACCAAAGATATTTCTTTTTATTTTTTTCTTTTGGCTCTACCGGACTAGCATTCGGTAATACTTCGGTTGGTAGACTGTTTACTTCTTCCACTTGCGGTAATTTCTCGTTACTAATCTTTGTGCCACAGGATGGGCAAAAAAGGGTTCCTTCTTCTAATTCTTCTCCGCAAGAAGGACACACATTTGATTGGGCTTCCGGCGGTTTTTCTTCGATCACTTTCTTACCACATGATGGACAGAAAATGGTTTCTTTACTTATTTCTTCATGACAAAAAGGACAGGTTAATTTTTTCTTGTTCGCTTTCTTTTTACTTTTTTTCTCCATATACCTTATCCTTTCCTTTGATTAATGATTCACGTGTTTATGATAAAAATCAAGACGCCATTTCATTTCTTGAATTTGAATCTTTTTTGCTAAAGTGCGTGACCAAGCCATAGCAAATCCAATAATGGGTGGGAATATTGCAGCAATTTGTGCAGTGGATGTTAAACTTCGATCCATTCTAAAGAAGAGATTATGTTCAAATGATTGATATAGGAACAATCCAAGAAAAACTCCTAATCCAACCCATATTATGTAAGTTAAGATAACCGAAACTTTTATATAAGAAATATAATTTTGATATTTTTTATCTTCAAAAGTTAGTTGTAAAACATCGGGTTGACTTACTGGCGGTTTTGCTATTACTGCTTTAGGAGGTTCCACCGATGGCACTGGTGTTGCCACTTCTACAACCGGTTCTTCCTTAATTTCTTTTTTTACTTCTGTTTTTTTATTTTTCTTTTTAGTATTTTCTTTTACTTCGACTGGTTCTTCCTTTACTTCTTCGGGAATAAGACGATGTCCACATTTTTCACAAAACTTATTTTTTTCATTATTTTTTGCGCCACATTCTTCACAATACATATTATTAATTCCTTCCTTCTATTATTAAAAGAAAAAGGCTATTTAAAATAGCCTTTTTTCTAGCCAAATAGTGATCCTAATGAATCTCCTGCTGCTGATACACTTGCTCCCCAAGACATAATTGAACTAACTAGAACTTGCCATAAGATGAATCCAACAACTACTGTTGCAATAACAAGTGCTGGAATAAAGGCATAAGCTAATCTATTCTTATTAATATCGGTTGTTTCGGCAAGGGCTTGATATAGATAGAATCCAACAAACGATGCTGTAAGGCAAAGAACAATTACTGTTAATTGACCACTAATATAAGATAGAACGATGCAAGCTGCCGTAGCAACGGTTGCTAGTACTGAAACGGTACCTACTAATGAAATTGCTTTTTTAAAATCAATATTTGCTTTGAAGATAGCTCCAGCAAATACATAAACCATAAGTGCAATCATGAACCATTCGAAGGCTACAAAGAAAGCTGTATAAAGGAATATTTTCATGAAGTCAATTCCTAAAGCACTTGCTACATTCGTTCCACCAATCGATGATAATCCTAAACTTGTCATACTATCGAGTCCTGAATTCATTACTGCAGCTTGATATCCTGCATTGATAAGATTTGTTAGGATGAGATATAGGAATAATCCAGCAACTAAAGCGTTAATTACAATTGCCATAATTCCTACGCCCATGTTTTCTGATTTAGAATATTTCTTAAACGTATCTGAAGGTTTTGTAAAGATTCCTTTTACAATATCGATTAATGATTGGAAGCAAGCTCCAAAATCGAATCCTCCTGTTTTTTGTACTACTACTGTTTGTGTAGCAGGTTCTGTTGCTGTTTCAACAGCGGTTTCATTTTTAGTACAGTCACAAACTTGACCGTCTTCTAGTTTTTTACCACATTTTGTACAAAATTTTGCCATAATTTCACTCCTTATAATTTAATCCTATTTCATTTTTTATTTATTATGAATATCTTGAAAAATATGATAGATTATAACTTAAATCGTATAAATGATATTTACCATCTACATAATCATAATCGATTGTTGTTGAATAATTAGAACTTGAAGAATGTGTTTCCGCTCCACTTAAGTACGAATCATACGTAACGGTATAATCGTAATCAATTTTTACGGAAATAGATAATCTACCATCTTCATCATCTAAAGAATTAATAGTTACTTTTGTTACATTAAATGCCGTTAGAACTGTGTAATCATAATCGGCAATATTACGATATAGAGAATCATAATCCGATTTTAATCTACTTAAATCAGCGCCATCGTAATTATAACTTTCTTTAACGTTATCCCAAGTCTTTTTATCGATTACATTCTTATAAAGGCTATTAATATCTGCTTTTACTTGATCTTGTAATACTTTAACTTGTTCTTCACTTAATTGATCTAACGAATATCTTGCGGTGTAGACATCATATTCGGTCGGTGTCTCTTTGTCGACAATGGTAATTCCCATTGGGGTTTCCGTCTTAATTTCTGTCTCTACTTCGAAAATAGCTGGAATTTCATAAACATCGAGCGAAGTTGTTGATTCTTCTGTATTTATATACTTGGTATCTACTTCCGTTCCATCCAAATATAATTTTGATCCTTTTGGAACACGAACTTCAAAATTATTAACTACAAATTCGTCCGAATCCATCGCTACTTTCCAAGAATCAAATAATAGTAACTTTTTGTCTTTTTCTTTTACTAGCGTTATATCCATCGTTGATGCTTTACTTGCATCTTTGGTCGTATATGCTGCTGTAATAGTTGCATTGAGTCCACCATTCGAATATCTAACTGCAGAAAGTTGATAATTGGTTACTTCAGATGTGTCACTCATTTCACTTTCAAAATAGTTTTTAAATTTTTCTTTTGATACAAAAGTTGTATCATCACCGAAGTTATAATAGTCATATAATTTATCTGCATCTTTTGCTACCCATGCATTCATGAATTCACTTGCTACATTGGATGGACTAAATTGTCCATTCAAAATTTGATAGCCAGCAAATAATGCTACTACAACAACGGCTCCTACGATTAAGCCAATTTTCATGCTTTTTGACATTGGCTTCTTTGGTTTTGGTGGGGTTGCTGGAACGGTTTGTGTATTTTCTTCTACTACCGGTTCTGCTACAACCTCATCTTTTTGTTTTGTTTTCTTTACTGATTCTTCTTTTGGAACACGTGCACCACACTCGGCACAAAACTCAGCACCTTTTTCGAGTTTGGCGCCACACTCGCCACAAAACATACTTCTTTCACTCCTTTTCTACTTTAGTATAAGACACTAGTAAAAAAATTACAACAAAAAAACACAATTTTTTTACTTATTTCTTATATTTTTTACAATATCAAGAAATGGTTTTTTTCAAATAATAATAAGCATTTGTACTTTATAATTGCAGTAAAATAAATCATTTTATCTTTTTTTGATTCAAAACCTTGACGATAAATAAAAAGAAACTTTATGTTCGTTTCTTTTTAATTTTATTTTTGATGAAAGAACTAACTTTTTTTACATAAGGTAAATTATACACCAAGCATATAACTACCGATAAAATAGCTCCCAAAGCACATAAATATATATTTTTACTATAGTAACAGAAGATAATTACCGCAGCACATAAGAAATAAACGAAAAACATTTTATAATCCAATTTTATTTTCATGTATTTACGAATATCGATATAACGGTAGATAGCCATTGTAAAATAAGCAATCAAAGTCGAAAGTGATGCCGCATATAGACCAATCAATTTGATAAGAGCTAAATCAATAATGATATTAATCGCAGCTGCAAAAAAGGAAGTTTTGGCTACCTCTTTGGTTCGCTTCATCGCCACATAAATTGAACCTAATAAAGACACTAAAACATTAAAGATGGTCGCAACGAGCAAAATCGGTATTTGATAATAAGCTCCACTATAGCCTTCTCCTATAATTAGGAATGAGAATAAAAAAGGCATAAAGGCAATTAAACCTAGACACATCGAAACAAAGATACTCATAATAAAATTAATCATTTTACTAAAGTATTCTGCATGATCGTTATCGTTAATATACATTGCTGCAGATTCTTGCCAAGTCATATTTAAAATTCCAAAAAGAGTAATACAAATACTTGAAATCTTGTTTGCTGAAGAATAGACACCATTCAAACCAATTCCAAGCAAAACGGTAACAATCACCCGATCCGAGGTATTTACAACCCACCAAGAAAGTTGATTAGGAACAAGTGGAATCGAATATTTCCAAAGTTTTTTTCGCTCTTTTTTATCATATGCTTTGAGGTCAATATATCGATATAGTTTCTCTTTCCAAAAGACGAAAATACAACCCGCTACATTCCCAAACAAGGTAGCCGCTAACATACCGTTTGCGCCCCATCCGAAGAACGCAATCAAAATAACATTTAAGATGATAGAAAAACTTCCCGTGATTAAACTACCGATCGAATAGACTCCATTATGGCCAAATCCTCGGGCAATTTCCAAAAAGATATTGGATAATTCAGCAAAGATTAAGTTAACTAGTAAGAAATATTGATACGAATTATGTATAAAAGGAGATATTAATAGATAAAATCCTGAAAAAATTAAGGTTTGAAAAAAGGTCGTAACTAAAACGGTCGTAATGAGTGTTTTCTTTCTTTCTTCTTTTTTTCGTTCATCGATTAAAAAACGAAATAGTGCCTGGTCAATTTGTAAAAATAAAAGTGGTAAAAGTAAAGAAATACAGGTATTTAATAAGTCGATGGTTCCATATTCTTCCGTGGAAAGTAATGCAGTATACAAAGGAAGTAAGAAAAAACTGATAAACCGGGTCGCAATTTTTCCCATGGCCACAATAACGGTATTTTTGGCTAATTGTTTTTCACGATTCACTTTCTATCCCTCCTTTCCTTTTCCTTTTTCATTGTATCATAGTTTGTCTTTTCACTCAATGATTTCTTCTTTTAAACAAAAAGACAAGTTACAACTTGCCTTTATATATCTAGGAAATCGTCTATCGTCATAAGACGATCATCAATTTCTTTTAAAGATACAGTCTTCTTTAATGGTTCACTTTTAGTTTCTTCACTCTTCTCTACCATTTCTTCTTTTTTCTCTAATGTTTTTACTTTGAATACTTCGTAAACATTTCCTTTATGGATGGCACTTCCGGTAGAATAACGATCCATAATCGGAAGTTCGGTTAGTTTAATCGTCGTAATATCGTTTCCTTTAATTCCAATAAAGTCGCGTGTATCCGTCACCATTACTTTAACGATTTGATATGGATTCGTCTTTACTTCACGAAGTAATAATAATCCCCTTCTTGCTCTCGTCGACTTTTCAAATTCGAGTAATTTAACACGTTTACCGGTTCCTTTATCGGTAACAACTGAAACATACTCTTCTTTGGTCGTATCAAAGCAAGAAACGCCTACTACTTCGTCCTCTTTTAAATTAATAGCCTTTACTCCACTCGTCTTTAATCCCACTAGCGGAACATCATCGCAATCGAACCATAGCCCATAACCGTTTTTCGTTCCAATAAAGATTTCTTTTCCTTCCGTGAAGAATACATCGATTACTTCGTCTTTATCTTTTAATTTCATACAGGTAATCGGTTTGGTATAACGCGATACTTTAAATTCTCGAAGTGGAGTTCGTTTAATCATTCCATGCGTTGTCGTAATCGTTATATCTTGATTGGTTTCGAACGAGGTAACAGGAAGGGCTGCTACTATTTGTTCTTGTTCTTCAATTTTAATAATGTTACTTATATGTTTACCTAGATCTTTCCATTTTAAATCCGGTAATTCATATACAGGAACATATAAATAATTTCCTAAATTCGTGAAGAGCAAAAGGGTATCTTGCGTATTCATTTCAAAGAGACCTAGTACATAGTCATCTTCTTTGATACTTGGTTCATCCGTTGTTGCTTGATAACTTCGTTTACTCGTACGTTTTACATAGCCATCTTTCGTTACTACGACAATTACATCCTCTTTTGGAATTAAAGCATCCGAATCAATCGTAATATCCGTTATTTCATCTTTAATATCGGTAATACGTGGAAGTCCATATTCTTTTTTAACTCTACGTAGTTCCTCTTTCATCACTTCTTTTAGTTTTTCTTCATCAGACAAGATTCGTTCGAGACTGGCTACAATCAATTGTAAATTCTTTAATTCTTCTTCGAGTAAGGTAACATCGGTATTCGTCAATTTATAAAGTTGTAATACGACGATGGCTTCGGCTTGTTCCATCGAAAAATCGAATTCTTTTACTAAATTTTCTTTTGCATCTACTTTGTTTTTACTAGCTCGAATTACGCGGATTACTTCATCTAAAATAGAAAGGCACTTAATTAATCCTTCGACGATATGAAGGCGTTTTTGGGCAGTCGCTAAATCGAATTTCGTACGACGGGTAATCACTTCTTTTTGATGTCGTATATACGCATCGAGCATCGGGATTAATCCTAAAAGACGAGGTCTACGATTTTCGATCGCAACCATGTTATAGTTATACGAAATTTGTAAATCGGTATTTTTTAAAAGATAATTTAATATTAAATCGCGATTGGCATCTTTTTTTAAATCGATGGCAATACGAAGTCCATCACGGTCGGATTCATCTCTTACTTCGATGATACCTTCCACTTTTTTATCGATTCTGATTTCGTCGATTTTACGTACCAATAACGCTTTATTTACTTCGAACGGGATTTCGGTTACAACGAGTGTCAAGCGTCCTTTTTCTTCTTCGAACAATGTTCTCGCCCGAACAATTACTTTTCCACGACCCGTCGTGTAGGCATCCCGAATACCGTCTTTCCCTTCGACAATTCCGCCGGTTGGAAAATCGGGACCTTTGACAATATCGAGTAACGTTTCAAGACGGCAATTTGGATTATCGATACGATGAATGGTTGCATCGATTACTTCAATTAAATTATGTGGTGGAATATTGGTCGCATATCCTGCCGAAATACCGGTGGTTCCATTTACTAGTAGGTTTGGAAATTTAGCTGGTAAAACCGTCGGCTCCATAATTGTATCATCAAAGTTAGGGGCAAATTGAACGGTATCTTTTTCAATATCTTTTAATAATTCATTACTTATTTTGGAAAGCCGTGCTTCCGTATAACGATAAGCAGCAGGACTATCGCCGTCGATCGATCCATTGTTTCCATGCATATCGATATAGGGATGACGACTTTTCCAATCTTGACTCATACGCACCATGGCTTCATAAATAGAACTATCGCCATGCGGATGGAAATTACCGATTACATCTCCAACTGTTTTGGCACTTTTTCGGTATCCTTTATCGTATGTATTTTTTTCGCGAAACATCGAAAAGAGAATTCGTCTTTGAACCGGTTTTAAGCCATCGCGAACATCCGGAATTGCGCGATCTTGAATAATATATTTCGAATAACTTCCAAAACGTTCTCCCATAATTTCTTCTAACGAATAATGAAAGATCTTTTCAATAATTTCGTGTGTATTTTCTTTTTTCATGAAAACACCCCTATTCTGTTATGATACTAATATAATATTGATTGATATTGTGCATTAATTTTTCATCGCATTTTAATTGTAATTTCGTAAATGATTCCCGTAATATTTCAAGTCGTTCCTTCGTCGACAAAAAGGCATCTTTCGGATTTGCTTCTAAATATTTTAAAATCCGATCCATATAATATAAATTCATTGCCTCTTGGTAACTATTTTCTTTGATTAAATCTCCTGCTAACTCTTCGGTTAAGGCAACATCTTTTATATTGTGTAAGTGATTATAACAATCTGGATGCCGCTCTAACAATTCCTTGATACATTCTTTTTTGGTATAAATAGCACTGTATTTCGCGATTGCTGCATCGATGTCATCCAATCCAATTTTGGCAATTATTTTTGGAAAAATGAGTTCTACTTGTTCCATATTTTCTTTGTAAAACAAGTTCTCAAAATCAGTATAAGATAAAGCTTTTCGGGCTTTGGGATTTTCTTCTTTTCGCTCTACTAAATAATAAAGAACACTTCCATAGGTACTTAATTCTTTTAATAGATTGGTTATATCTTTTTTTGTTAACGCCATGATCCTATATTCCCTTCTAAATTATATAGTCATCTTCTAGTGAAAATTCAACATTCTCATTAATCCATTCTTTTCTTGGCTCAACGGCATCCCCCATGAGTACACTTACTCTTTTTTCGGCTAAGAGGGCATCGTTAATATCTACTTGGATTAATGTCCGCGTGCTTGGATTCATCGTCGTTTCGGCTAATTGATCCGCATTCATTTCTCCTAAACCTTTGTAGCGTTGTACTTCGCATTTTTTATTTCCTACGATTTCTTTCATTTCTTCGGTCGTATAAGCATAGTGATGTTCTTTGCCATCCTTAATTAAGTAAAGTGGGGGCATCGCAATAAAGAGATGTCCATGTTCGATTAAAGGGCGCATATAACGATAAAAGAAAGTTAATAGTAAGCACTGAATATGGGCTCCATCGACATCGGCATCACTCATGATAATCACTTTGTTGTACTCGGCTTCTTCGATATCAAATTCGGCACCAATTCCTGCTCCAATCGTATAGATCATCGTATTAATTTCTTCATTTTTAAAAATATCTTCTAATTTTGCTTTTTCCGTGTTAATTACTTTACCACGAAGCGGAAGCACCGCTTGAAAACGGCGATCTCTTCCCTGCTTTGCCGAACCACCGGCAGAATCTCCCTCGACTAAAAATAATTCTTTTTTTGTTTTATCTTTGGTTTGCGCAGGAGTTAATTTTCCAGAAAGGGCTCTTTCTTTCGGATTCTTACTTTTTCCTTTACGCGCTTCTTCACGCGCTTTTCTAGCGGCTTCCCGAGCGGCTTTACTACGAAGTGATTTTTCAATAATATCTTCGGCAATCTTTTTATTTTCTTCGAGATAAAATGCAAGTTTTTCCGATACGACGGTATCGACCGCAGTACGTGCTTGAGGCGTTCCTAATTTTCCTTTGGTCTGTCCTTCAAATTGTAATAAGTTTTCCGGTATTTTTAAACTGATAATTGCCGTTAGTCCTTCTCTTACGTCGCTACCTTCAAACGCTTTATCTTTATCTTTAATAATTCCCCGTTCTTTACAATAATCATTAAAAACACGCGTGAGGGCTGTCTTAAAACCTACTTCGTGACTACCGCCATCGATCGTTTTAACATTATTTACAAACGAAATAATATCTTCGTTGTACGTATCGGTATACTGCATCGCAATATCGACTTCAATTTTATCTTTTACGCCCGTGAAAAGTAATGGCTTTTGTAACGTAACCTTGCCTTCATTTAAATATTCAATATAGGCTTCTAATCCGTTTTCATAGCAGTATTTTGCCTCTTTCTCGTCTTCTTCATCGATAATTTCAATGGTTAGTCCTTTTAATAAAAAGGCTGATTCTTGCATTCGTTCACAGATTGTGGTAAATGAGAAAGTAGTCGATGAGAAAATGGTATCGTCCGGTAAAAAGCGTACCGTCGTCCCTGTACGATTCGTCGTTCCAATTTGTTTGAGCGGAGAAGCTACTTTTCCACCATCTTTAAAAGTAATGGAATAGATTCCTTTATCTTTATAAATCGTAACTTCCATCCATTTCGAAAGCGCATTAACTACACTCGCACCAACGCCATGAAGTCCACCGGATACTTTGTATCCTCCACTTTCAAACTTCCCCCCAGCGTGAAGTACGGTATAAATTACTTCCGGAGTACTTTTTCCAGAAGCGTGCATTCCCACGGGAATACCACGACCGTGATCTTCGACCGAGATACTTTTATCTTTATGAATGGTAATCTTTATATAATTTCCAAAACCGTTGATAACTTCATCGATGGCATTGTCGACAATTTCCCAAACAAGATGGTGTAATCCTCTTTTGTCCGTCGATCCAATATACATACCTGGACGTTTTCGAACGGCTTCTAATCCCTCTAAGATTTTAATGGAACTCTCGTCATATTTAACTGCCATTTTATCATCTCCTATCCCATTATAACAAATCAAAGTAAAGAAAAAAAGGAAGATGACAGTTATTTGACAGTCAAAATCCTCTTATTTACGCTTATTTTATTTGGTTTAATGTTTCAATTAACGAACAAAATTCGGTTTGGAGAGCATCTCTCCGTTCAGGACTTTCCGCCTCGAAACGAACGGTAATATTCGGTCCTGTGTTACTTGCTCGAATCAAAGCCCAACCATCTTCGAAATCACAACGTACCCCATCGATATCATTGATTGGATATCCTTTTTCTTCGGCATACGATTTTACTTTGTCGACGATCGTAAATTTGACTTCATCCGGTGTTTTAATTTTTATTTCAGGGGTGGCATACATTTTAGGAATTCCCGCTAGTAATTCACTTACCGATTGATTCGTATGCGATAAAATTTCTAAAAGGCGAAGTCCTGCATACATTCCCGAATCGAAACCTTTAAATTTATCTCGGAAATAAACGTGTCCTGAAAGTTCTCCTCCAAAGATACAATCCCATTCGCGCGTATATCTTTTTGTATATGAATTTCCGACTCTCGAACAAAGTGGCGTTCCTCCTAATTTTTTTATTTCATCAATTAATGTCTTACTACATTTAACATCGTATAAAATACGTTTGTTTTCGTTTGTCGGAATTAAATTCCGTGCAACAATAATCATGTACTGATCCATCGATAGAAATTGTCCTTTTTCATCGATTACGCCTAGTCGGTCACCATCGCCATCAAATGCAAGTCCTACATCGGCTCCCGTTGCAAGCACTTGTTCTTTTAAGTACGTAAGATTTTCTTCGACCGAAGGATCGGGATGATGATTTGGAAAGTTCGGATCACTTTCACCAAAAAGGACAGTTAAATCGATTGGTAATTTTTCATAGATTTCTTTCGCAAAAAGGGCGGTCGTTCCATTCCCACAATCAACGAGCACTTTTAATGGACGATCTCCTAATTTTATACCTTCTAATAAAGTTTTTTGATAGTCCTCTTTCACATCCATGGTAGAAAGGGACCCCATTCCCTCATGAAATTCCTGTTTTAACGTGTAATCTAAAAATTCTTGAATCGTATCGCCACAGGCATTTCCGGTCTCATCAAAAGCAAATTTAAAACCATTTTCATCTTTTGGGTTGTGACTTGCCGTTACCATTACTCCGCGCGGTATCTGTTCCCTAATACAAGCGTAATAATACATCGGTGTGGTAGTAAGTCCTAGATTGATAACATCGACGCCACTTTCACGAATCCCGCAAATTAAGGCATTCGCTAATTCTTCGGAAGAAAAACGGTTATCACGTGAAACAATACAATTTTTATGTCCCAAATCAATTAATTTCGAACCAAAACTTCGTCCAATCGTATAAGCAATATCTTCATTTAAATCACTTGGATACTTTCCTCTTATATCGTATCCTCTAAAAATATAAGGATTTATCTCTTTCGTTAATTTCATTTCCTTCGCTCCATTCTATTTTCATTATAACACAAAAAAAGAAGTGAATCTATACTCTATCACTTCGATTACTAGTAGTAACCACTTCCTTTAATTTCATATACGGTTTTATCTTTTCTACTTTCGGTGGATTAAATGTTTGTGCCTTATCTCTTAATGGCACTTCCATATCTCCTAATTGAATTAATAAATCGATTATTTCATCCAATGGCTTTTCTTCGGTTTCCATTAAGAAAGCAATAATATTTTTTCCATTAACTAAATTTGTTCCATCGTCGAACCATATTTCTTCGCATCCTAATTTTTTTTGAATGGGATCCTTTGCTTTGATGAAATAAAGGGTATTATTTTCATTTTTTTGAATTAAGATATTGGTACCTTCTTTTTGATATTCGAGGATGATAGAAAGGATTGGTGCTTCTAACATTACTTGTCTTCTTTCCCATAAAGAATAAGTATCTTCGGTAAGTCTTGTCGTCAATAAACATTCTTTAAATTGATCTAATTCCGGATGAGGAGTATGGATACTCGTAAAACATACCCATGGTTTAAAACTGCTATCTTTCGTTTCGAGTGTTTGTATAACATCGATATACATTTGGCAACATTGTTGAAATTGGTTTTTAATTTCATCCCAAGAAAGATTACTTGCGTTTAAATAACTGAATTCGGCTAGCAAGAGTTCCCTTAATCGATTATGCGCATAAGGTCCTTCGGTCAACAACGCTTTTTTTAATATCGGCTTATTTTCTTCTTTCCATACCGGTTCTAGACGACTCCATAAATTTCTTGAGCGATGTTGAGTATAGGTCCTTCCTTTTTTATACAGTTTTGCTCCATCTTTATGATAATATTCTTGTATTTGTTTACGACTACTACTATCCATAATTTACTTCCTTTCTTGGCTCAAAGAAAAAGGAAAAATAAGAGTAATTGTTTAATTACTGATATTTTTCCATTGTTTTCATCATTTGATTTATTTGTTTTTGTGAAGGTTTTCTTCCCATCTGCATCATAAGAGCTTTAATCATTTCTTCATTAATCGGTGGATTTTTCTTTAGATAACGTTTCATAAAATGACGCGCCACAAAAAAACCGATAACAAGTCCAATAACAAGACCTAATAATAAGTATAATAAATCGCTTAAACTTGCTGTCATGTTTTCATCTCCTTAATAACATTTTACTATGGGTTTTAAATACTTTCAAGTGTTTTTACCTGCTTTAGCCAAAAATAATCGTTATAAGAAAAGTCACATACAAAATAATGATGATCTTTTTCTAATAAGTAAGGGAAAAAAGAAGAATAATTGTGATTGGAAGTAATTAGAATATGACTATTTTTTACAACAAGAATACTTACTTCATCTTTGTATAGATTATTCATTATATGCTGGTTTCCACTTTTCGAATAAGGCATTTTTTTATGAAGTTCAATAAATAGTCTACGATCGAGGGAAGTCTTCCCTATTTGTTGGGTTAATTGATGAAATAAGTTGAACGCATACTCTAAATCGCATTCGTGCATATAATAAATTTGTTTTAATATTTGAAATAGTAATTCCGGTTGATCCTGATATAACGAAGCAAATTCGTCTTTCATTGAAAATATATAATATACACGCATTTCTATCACCAATACAACTTTAACAATTTTAAAAGACGTTTTTTGTCAAAAAAAGAAATGCCTAAAGCATTTCTTTAATTTTTTTAATTACTGATTCGACATCCATATGATATCGCTTCATGATATCTTCTCTTTTAGCACTCATACCAAAGTTATTTACGGTTATTAAATAACGTTCGTTATAGACAAAGGAATGCCATGAATACGAAGAAGATGCCTCAATAACAAAAGTTTTCACTGTCATAGGGAAAAGTTCCTCTTGATATTCTTTTGGTTCTTTCCGGAAACGTTCGATCGAAGGCATACTAATTACACGTAAAGAATAGCCTTGTTCTTTGAGCCTGGTTGCGGCATCGATGGCAATCGATAACTCTTCTCCAGTAGCAACGATAATACCGTGTAGTTGTCCTTCTTCCATGCGAACAATATAGGCCCCTTTTTCGACTTCGGAAGCTTTCGTTTCATTTTGAATCGGTACTTTGTTTCGACCTAAAATGATTGCCGAAGGGCCTTCTTTTTTACGAAATATTGTTTTATAAGAACCGATTACTTCGTTAACGTCGGCAGGTCGAAACACTTCGAGATTAGGGGTCGAACGAAGCGCAATTAATTGTTCTACCGGTTGATGGGTCGGTCCATCTTCCCCCACACTAATCGAATCGTGGGTGAAAATATATAAAACCGGTAAGTTCATTAATGCACTCATACGAATCGCAGGTTTTAAATAATCGGAAAACACTAAAAACGTCGATGCAAATGGTCGTAATCCCACTAAGGCAAGTCCATTCGAAATGGCTCCCATCGCGTGTTCACGAACCCCGTAACGAATATTTCTTCCCATCGGATTATCTTTCGAAAAATCTCCAGACTCCTTCAAATAACTCTTATTGCTCGTGGCTAAATCGGCACTTCCTCCTAAAAAGAAGTCGCATTGATTTTTAATTTCATTTAAGACTTTTCCGGAGGCATCGCGCGTGGATTCCATTAAATCTTCTGGAAAATCATACGAAAAATCTTTTAACTTAATCTCATAAGTTCCTTTTTCGAGTAAATCCAATTTTTCTTTACTTTCTTCATCAAGATTTTCTTTTTTGGTTTGCCAATTCTTATAATAAGCATCGACTCTTTCTTCGATTTGTCTTTGAAACTCTGTCACGGCATCGTTCGAAACCGTAAATGGGATATCCCAAATATCTAATTTTTCCTTCACTTGTTTTAAATCTTCTTCATCTAACGGAGTTCCATGTGCTTTAGCCGTTCCTTGATTTTTAGAATATTTTCCAATGATTGTATTTACTTCAATAAGTGTCGGTTTATTTTCTTCGGCCTTTGCTTGGTCGATGGCTCTATTTAACGCTTCTATATCTTCCCCATCGGAAACATTGATATAGTTCCAACCCATTGCCGTAAAACGATCTTTTATATTTTCTGTAAACGTGACATTTGTTTCGGCATCTAAAGAAACATGGTTTGAATCGTACAATACGATTAAATGATTAAGTCCTAATACACCGGCGAGAGACGCAGCTTCGTAAGAAATACCTTCCATTAAGTCACCATCGCCACAAAGCACGTACGTGTGATAATCGATTATTTTCTTTTTTAGTTGGTTTTTTAAATACACTTCGGCAATCGCCATTCCAACCGCACTAGCAAAACCTTGCCCGAGCGGTCCCGTCGACATATCGACTCCTGGCGTCGTTTTGTACTCCGGATGTCCTGGTGTTATCGAATCCATACTACGAAATGCTTTTAAATCTTCTAACGTAATTTTGTATCCTGCTAAAAACAAGGTCGCATACAATAAAGCCGATCCGTGCCCTGCGGACATCACAAAACGATCACGATTAATCCAATTGGGATCTTTTGGATTTATCATTAGATGTTTTGCATACAAAGTATATATTATCGGTGCCGCTCCCAGTACAATTCCAGGATGACCACTTTTCGCCGTATCGATCATATCAATTCCGAGGGAACGTAATTGGTCTACTATTTTTTTGTCATTATTCGTAGGCTGTTTTCCTAATTGAAACATATGACTTCCTTCTTCCTATTATCTATTCTTACTTTCATTATAACAATATTACGTTTTATTCTCAAGCAAGATGCATGTATTTGACAATCAAAAAGACGGAAATTCCGTCTATTTTTGATTATCATCGAATAAATCTTCTATTCCTTCAAGAATGTCTGAACGATCAATTACGGGAGCTTCTTTTGTCTTTTCTAACTCTTCTGTAGATGTTGGCTCGTTTACCGGTTCCACTTCTGGAACAGTTTTTTCTTCCGTTGCTTCTTCTTTTTTCGCTTCTTTTGCCGCTTGTTTTGCTTTCTTTTTCTCCTCTTTTAATCGTTTCTTTTCAGGGTCACGACTTTTTACATAGAAGAAAATACCTAATCCCACCATTAGAAGTGCCAAGATACAACAACCGACAATTAAAATATAAGTAAGTCCATCGTCCCCATCTCCGCGGAGGTCTTCAACCGGAGTACTTACTACGGGACTTGGAACGGGTGTAGGTTCAACATCTTCTTCTAAACGTGTTACTGTGATGGAATATTCTTGTTTAAATGAACCATCGATTACAGAAACAATAATCGTATTGTCTCCTACTACGAGATTCCGAACGACACTACCTTCAACAATTAAGTCTTCTTCCGGTGATCCCGTAATTTCAATCGTTGCCGTTTCCGATGTTGCAACAGCTTGAATCGTTACTTCTTCGGTATCGTACGCTACTTCGAGACTGTAATGAAAAATATCACTTTCAAAAGTTTCTTTAAATACTTGCCCTGCTACACGAAGCGAAGAAAGACTTACATCCGGTTTTTTACGATTTACATGAATCGTATATGTTTTTGGTTTAAGATCGTCCCCAACGGCTTTTTCTGATAGCAATTTGGTTATAACTGTAAACGTATTTTCACCGTACTCAAGCGTTTTATTACCAATACTATTGCTATCTAATAATACCGAATTTCCATCCGGTGTAGCATCAATTCGAATATTAAAGGTGTCGGCTGGAACATCAATTGTATAGGTGTCTTTATTTTTATCGAAAGCACCTTCTTTAAACTCAAAACCAGCAACACTCAAACTTGCTAAATAACTACTTTCTGGCGGATTATTTTCTTGCCAAACGGCTACTAATGTCGTGTCTGCTGAAATTGCTTCTGTAAAATCAAATTCCGTGTTTCCATCTTTCGACCAATAACTAAATATATAACCATCTCTCGTTGGGTTGGTTCCTGGTCGCGCCGCCGTCGTTCCTTCTTTTACCGTTTGTTCAGGAACACTACTTCCACCTTTACTATCAAAAGTTACTTTATATGTCTTTTCAGCCGTTTCCTGTGGGTCAGTTGATGATTCCGGTGGTGTTTCTACCGCCAATACTGGAAGTGGCAACATCCAAGCCATACAAAGTAATATAAATCCGATTATTAATTTTTTTTGTTTCATTTTACTCCCTCACATCCATTTTATTCTTTTTAGTATGAAAAAATTATAACACAAGATTCTTAAAAAGAAAAGGTTCGTTCATAAATTATTAAATTTTGCCAAAAAATATTGAAAATAACCTCATAATATGTTATTATTAAAAGGCAATGGACCCTTAGCTCAGTTGGTTAGAGCATTCGGCTCATAACCGAGCGGTCATAGGTTCGAGTCCTATAGGGTCCACCACAAAATGCGGGTATGGCGGAATTGGCAGACGCACTAGACTTAGGATCTAGCGCCTATGGCATGCAGGTTCAACTCCTGTTACCCGCACCACTCAACTATAACTCGAAATATTCGAGTTCACACAAAAACATCAGATTAAACTCTGATGTTTTATTTTTTTTAATTGTTTCGGTTGCTCGGCAGTTGGAACAAGGTCATAAAAATCGATGCCAATTTTTTGGTAAATTTTCTTTACTTCCTCGCTCGTAACAACTTCTCGATACCATTCAAAATAATCTGGATAATACCTACTTTGTTTAAATAATAAAATTCTTCCTGTAACAGTATACAAATTAATTATTGCTTCTTCTGGTACTGGTTCCGTTACTCTTTTAAAACCTAATCTTGGTAAGTTTAAAACTTCATTTAAAGTTGATACACTCTCGAAAGAACAGGGTTCTAAATGCGACTCATTTTCGATATAATCAGTTAAATAAGATAGTACTGAAAATGCATCTTCACGACTCATATTCGTCGGTAAACTAAAGGGTGAAAATGGCCAATTCACTACCCCAACATTATTCTTTACGTATCCATATCTTGTTCCAATTCGGTGATAGTTTAAATAATATAAGCGATAGATTGATCCTTCTTTGATTTCATGATCTTCCAAATCTGCTTCAAATTCATTTGTTTGATTATTTATAAAATTCATTTTTGTCCTTCTCTCTCGTTTGGTTCGATATTACTATATTTTTGATTTGCTCGAGTGATAGCTAGCTTTAACAAATCATCTAAATTATCAAGTGGCTTTTCTTGATAGTCTTTCTCATAAAGCCAATCTAGATATTTTGTTTTTACGGCTCCCTCTGGTCTTCCATAGATCACTTTTTTAGTATGAAGCCAATAACCAAACTCCACGTTTGTTGTAAAACCCGGCATATCTGGTAGACTTCTCGGAATCCAAAATAAAATAATGGTCGCTCCCGTCAAGGCTTTTCTTTCCCACTCTGCTTGATCGATATAACTCTCCTTGGGTAATCCCGTCGAAAATTCCGGTTCATATACCACCCCATCAAAACCAAGCTCTTCTAATTTTTTACAGGCTTCATCGCGCCATGAATTAATTTTATCACTTCTTGGTGTTGGCCCTGCAAGAAAAATAGACTTTTGATTTATAATTACTGGTTCATCCGAATAATTTATTTTCATATCCATCCCATCCTAGTTTCATTATACCATATTCTAAAAGCCTTTACTATTTCCAAATTATTTTGTTATACTATAAATAGTTTTAGGAGGCTATTATGGAAACGATTGTAGTTAATCCGAATCATCTTTCTACTTGTAATCAGACACTACAAAAAGCACGTTGTTTAGTATTTGATGAAGAAGACAAAATCTATTTATGTGTTATGAATGATAATTATATGTTACCTGGAGGAACTCATGAACCAGGAGAAGATCCTTTCGATACGGTTCAACGAGAATTGTATGAAGAAATGGGACTTTCTTCAGTTGAAGCTACTCCTTTGGTAGAAGTTCATTATTATCATAAAAAATTCCCTCAATATGGAAATCCTTCCCATTTGGAAAAGCGATTAAATATTGTTTATTATTTTATCGCTCATATTTCTAGTCAACAAGTTGTTGGCCCATCCCATTTAACTAAAATGGAACAAGATAATCATATGGTTTTAGAAAAATATTCTATCGAGCAAATATTAAGCAAAATAAAAGATCGTTCCAATAATCCCTATAGCCATCCTTTGAACGTCGAATTAAAAACGATTCTTAATTATTATTTAAAACATTTAAAGCAATAAAAAAGTTTTGAATTGATTTCAAAACTTTTATTTTTGTAACATATTTAATAAATTGACTTTAAACATATCTTTTTCAGGATTACTCTTTGAAATCATAACCCCTTTATAAGTACTTAATTCAGCACGATGTCCTTCTTCCAAAATACCATCTGGTGTAATATTCGTAAGTAAAATAATCTTTTTACTTTCATACACCGTATAATGTAAAATAATTTCGCCATGTACTTTTGCAAAAAGATCGTCGGTTGGAAGTTTAAGTTCGTAAGATTTTGTATTTTCCTTTTTCGATACCGAAACTAATTTACCTAAAAATTTTCCGTTTCTTAACGATGGATAATATTCAAATGTAAGTTTTTTATAGGCAAGCATGTTGTACTTACGTACTGATCTTTCTTTCTTACGAAACTCGTTTTCATTTAAGTATTCGAATATATATGACTGTTTCATATCATTCAACCCCATTTCCCTGAACTTGACCCTTTGTACCATCAAGTGTCTAAATTATATCATATTTTATAAAAAAAGTCAACTTTTTTATTTAACAATATTATTGTATGCCGATTTATTCAAAATATTAAATTTTTAATTCCTTTTCGCCGATATAATTGTTTTGTATTAATAGAAACGATTTCCTTTTGTTCATATCCTAAAAAGACAACGATTTCTTTTATAATAGTCATATTATCACATTCAATCTCGATATAGGGTTCTAATAATGGCCACTCGTCTATTTCTATCTCTGCTCCTTTATATTTAAAACTATGTCTAATTTTTTCTATTAGTGTTTTTTCCTTTATCATTTATAAATTTTCGAAATTCATTTATTTTTTCCTTATCTTTTTCAGTTGGCTTTATTCTAGTTTTTAATACTTTAACATCTTGATAATATAACCATTTATCACTTTTAAATGGTTTTTTATTATTTTCTTTGCTATTCATCATATTCCTCCAATAAAAAGTAATGTTTACCGTTAACCTTTTGATAATCAAGTGTTATAAATTTTTTTACCCTTTTATCTTCTGCACCAAGTAAAATTAGTTTTTGAATTGTTTCATTTACATTTATATCTAGTATTTTAACTTCTTTTTTGTTCCAATATTTCAATACATATTATAAAAAAAAGAACGATTTTTTTCGTTCTTTCATTTTTATAAAGTTGGTCCTCCGATTTCATCGGTTGCTTCTTGCGCAATTTCGTTTGTTACTTCATTCGTAAGTGCAGCCAATTCATCGTCACTTAAACTTTCAATCACGCTTGTAAGGCTTTCTTCTGAAACAGCTATTGGAGCAGCAGCATCTTCTACAGCAACGGCAACATTTTCTTCAGCGGTTGGAGCTGGTGCATCAACAACAGGAGCAGGCGCCTCAACAGCTGTTGGAGCAGCTTCAAATTCTCCTTCTTCAACGTGCGTGATTCCACCTTGGCTTAAACCTGTATCTGGTGTTTCTACCTGTTGATCTTGTTGCGGTGTTGTTTCCGTAGTAGGTGGTGTTTGTTGTGCCTCTTGTACTGGAGGTGCGACATTATTTACTTCTTGGCTATAATCGTAATTTCCATCTCCAGCTCCAAGTGTTTCTGGAGTCCATTTACTTCCTTCACCTGTTGGTGCTGATGGAGTTTGTTCAACTACCGTTTCACCGGTAACTGGATTCTTGTGTGTTTCGGTATCATGTGCTGGGACATCAGGATTTGTATAAACAGTATCACCTTTTTCAACTGATTCAACAGTTGTTCCACCTTTATCCTTTACATCGTCCCAATTCTCTGTAACATCGGTATAACCTTTTGCCTCGGCATCTTTTATAGCAGCTTGTTTATTTGCTTCTGTTTGAGCTTCGTATTGTGCATCAATGGCAGCTTTTTGATCAGGAGCAATCGCTGCTGCTTCAGCAGGCGATAACTGTCTAACAGTTTCTCTCGTCTCTGTACGATAAGTTGTTGTTGAACCAGATTGAGTGGTAGTTTTTCCACTTGTTTTATCTTGTCCACGATGTTCCATCGTTTTTCTTGCAATGATACCATCTAAGATACTTGCACTTTCGTCATAACGTGAAACAATTCCATGATTATGAAGTTCATTAATTTTTTGATTCTCTTGATAGAACTTACTTGATTCATCTGCATCAGTCTTAAATAATTCTTCTACTGCAGGATCTAGGAATACTTCGTCACAAGCAGGATCTCCTAATAATTCGTAAGTAAAACGTACTCCTTGATTCTTAAGATTATTGTAATAAGCTAATTGTTCTTGTGTTGGATTTTCAGGTAAAACATAAGATGTCCATCCATGTGCTTGTAATGTTTCTTCATCAAGTTTGCCCCATTGAGAAGCCACTCCTAAGAATAGGCTATCAACGGCAAATTTTAAGTTTTTGTTTTCACGGTTGGCATCGAACATTTTTTCCATCGTTGCCCACATTTGATCTTTCGTGCACTCTTTATCTAATAGGTTACTTAAGAATTCACGAACAACTGTTTTGTCTTCTTCGGTTTCAAAGAAGTTATCAAATACAGAAGCGAATTGATCAAAATTGTTAGCATTTAAAAATTGCAATGCAGTCATCATTTTATGACGGAATGAATTTCTTAAATTAATTACCTCGGCTCTTGAACCAATTCCTAAATTTTTAAGATAATCTGCACTATGATTTACCCAAGCAAATCTTGCAGCGTCATATTCTTTACCAGAAATCTTCATTAATTCTCTTTGCTCTGGAGTTAATTCTTCATCTTCGATTGAATCAATGATTTGATCATAAGTTTCAAGGCAAGTGCTTTTTGCCTCGAGGTATGCTTGTTCTTCTTCCGTTAATTCAGAAGATGAAGCCTCGGCATTTTGATCATATTCTTCATAAATAGCTGCAGCATTTGCATTTTCCTTATTATTCTTTAAGTGTGAGCGAATAGCCATTCCACTTGCGGCTAAAGCAATACCAGCAAGGACTCCTGCTCCAACTTTTAATGCGGTATGATTCTTACTTCCTTCACGATTAACGTGTGTTTTTAATGGTACTGTTTCTGCTGTTTCTTCATCAACGGCTTCATCAGTATCTTCGTCCGTAGTTTCATCTGTACCTTCTGTACCATCATCAGCAGCATCTGCATCTGGTCCGTCGTTCGTATTTTCATCGTCTAAATCTTCGTTTTCACCGTTTGTTGCTTCCGCAGCTGCAGCGGCAGCAGCAGGAACTGCTACCGTTACACCTGGTAAAATGTCTCTACGTACGTCGAATGGAATTGTATCTTGATTGCTCTTTAATTCATACCATTCTTGGAATATTTTAGCAGAAGGAGAAGTTTTAGAAAACAATCCTGTCTTCCCTTTCATTATCTTGTCTATTTTTGCTTCTTCTTCTAATGTAGTTAGTTTAATACTTACTCCATTATCTTGAATTTTAGCAAGATCTTCTTGTGAATAATCAGCAATAACTTGATTAAATTGTTCCATCGAGTCTAATGCTGCTCTCGAACCATCGGCATATTCTACAACAATAGCTACATTGTTTTTCTTCGAACTCAATGCTTTTAATTTTGCATTAGCTGAAGAAGAATTTGTTAAACCACTGTTCGGAGTTGTAGCGATTTGGACTCTTACGATTTTCTTATTATCCATATTTTATTGCTCCTTTACTCTTTTTACACCCGTATAAGTGTATCCTTGTGAAGTTAAGCCTGTATCATTTTGCGAAGATGACCATTTATAATCGGTGTATGCTTCTTTTACTACTGTTCTTGTTCTATAACGATAGTATTTAACATCTGCATAAACATCTACTTTAGCAGTTACTGTTTCATAAGTATGCTCTAATCCATATAATGGAATAGTTTGTGAAGATGTTTGACTACAGCTTAATACTCCACTTCCGGTACTTGTACTTGGTACACTTGTTGTCGTTCTTGTATATTTTCTCCAATTCATAACAGTATGGTCGGTACAAGATGGTAAGCATGTCGATTGATCAACAGATTCATATCTCCATTGTGTATTAACACTATCGGCTGGTGCTACTGTACCACTATAAACTTCATTTGTTTTTGTCCAACCTGAAGTTACTGCATAAGTTACGTTTTCATATTCTACATATTGGTATCCAGTACACATTACTTTTTCATAACTACCTACTTGAACTGGTTTTGTTTTATGATAAGTAATCTTATAGTTTTTATAACCAATAAGTTCTTGACGTGTACCTAAATTTTCAAGTTGTGCTAATTCATAATTTCCGAATGGAATATTATCGGCATCAACATATACCGTATCTTTACTCCATGCAGTCCATGCTGAATATTGTTTACCAATGTTCTTTTTGTATTGATATTCATATTCTTGAGTAGGTTGAACGGTTTCTGTTTTCTTCGTTACCGTAATACTACAAGATGCTGTCTTACCTTTCGAATCACGTACATAACCATAAACGGTTGTTTTTCCATTGTTAGTTACTACAAAAGTATTAGCACCCTTATAGTTAACGGCTCCACCTAATCCAAATCCAGTAATGGTTGCTCCATTGGTAGATCCTTTTGAAGCCCATCCAATTGAAACATTACCATTGTAAGTTCCATCACTATTTAATACTCCATCTGTAACTGTCAACGTACAATATGGTTGTGAATTTGTTGACGGTGTTGGCGTATTCGTTGGTGTCGGTGAATTCGTTGGATTTGGCGATTTTGTTGGTTGTGGCGTATTGTTTGGTTTTGGATTAGCCGTTGGTCGTGGTTGATTTGTTTGGCTTGGTGTATTTGTCGACTTAGGCTCTTCCTGCTTTTCACAGACTTCTGTCGTACAATAAGCATAGCATCCAACGTGTACTAAAATGTAATCTTCTTCATCATCACATTTCAAGTATACTTTTAATAGATACTCGTCTTCCAATTTTTCAATTGTGACATAAGAATTATCTATATCACAAGATTTACCATTTTTGTCCGTAAATGGTAATAGTAATTTCAAATCTAACATTTCACGAAGGGTTACGGTCTTTTTATCTCCTACATTTGCAGGAAGTCTTTCTGCAGTAAAGTATAGAAGTGACGCATCCTTCATTTCTTGAATGTTCGCATTGAAAATACGATCTGTTAAAACACTATTGTTGGGCCATGGAATAAGCCATACTAATAGTAAAACAAAGATGATAATTAAAATAAGTTTTAGTAAGAAATCCCGAAATGGGAATTCTTTTCTTCTTGATCTTTCTTCGTAATCTTCTGAATACATATTTTTCTCCCCCTCATCACATTACGACCGATATTATAGCATAATGCGTAAGTTTTGTCAATTATTTTTTTTAAGTTGCACCAATGTTTCGCCATCATTAAACAAATTGAGTTCATAGTGCTCCACTCGCTTATCTTTGGCAAGTACATCCTGTACCACTTTCTTTAGAATTCCTAAACCCTTTCCATGAATAATGACAATTCGTTCACTTTTCATTTTCACTTGATCGTCTAAAAATTCTTTTATTCTTATTCTAGCATAAGTTCGATCTTCTCCATGAAGATCTAACGTAGGTGCATGTTCATAAAGAAGCATTTTCTTTTCCTCGAGTAAGAACCTCTTGTAAAGATGGAATTGAATTTGATCGCCCCAATCCAGTCGCGGCGATTGCTCCCGTTATATTGGCATAATACATTGTTTCTAGTAGCGAATAGCCTTCATTTATGAAGTAAGCAAATGCGCCATGATAGATATCTCCCGATCCCGTTGTATCGACCGCTTGGACTTTTAAACTTGGAACTAGGTGGTATCCTGTTTCATCTTTGGTAAAACTACCATATTCTCCTAACGTAATTATAATTTCGTTATGAAAAGCCTCTTTTAAGTATTCATAACTTTTTTGAAGACTTTCCATATTGTTAGGATCAATCGTAATTTTACTGTATTCTTCTGCAAAATCTTGGGATGCTATGCAATATTTTACTTTGTCTGCCAACCGAACGATGTTTGGCTTAAGATTCCCTGCATCAAGAATACTTATGGCATTTGGAAATTGTTGCAGCGCTTTTAAAGTTAACGTAGGTTCTTCGCCATCGGCAATAATGATGTCCGGCGTTATCGAGAATTCTACATCTTTCACTTCCGTTATTTTATTGCGAGTTACAATAATTGTCCTGCTACCATTTTGCTGATTCGCTAAAATATAACTTGTTGTCGTATCAAATTCGTTACTCATTTGGAAATAATCTAAATGAATCCCTAAGTGAAGCAATTCTTCTTTAATTTTTTCACCATAGTAATCATTTCCTACGACACTTGCTAGATAAGTATCGTAATTCCAACGAGCTAGTAAGATTCCAGCATTTGTTGCGGCTCCTCCACTACAGGAGACCGTCTTACCAATTCTTACCTTGCTATTTTCCTTTGGATAAGAAGCAACTGGCATGGTAACATCATAGGCAGTGTGCCCAATGCATAAGACTCTTCCCATAAGTCATCACCTTATTTTAATTATACAAAAAAAGAACACTCAATGGAAGAGTATTCTTTCTTTTTTTACAAAAAATTGTCTTTTTTTTAGAAATACCATTCTGGTAGCCATCTTAAGAAATCCACAAATTCACTCGGAACCATTAAACCGGTAGCTACTGGATAGAACAAGATAAAGAAGATAATTACTACCACCAAATAAATTGGAATACTTTTCTTAAAGTTTAATTTTTCTGTCAGATGTTTAAATAGTGCAACAATTGCTAACATAACAAATGGTAATACTGGGAAATAATGATATAAGAACATTACTCTACCGATGGCCATATATGGTAACCACATACATAAGAAAGCTACTAAAATAAACCACATTTCTTTTTTGCGGGTCCGGAACGCTTCAATTAAAACATGAAGGAGTCCTAATATTCCAACCCACCAAATTGCTGGATTTCCGATTCCAACAATCGTCTCTTTCATGTTTCCAGCAAATTCTTGTACATAGTACCAAACTGGTTTTAACATAAGTGGCCAACTATACCACGGTGATGTAAATGGATGAGTCGCATTAAGTTGCGAATGATATTGGTAAACGGCTTCGTTTTCGATCATTAATTCGTTAAAGTTCGTGATAGCATAAGGTTCCACGCTCAAATATGGATACATAAAATAGATTCCGATATAAATGACGAGTGGAAGAAGTATAAAGAATACAAAGCAGCAAAGTACAATTACCGTCGTATCGACCGTCCAACGTTTTCCTTTTCCGCAATTCTTATAGATTAAATCTGCGAAGAAGATAATCGCTAACGCTAATCCTCCAAATAATCCTGTCCATTTTGTAGCAATGGCGCATCCGATAAAGAGACCTGAAAAGAAAAGTTTTCGTAATCGTTTAAAGAGTGAATCCTCTTTCGTCAAAGAAATATACTGATACATAAATAAGAATGAAAGTAAGATAAATAATACTAAAAAAGTATCAATGGTACCTAGTCTACTTTGTGCTAAATGGAAGGTATCAAAAGCCATTAAAGCACCTGCTAAAATTGCATATTTCCGTTTCTTGAACATGTTTTTAGCTAATATATAGATAACTGGTATTAATAAAATTCCAGCAAGTACTCCCATTAAACGATAACTAAACGGACTCATTCCCATTAGAGCAATCGGAATCATTTGAATAACTTTTCCTAATGGCGGATGAACCCATTCGTATGCAGGCATATCATTGGCATATTCATAAGCTGTTCTCGCAAAGTAAATTTCATCGAAATACGTACTATTTTGATAACTGATTTGATCCGGAACTGTATCTAATTCATCCACGACACTTTCACTCGTATCATTCATTGCTACTAAGTTTAGTTTATAGCCATAGCGGTCGTACAATTGAATTTCACCGATTTGGCTTCCATCGGTCTGTCCAATTAAACGCAAATATTTTAATTTGACATCCGTATCATAATCATCCCAAGCAAAGACGCTTTTTTGTTCTAGCGGATTGTCTAGAGGTATATAGTTTTCACCATCTTCGGAATATAATACTTGATAACTTCCTACTTCAGGCCCTGCAAAATGTCTTATTTTAAGAACATCCGTTGCATCTCCTTCGAGCATAATATCAATTTGATTATTATCACTTACTACATAGAAATAGGTTTGAGGATTATTCGACGTTCCTAGTTGAAAAAAAGCAAGCATACTATAAATAACAATTAATATTCCTAAAATAATAAAATCGATACTATTTAAATGTGCTCCTTCTTCGTTCCAGATTTTTTTAAAAAATTCCTTCACTTTGTTTCCCCTCTTTCTATTTTATATTCTATCAAAAAAAGATTTATCATTAAAGATAAATCTTAAATAATCTTTTTAATTGACACTTCTTATTATTTTTGATAAGTCTTCACGTTGGTATCACCTTTTGTTAAATCTCTTAAAAGACAACGATTTATATAGGCATAAATCCAATTTTTTTCAAAAGGTAATTGCGCATTCATATTTCGATCGTATGGAACTCCAGATACCAATATTTTTTCGCTTATTGCCGTTTGTGTATTTTGATCGATTAACCAACGGACTGGACTCACTTTAATCCAGATTGGCATATCACGTTTTACCTTCACTCCATTTGAAAGAATTAAATCGGTTGTTGGCCATGTCGTAAATGCACGAACGTACTTACTATCTTTATATTGATACGTTTTGAAAGTGGCTTTATCTACAATATAATTAAATGGCATCTCTTCTAATTTTTGATTTTGATACCGTTCTTCTAAACATTGACTATCTTTTAACGATATTACCTCTTGCGGATAATTTCCATACGTTCCTAAATAAACTTGATCGGTATAGGGTTTTACGGATTCGAACAAATCTTTTGGTAACTGATTCTTTGAATATTTAAATTGGGGTCTAATTCCGCCATAACGAGCACAAGCAACATAACACATTATTTTTTCATCATACGAAATTGCAAGCGGTTCTTTTGAATCACTAATGGATGATGTAAAATAACAACCATAATGAAATTCATTTTCGGTCGTTACTCCTAAAATCCGTGCAAAGTCGGTCGCTTTTGCTTGAATACCATATCGTTTAAATAATTCTAATTGTGCTACACCATTAAATCCTTTAATTTCATTTATATTGGGAAGCGTCAATTCGTTTATTTCCATTTTGTTAGCTCCTTCTTTTTACTTTTTATCGTAATTTAAAAACGATTGTTTGTCAAGAAAAAAACTAGGAATAGTCCTCGTTTAAATGAGCTTTTTCTGTTTTACTTTAGGGGACTCTTCTAATTTCTCTTTTTTATTTATTAATTTTGTGCTTTGATTTTGTAATACGAACTTCATAAAAGGATCTTCTTTAATTATCTCGTGAAATTGTTTCTGTTTTTCTAAAGAAGGATTTGTTTCCATAAGCCAACTATGAAACGATTTTATCACTTTTGTTTTGCTCGTTATTAAATGCGTAATATTGAGAACACTCGGATCATTAATAACATCGATATACAATATTGTTTTTATTATTTCTTTACGGGGTGCAAAATTTTCCATATGTTTTATAAATCCTAAGAGGTCATGATTTAGATACAAATCTTGCATTTCTTTTGGATTATCAAAGAAAAGTTCAAATAAAAGGGCCATTTGTACTTCCGTTTTATAGGCCGTTATCTTTCCATTATAAAATAGCCGTGAAGCAAGTAATTCGGTATATCCTTCATTTAGGCCATATCCAATAGAAGTCACTTTGTTTTGATTATCTTTTTGAGCGAGATAAAAACCGGTTTCGATCATGTTCTTATCACTTTTTTCATTACTGGATGCCATATGTAAAAACTCATGTCCTAACGCTTTTTTCGACAAATAATCTATTTGATTTTTTATTTGATTATAGGAACCATAGCACCCACTAAAAAATAATATTAATTTATGTTTAACTACGACATCTCGAAGATTAGCATAAGTACTCGTTAAATTTGCTTCATCGGTCGATGATTCTAATTTTTTTAAATAAGGTAACAATAACTTAATCCGTTGATAGTCAATTTGTTGTTTTAATTCTTCGACAGGAAGATGGTCATTCGGATTAAAATCTTTCATTTCGCATCCATCATATTTTGAACAAGTATTTAATTTGTACGATTCAAACATTTGGTAAGAAAATACACAGGAGACGCCAATTCCAAAAAGCGTTGCCGATAACATAACACCCAATAACATAGAATCACCTCCTATTCCATTTTTTATTATTCGATTTTTTTGATATAAAAAGAGCAAATATAAGTTTTAAAACTTTTGTATTTGCCATTTTTTGTTTCTTAGTAATTTCTAATTAGAAAATGACACTCTAAATGGTATTCGACATAATTTCTAGCACTTTATCATAGTTGTCATCTCGCGCCATGATATTTCTTTTTGTCATTCCACATTTGGAACAAACGTAAACAATTTTGAAGTTATCTTTTTTGGCAGGTTCGATGGCGACGGGTTTTAATACTCCATGACAAGTACAGGCACGATCTCCTGGATTAATGTCTACATGTTTCGAACATAGACAATGCGGGCAATGATCACGTGCAGTATAGCCTAACTTAGTTACTTTTTCTCCACATACTTCACAAATAAAATCTTCATCCTTCATTGTAAATTTTGCTCTATCACCCATTGTATCCTCTTCCTTTTCGACCTTATTTTATCTTTTGCTTATCGATTTTGTCAATTTAGGTATATTGTCTTTATGAAATTCTATTACATAATTATTAACGTTTACAAAACAAATTCTTTATTTATCTTTGGCATATCTTTATCAAATCTTACGATATTTTCTACTTTTTTATTTTGTTCCTTACAAAGTTCAAAATATTTATCATCCCAAGATAAGCGATAAGCATCATGAATATCAAAATCTAATTTATTAAGCCATGCTTTTATAACTTCGGTTGCCTCTTTCGTTTTACTTTTATTTTCTAATTCGATACAGATACCAAATGGATATTCATCTACGACAATTTCTATATCTTCGTTACTAAAAATAGACCGACATCTTTCATAACTTTCAACCAAATTTAAATGAAGTACCTTTTCAAGTAATAAACAGAGATTATTGTATTCGTTCGGATCAATTTGAAGTTCAATTTCTTCCTCTTGATGAATCCGTTGTTTAACACTACTTTTAAGTCTTCTTTTCCATGTAATCATACATTTTGATACATTGTCACCGATGGTTTTTCTAACTCTAAAACGGCCATCTATTTCTTTGGTATAAAAATCATATTTCTTCATCGGGTGATTATATTGGTCTGTACATTCATAATAACGTCCTTGAAAATTTAACTCTTTGTATTTTTTTTAAATACTTCATAATTTTATCTTTACTATTTATAGAATAATAATAACGTACTTCTGTTTCCATATTAAATTCCTTTCACTTCTTTAAAATTGTTTAATCTTCATTAATTATCGTTTTTTTAAACTTAATATTTTCACTTAACAATATTATACTACTAAATTCGTTATTTCGAATAAGAAGCATTTAATTATATAAAATAACTTTTATAACTATTAAAAAAAGAGCGTTAACAAAGTTAACACTCTATGAAGTATTAGAAGTCTAAAACTTCTGGACTATATAACTTACGATATAGTTTTGATGATTTCATTAACTCATTATGTGTTCCAAAATTAGCAACTTTGCCATCTAAGATCACATAAATAACATCGGCATCCATAATCGTAGAGAGTCTATGAGCAACGATTATGATGGTGTGCGTTTTAACTAAATCGTCGATCGTCTTTTTTATATATTCTTGCGATTCGTTATCTAGTGCTGAAGTGGCTTCGTCAAATAAGATTACTTTCGTATTTTTTAATAACGTTCTTGCTATCGCTATACGTTGTTTTTGTCCTCCCGATAGATTAACTCCACCTTCTCCAATAACCGTATTATAGCCGTTCGGTAAAGACATAATATAATCATCGATATAAGCCTTTTTGCATACTTTTCTTATTTCGTCTAAAGTTACATCTTCTTTTACTACTTTAAAGTTGTCAAATATGGTGGAATTAAACAAATAAGGATTTTGTCTAATAACTGATATCGTATCTCTTAAACTATCTTCACTCAAGTTTTTAATATCAATTCCATTAATTAAAATTTGACCATCGGTGCTATCAAAATATCTTAATAGCAAATTGAATAATGTTGATTTACCTTGTCCAGATTTTCCAACAATCGCAATCTTTTTATTTGGTTCTAACTTCATATTTAAACCTTTTAATATTAATTCTTCTTCATCTCGATATTTAAATAAAACATTTTTAAACTCAATTTTTATCTTTTTATCATTTATAACTTCATTTCCAAACTTCTCATCTTCATATAATCTATTATTTAATATTTCATCCATTCTTTTTAAAGAAACAATTACCTTATTATAAGATATTCCAAATTCAGATAAGGACTCTACTACCTCATCAATGCGCCATATATATTTTTCAATAACGATAAAGGATGCTAAAGCAATCGCTCCATTAAAAACCGAAAGACCTAAAGTAAGCAATATTACAAACTGAATTAGATAATAACATAGATTGTTTAAAGCATAATAAACGGTTTCATCTATTCCAATTTTTCTTTGCTTTTTAAATAAACTTTCGATATTATTATAGATTCTTTTATTAATATTATCTTTAATGTCTAACGCTTTTATCTCTCGAATTCCTGAAAAGTTTTGAGTTGCTACTTTAATAAATTCGTCCGAATCTTTTTTTATAGCTTCTTGAACTTTCTTAATTTTAGGATAATAAATATTAGATAGTACAAACATAACAACACAGAGTAGAATCAATTCTAATCCTACATATATCGATATGGTAAATGAAATACCAACGATGATTAAAGCTATTACTAAGCGACAAGATAACTTGATTAGCTTTTGTAATAATTCTAATACCCGATCCGGATCTGTATATATACGATTTATAAATTCTCCCACTGCCACTTCTTCAAAAGCAACCGCGGGTAATAAAGAAACTTTGGTATATAAATCCTTACTCACATTTTCCATAAACTTTTTTTCTAAATAATTATATAGTAAGTCGGTAGGCAACTGAATAATTACCCATGTGAATATAATCAAACCACTCCATGCTATTAAATACTTAATAAACTCAGAAGTTAAACCGAGTGTCAATGCTTCAAAGGCTTTCGCCCATGTAAAAGCATTAATAAGTGGTTCAAAATGTTTAGATATCGTTAAAATGATGTAAAGAGAAAGTTTAAGTTTATCATTTTTAAAATATCGAAATAATATTTTAAAATATCTTAAACTTTTCACTTCTTTTTCCTCCACAAAAAAATAACTATTTGTAATAGTTATTCATAAAAGTACATTCTCGCAAATTACTAAAATTCGTGAGAAAATGCTCTTACAAATCTATTACCCATCCTAAATTTTAAATTTTTAAATTGAATTTTATTGCTCATTTTCTCACTCCTCTCATTAAAATTCATTCTTAATATAACATAAACAAAAACTGTTGTCAACCATTTTTAGTTGACAACAGTTAGATGTATTTTATTTGTTTAAACTATGAATATAAGTTTTTTATTAATTGCCCTTATTTCAATTGAAACATATCGATCATATTTTAAATATTTTAAAAGTAATCGATTTGCTTCTTTTCTTACAACTATAGCATATTATTGATGATTTTAGATTCATATTAAAGCGTATTTATAGAAGCTTTATAATCATCATAATTTCCTAAATATACTTTGGTTTTACCCTTTTCGAAAACAAATATTTTATTAGCAAATTTGTTTATGAAGAACCGATCGTGGCTTATGAATATTAAAGTGCCATTAAATTCTTCTAAAGCATCTTCCAAAACTTCTTTAGTTGGAATGTCGATATGATTGGTTGGTTCATCAAAAATTAAAGTGTTTACTTCTTGTTGTAGTAATTCTGCCATTTTAACTTTCATTTTTTCACCACCGGATAAGTTTTTTACTCTTTTTGAAACATCATCTGCAAAAAATTTAAATCTCGATAAAATACTACGACATCTTTGCTCGGGTAGATCAACTGTTTTCATAAAGTAATCTAATAATGTTTGATTACCATCTTTAAATTCAATTATTTGAGGAATGTAACCAATTTTTACACTTGGTCCCACATATACTTCACCACATACTTTTAATGATTGTTCCCCCATAATCGTTTTAACAAAAGTTGATTTCCCCGCACCATTTTCACCTAATATTGCAATTCTTTCTCCAGCACCTATTTCTAGACTTATATTTTCCAAAATCGTTTTGCCGTCATTTGTTTTTACTGTTAATTTATCGGTAATAATAATTTTTTTACTCGTTTTATTTTGTTCTTGAAAAGACATATTTAATTTCTTTTGTTCCATTGGTTTTTTGATAGCTAATTTACGCATTCTTTGAGCCCTTTCCCATAAAGTTTTCCCTTGCTTAGTTAGCGAAGAACTATTTCTTGCCATACCTAGACTCATAAATTCCTTTGCTTTTGTTTCAAGTTGTTTTATTGCTTCTTGCTCATCTCCATATTGGGCCATTCTTTTTTCAAATTCGATTTCACGTTGGATAAGATATCCAGAATAATTGGTGGCATATACATGACCAATCCCAGCATCGTCAACGGCTAAAATTTGGTTAGCTATTTTATCTAAAAAATAACGATCGTGAGAAACAATTATTGAAACACCTTTAAAAGATTTGATATAGGATTCTAACCATTCAACCCTTTTTAAATCTAAATGATTCGTCGGTTCATCGAGTAGTAGCAGGTCTGGTTTTATCAGTAAGACTTTCGCCAATTGAACTAATGTCTTTTCACCACCGGATAAAGTGGTATACGATTGTGTTAAAATAGCTGGATTTATTTCTAAACCATTTATAATCGTATTTATTTTAAATTCGATGTCATAACCACCCATTAAATTGAATTTTTCTATTAAAGCACAATATTTTTCTAAAAGTGTTTGATTATTACTTTCTTTATTTATTCTTTTTTCATATTCTTTTAGTTGTTTTTCAGTAGTATTAATTTCGACAAAGACCTCTTTTAGCATTTCATAAACAGTTCTATTATCTTCGATATTGGATGACATTTGATCTAAATATGCAATTTTTGCACCTTTTTTTATGTTTACCTGCCCTTTATCGGAATTTTCTAAACCGGCTATTATTTTTAATATTGTTGATTTACCACAACCATTCGGGCCAACTATTGCTAGTGATTCGCCGTCATTAAGGGTAAATGATACTTCTTCAAACAACGATCCGTATCCAAAATTTTTAGCTATTTTATTTACATCCAGTATTAACATCGTTTTCACTTCCCTCTTGTGATTACTTAGACTGTTACTTAAAATATATTTTTCTATTATAAATATACATTATCACATATATTAATTCAATAAAAAAAAAGACTAAGTTAAACTCAGTCTTTAATCATTTATTATTTTGTTTGTTTTTCTTTGATAGCAGCTTGTGCTACAATCTCATTCGGGATGAATAAGATTAAATTTATAAAATATTATTTTTAAAATGACTTATTTGCAATTTACTTTATTTCTTCTAACA
>CANRCR010000002.1 GCA_947629165.1 uncultured Bacilli bacterium
AATGTCTAAACTATAAAACACCAAACGAATTATTTAATGAGTATTTAAATTGTTGCACTTAATTTGACAAATTATCCTAATAAAAAGTTCTTCTATTCGAAGAACTTTACAAACGAATTAACTTCTTCATCGGTAATCGATAAAAGTAAACTTTTAAGTTGAACCCCTCTTGTAAAAAGGAAATAAGGTGTTTTCTTCACATCTTGTTTATACAAGTCGACAATATATAGTTGAATTTGATGACTAACTTGAGTAAGAAAATGATTTTGAGTGAGTTTATTAGTATTACCTATTTCGTAAAGATAAGTACTATAATAAATTATTTTTTTGGCATCTTCCCGATCTTGAATGGGATTTAAAAGATGTTCTTTTAAATAATCGATTCCTTCTTCGATTTCTTCTTTCGTCACGATTCGTAATTGTTTGGCATCGTGAATGGCCGTAGCTTGTATATTGGTGGCTTCTTTTTCCCAACGTACGAGATTTTCATTGCTACAACCTGCTAAGAAAAAAAGAAATAAAGTGAATAAAATAATATATTTCGACTTCTTCATGCATCATCACCTATAAGAAGTATAACGGAAAGTAATTAAAATAGCAACGAGAAAACTTTCGAATAAAAGAAAAAGAGGAAGAAAAAAACTATTTGCGTTAAAACATTTATTTGATAAAATAGGAATAAGAGAGGTGAAAGAAGTGAAAAAGGGAGTAATTAAACTAGGTGTTTTCTTAGGCGCACTTTTATTGATGACCGGATGTGGTAATCAAATAAAAGAAAATACGGTATATTGTACAGCTCAAGAATTTGGAGTGAATGCCGAAGTATTGTTTCGCTTTAATGCAGACGATACCAAGGTAGAAAGTGCTGCCATGCAGATGCAAGCAGACTTCCCAGAACTTTTAACGGAGGGAGTCGACGAACTAGCTGGATTTGGTATAACAGATTTAATTCAATATATGCCTTCCGATCAATTATGTGAAGCCTATGGAGTACCCGTAGATAGTTGCCAAGCATCTTATAAAGATAATACTTTAAAAATTTCTGTCGAATTAACTGGAGATGATTTAGAGGAAACACTTCCTGGATCGACCACGGCTACGAGTAAAGAAGCCATCATCCAATTAGCAGAAGAGGAAGGATTCACTTGTAAATAAAGATTGAGAAAAGGCTTTTCTTAATCTTTTTTATTTGCTAAAATAATAATAAAGAGGTGAGAGAATGAAAAAAGGAATCTTAAAAGTAGGCATTTTAGGATGTGGTCTATTTCTTTTAACGGGATGTGGAAACAATGGGAAAGTTTTAACATGTACTGCAAGTGAAGGAGAAGATGATACCTTCCAAAGCCATATGACATTAAATTTTACTTTTAATACCGATGGAACAGAACTACAAAAAGTAGATTTAACAGCAAAACTAGATGCTCCATCATCTGTTACGGAAGACGAACTAAAAGAGTTAGATGCCGACGATTTGTGCGATTCATTTGAGGGACAACTTGCAACTTGTAATGCAAGTCGAAATGGTAGAACTTTCACGTTAACAGGATCGATCGCTACCGATAATCTAAGTGATATGTTTTCTGATTTAGAAGGAACTCCTACTTATAACGAAATGAAAGAAGCTGCCGAAGACGAAGGATTTACTTGTAAGTAATTGAAAGAGCGAAGAGCTCTTTTTTTGTTGGAAAAGAAAAAAAGATATGTTAGAATAGAAAATGTTATGTCGATTACAAGGCTTATGACAAATCGAGTAGTATAATATGCCATTACAAAAAGAGGTGCGAACATGCAGTTAAATCGGATGGAAGAAGAACTTATTCAAATTAATAATATACGTAATCTTGAATCAGTTAAAATATGGGATGTCATGTTGGATGCCTCACATAAAGTATTGGTAGTCCCAGCCCTCGATGTCTTTTACGATGGTCATAGACACCTTTCTTTAACAGCTAAAGATAAAAACTTTAACACCTTTGTAAAAAAAGTAAATCAAGTGTATCAAGATGAGAAAAATCAAGTCCATGAAGATAGTATGCTAGATCCTTTTCATCTCTATCCGACGATGGATATCGATGCGAAAACCAAACGCATTTTAGAAAGTGGAACATTAGAACAGAAAAATGAAATATATCGTTTTTATGAACATAAAAGTGGATATGAAGGAAGTTTATTTTTCCAATCGGAAGAAGTAGCCCTACTAATGCCCATCGTTCGTTATCACATTGAACGTTTTTATCAAGTGACGGATCAAGTGATTACTTTTGATGACACCTTAATGGGATACCGAGATCAATATATTTTAAATGCCAAACGAAATGGAACGGATATTTTTGTCCCTATTTTATTTAATAAATTGGATGAGGGAACCTACACTTTTGAAATTGGGAATACCAATCCCGACGGGAAACCTTTAACGATGCAAATTAATTTTAAATACGATCGCATCGAAGTAAAGACTTCCCTTACGGGGCAAGATCTTGAAAGTAAAGCCACTTATTTCATTACGAAAGATACGATTAAATCCGTCTATGAAACGTTTCGAAAAGGCCTTCCCATCGCCTATGAAAATAAAGATTTAATAAAAGGGACTCCTCCGATGAATTTAGTTCATCTCGATGAAGAATGCGTACTCCATTGGTTTCAATTACCTTGGGGAGCTTATTATGGAGTGAAGACCGACGCGATGGATATATCCGATACCGAAAAAATAATTGAAATTCAAAACATGTATCTTTTATCCTTAACTGATCAGTTTTCAAGAATGGAATATTATGCAAGAACTTATCGACGAAATAGTGCACCGGGAATTGATGCTGCCGAGATGATTTTAGATGAAGTAAAGAAAACAATTACAGGAACGATTATCGATCCGCAAGAGCATCTTTATAAAGTGGAAACGCTCTTCTCGGGAGATGAATTAACCGGAAATGGATATTATGATGGCAAGTTAAAAAACCACTATTTTTATCACGTTGTTCAAAGTCCGGAAGGAATATTGGGAATCACACGAGAAAAATTAATTAATGTTGGACCAAAAGAGACGATTTTGCAAGGAAGCGATCTCTTAAATAAAGCGAAAATAATGCGACTAGTAAAGGGTGAGTAAAATGGGATTATTTAGTGAAGAAACACAAGAAGAAAAAGATTATAAAAAATTAATACGGGTGATTAATTCATCACGTCTTCCATACGATGGACAAAGACAATTAGTGGCCTATGTGTCCGCCGTACACAATAAAGAAAGAAATAACGATTTCTTTGAATATGAATTCTTAGAAAGAGTAATCTTAAACTTAATTCAAGAAAACTATACGGATGGAATAGAAGTTAGTAATACCTTTGATAAAGTGATTGATTTAGTCAAATTTTTATTACCACAGGGACTAGAGACTCCCGATTATGGACCAATCAAAGAAATGATTATTAATAACTTTGTAAATGCAAGTAACGATATTAAAGAAGATGTTCTCGATAAAAAATTATATGCTTTGTTTAATGACCGAATCGATTACCTTCAATTAGTACGAATGATTTTTGAAGATCCCGTTCTTTTAGAAAACTATGCCTTAATAATTGACTATGCATGTAATATCAGTCCATATTGTGTCAATTCGAGAGTACTTAAAAGTGAAATTGTTTCCTTTATGCATGGCATGAACAATGAAATGGGAGATTTAGAAGAATTTGAACAGAAACGAATTACCGAAGTTAAAAAAAGAGTAGGTATTTATCCGATTGGCGAACAGACCTTATCTTTAATTTCTTCCGAAGCCGAGAAAGCCCAAGCTTTAGTGGAAAAATTGGATGCGATGCACGATCACATAGATACGTATCAAAGTAAATTAACGACCATGACGGAAGAAGGAACTAAAGTCGTAAAACAATCGATTAAAGAAGGAAAAAAAGAGATTTCTGACTATGCTAAGGGAGCCGTTAGTACCCTTAAACAAGAGGTCAAAAAAGCCCAAGAGGATATTACCCAAAAGTTAGATGCCTACCTAATAGAACTTCAACAAAACTTAAAAGTAAGTAGTGATCAGGTATTTAACCAATTATTAGAAGATGCTCAAGCCAAAATAAGAGATATTCGTCTAGCGACAAGAACGATGCAAACGACGACAACTTCGGAACTTTTAAGAGTACAAGAAGCAGCCAACAGTAGTATGGATAAAATAAAAGATTATTTATCGAGCGATGAGAACTTAAAAAAATTATTAAAGTCCGTCGATCAAGAAGAACAAATAAAAGATATCTTGTCGCGTTTGAACGATTTGCAAAAACAAACGGTAACGATAACGCCTACTAGTGAAGAGACGGTAGAAGCGAGTGCAGCTTATCAACAAAAGATAAAAGAAGAAAATCAAAATACCGTTTATTTACCTGGAAGTAGTCGTTTAATTGTCCCGATGGGACCGAATGTAATTGTTCCAAAAAGTGGAGTGGTTAAAGGCTTTTTACCCGCTTTTGATCCATCAATTCCATTCCATCAAAGATATGAAAAGATTATGGAAGAAAAGAAACAAAGAATGGAAAAAGGAGAACTTTTCCACGAATTGACCGACGAAGTACTTCGCTGTGTCATGGAAGGCGATTGGGTCTATTTATGGGGTCCATCGGGATGTGGAAAATCTTACTTGATGGAGCAAACGGCAGAATTACTAGGAATCGATTATGTTGATAATGGTAAAATAACCAATACCTATAGCGTCATGGGATATAATGATCCGCATGGTCGTTATCGAGCAACGCCGGCCTTTGTTTCCGTTGCGTATGGAAAAATGCTTGGATTAGATGAGTTTGATAATGGGAATAGTGATACGCAGGTAGTCTTAAATGGACTTTATTCGGGATTACTAAAAACATTAAACGATCCGAATAAACCACACTACACGACCTTTGGCGAAGACATGACCGTCACGATGAATCCTAACTTCCGTATGATAAGTGCAGGAAACACGAATGGCGAAGGAGAAAATGAAGAGTTTTCAGCCCGTGCGAAACTCGATGAAGCAGTTTTGGAACGTATGACACCGATTCGTTTTACATACGATAATCAAGTCGAAAAACGCATCTTTAGAGAATATGACAGTTGGTATCAATTGTTTATCAATTTCCGGAAAGCCTGTGATTCGTGGGCCAAAGTTCAAGGAAAAGACAGTGCTGCTGGAATTGGTACGACAAGAGATGCCGAAGCCATTGCCAAATATATTTCGAACAACAGTAAAAGTGTCGATGAAATAATGCGTCAAAAATTTATTCAGACTAAAGATGTCGATTATTTAAGTCACTTAGAAAGAGAATTCCGTAAGTTTTACGATATTACCGGTTCGATTGGAGAATTGAAAGAGCCGAGCAATCTAGCGGGAGCAAGTGAAAAATATCTCGCGAAGAAATTCATTTTAAACTGTCAAAAAGGAAGAAAACAAGAACAAAGTAGGTGAGAAGATGGGCAAATATCCAAATAATCATTTAACGCATGAAGATTGTATTTTTCCTCCGTATCAGATAACGGTAGGAGGTAAAATTTATCAATTGTATTTATCTCGTTTTAATTCCCTTAATGCCCTTTACGAATATCTAAAAAGTGATCCTCCTACTAATCGAATGGCCTTTCATTCTTTAGCGAGTGAAACGAACGATTTTAATCATTCTGGAAAAAGTTATAGAGAAGCCGTCGAAGATTTAGTCCGTCCTTTCGATGAAGAATATCAAGAATTCTTAAGTATTCAAAAAAAATTAGGAACCGCTAAATTACAAAAGATTCATAAGTATGAAACTGTAAAAACCGTTACGGGAGGACATTTAATCATTCCGGATTATATCGCTGGAGCACCGCTTTGTTACGAGTCGGAAGAACGCATACAAAAAGCCAAATTTGTGAAAGTAAATGCCACTTTATCGTACCACGCCGCAACCACCAAAAAACAGTTATTTAATCGCACAATTATCATGGCAAACTTGATTCAAGCCCTCGAAAAAAGTGGATACAATGTCGATTTTAATACTTTTGAATTTAGTCGTCATAGTGATGAACTTTCTTATACTATTATAAAAATAAAGAAACATGGTGGAAGAACGAATATGGAAGCACTTTATCAAACTTCTTGTAAAGTTGAATTTTTAAGAAGAATCCTCTTCCGTGTTTTAGAAACCTTAGATGTCGAGACCTATTGGGGAAGTACTTACGGTTCGGTCTGCTCTCAAGAATTTGTTCGAGAAGCGCTTAAGTTTGATAAAAAAGATATCTATTTCGATCAACCTTCGAGTATGGGAATCCAAGGAAACGATTTAATAGGTGACTTTAATCGAGCTATGGAACACCTCCATTTAGATAATATTGTTGATATGGAACGTACGCGAGACCAAATCGAAAAAAATTATAAATTATTACAAAAATAAAATATCCACAGCTTTTGTGGATATTTTATTTTCTTTTTTGTTTCACTTTTTCTTCTTTTCTTTTTAGATCGATATAAGATTGAATTAAAGATGTATCATTTAAGCAATGAGAATTCACTTTTCGTATTTCTGGGTCGATATCTTCCGCTTCTTCATACTTTTCACAAAGATCATCGATTAAAAGATGATAATACTTAAAAGGAACATTTTTAGTTTGAGAACTTAATAAAAGAAAGGCCGCTAAATTATCCTGAAAATAATGAACATGACTTTCTTCTCTTGTCTTTTTAAAAAGATGTGCTACCCGGTACATAGCATCATAATTGATACAGTAAAAGGCACCTAATCCTGGATTTAAAGTTTTTAACATCTCAAAGTCTGATAAACCGATAAGATCATCTTGGATATATTCTCGAAAAGAGGTAATCATCGAAGTTGAAAAATCAAGGGAATGCGTATGATCAAAATGATACGGTTTTACATAATCTTGAGAGAGAAAGTTAAGTAAATCACAAATCGAATAAAGCGGATCAGTAGAGGTATTATTTTTAACAATTTCAATAAAATGAACTAAAACAGGGGAATTTAAATCAAAATGGGCAAGCGATTTCTTTAATAATTCTTGATAAGAGGCCATATTTAAACGGTCTATTTCTTGTCTTTTAACACAATCACTGATGGTCACTAAATCGTGTTGAGAAACGGCCAATGAAAAAATAATATTTCTTAGCGACCGATTGTACTGTGTTTGATAAACAATTTCCCGCAGGATTTTATGATACGGTTCTAAATTCCCAGGAAGTATTTCCTCGGTAGGAATTAGATAAAATAATTCCGGTAAATATTTATTACTTAAATAATCCATAGGCGCCTCCTTTTCGTATTATTATAACACAAAAAAGATATGGTATAATATATTTAGAAAATGAGGAAAAATAAAATGGAAAAAACAAAGCATCTTAATAAAAAAGAAGAACAAATTAGAAAAAAAACTTATCGTTATCTTCTTAAACAAAACACTCCTGATATCGATCAAAAAATGGCATTAATCGATCAATTACTTCATCTAGAAAAAAGAGAACGATACCGTTATCTCTACGACTTAATTTGTGACTATTTTGATCAAGAATTTAAAGAAAAAAATATTTGTGCTTTTTCTTGTGGTATTTGTAAAAGAAGACAAAGTATGATTGATCAAGGAACCATCAAAGATACCTATCAAAATGGCTGTTGCTACAGTTACCGCAAAAAAGAACTTTGTAAATACTATGTTGAAGGAAAAGGATGTGCTATAAAAAATATTGCCTGTAAGGTATATACCTGTCATTATTTAAGAAAAAGAGGTTATCATTACCATGTGAAAGATCTTTACTTTGCTCGTTATTTTTTTAATAAAAAACAATTTTTCTATATGGAGAACACCTTTTTTCAAGATAAAACAATCGTTCTAAACGGAATTTTAGAAAGAGAATAATTTTTTGAACGTAAATCCATTGTTGAAAAGTACTTTTTTTGATATAATAACGCTAGTAATAGATTGTAGAAAGTAGTGAAAGGAGTAGTGCTATGGATAAAATAATTGGTTACCAAATTGCGCTTACTTCCCATAGTGGATTGTCGGAATCATCTACCATTGCGGAAAAGAACCAAGCTTTACTAGATCCTACGAATCAACAAGCCATTATTGTGCAATATGAAAATGGAAAAGAAGGTTATTTTCGCTCGGTTCAAGAATTACAAAAAGCGTTAAATGATTATACCCAAGAAGATTTTGAACGTTTAAGAGAACATCAACCACTTATTTTAATAATGACCGACGAAGAGACAAAAATACTCGATCAAAAGAAAGCGATGGGAACGTTAACAGTAAATACACCTATTTTTGAAGAACTTAATACCCTTTCTCCGGCGGCTCGTGTTTTTCAAAGAATGTACGCTTTAATGAAAGAACAACTAAAGACTCCGCAACCGGTCATTATCGATTATTTAGAACCTGAAGACCAAGATTTTCCAGATTTAAAGAGAGAAGTAAGACGTTATTTTCATCCTGGACCACCAAAAAAAGCACTCGATATAGAAGAACTATAAAAACAAGTAAATATAATAAACTTGTTTTTTTAATTGCCTTTTAGTCGACATAATAAAAAGATATAGATAAAACTGCAAAGTTGAAATATTCCATCGAAAGATAATACAAGGAGATGTTCCAGATCAATTAGTAGAAAAACTAGTTTATTTATGGAGTAGTTCCCAAGAAGAAAAATAATTTTTAAAAAGGACAAGGAAGAAAGGTATCTTCCTTGTTTTGTCTATAAAAGCGTGTTAAAATAGAAGAGAATTTAGGTGCAAGGAGGGATAAAATGTTTCAATTAGTATCGAAATATCAACCGAATGGCGATCAACCGAAAGCGATCGATGAATTGGTGGATGGTATTAATGAAGGAAAGAAATATCAAGTTTTACTTGGAGCGACGGGAACCGGTAAAACATTTACGATTGCAAACGTTATTCAAAGAGTCAACAAACCGACTTTGGTCCTTGCACACAATAAAACATTAGCAGGACAACTTTATGGCGAATTAAAAGAACTATTTCCCAATAACCATGTCTGTTATTTCGTCTCTTATTACGACTATTATCAACCCGAAGCTTATGTTCCATCGACCGATACCTATATTGAAAAAGATTCTTCTATTAACGATGAAATTGATGAATTACGGCACATGGCAACATCAGCTCTACTTACTTATGATGATGTGATTGTAGTCGCAAGTGTCTCTTGTATTTATGGTATAGGAGAAGTAGAAGAATACCGCAATAAAATGCTTACATTAACGGTAGGAGATACCATCGACCGAAATGTGGTCTTAACAAAATTAGTCGAAATGCTATACGAGCGAAATGATTATGACTTTAAAAGAGGTAGCTTTCGTGTAAGAGGAGACGTTTTAGAAATAATTCCTACCAACGAAAGTAGCAAAGGTCTACGAATTGAATTTTTTGGCGATGAAGTAGATCGTATCAGTGAAGTTGATACGTTAACGGGAGCTATTTTAACAAATAAAAAAACAGTGAGCATTTTTCCAGCTAGTCACTTTGTAACGAGTGATGAAAAATTAAAGGCCGCCATTAAAACTATCCGTGAAGAGTTAACAGATCGGCTTGCTTATTTTAAAGAAAATAATAAACTACTCGAAGCAGAACGATTAGAACAACGTACGAATTACGATTTAGAAATGTTAGAAGAGACGGGTTTCTGTCATGGAATTGAAAACTATTCACGACATATGGCAGGGCGAAAAGAAGGCGAGACTCCGACGACATTAATGGATTTCTTTCCGAAAGATTTCCTAATGGTAATCGATGAATCCCATGTAACGGTTCCTCAAGTAAGAGGAATGTATAATGGCGACCGAGCTCGTAAAATGAATCTCGTCGAATATGGCTTCCGTCTTCCGAGTGCCCTTGATAATCGTCCTTTAAAGTTCGACGAGTTTGAACAAAAACAAAATCAAGTAATTTATGTTTCGGCAACTCCGGGTGATTACGAACTTGCTTTAACGAAAGGAAAATTTACAGAACAGATTATTCGTCCGACGGGATTACTCGATCCTTTAATCGAAGTACGTCCTTCCGAAGGTCAAATCGATGATTTAATTGGCGAGATTAAAGACCGAATCGAAAAGAATGAACGAACTTTAATTACCACTTTAACAATTCGTATGGCCGAAGAATTAACGGCTTACTTAAAAGAATTAGATATTAAAGTAGCCTATCTTCATACCGAGGTAAAAACCCTAGAAAGATTACAAATTATTCGCGATTTACGATTGGGTAAATATGATTGTGTTGTTGGAATTAACCTATTAAGAGAAGGAATCGATATTCCAGAAGTAAGTTTAATTGCCATCCTCGATGCGGATAAAGAAGGTTTCTTACGAAGTGGTAGAAGTCTCATTCAAACGATAGGACGTTGTGCCCGTAATGCGCATGGAAAATGTATTCTTTATGCGGATAAAATGACTGATAGTATGGATTATGCTATTACGGAAACTAAACGTCGTCGTAGTATTCAAGAAGCCTATAACCAAGCACATGGTATTACGCCAACGACGATTACGAAAGAAATTCATGAATTAATTAGCAATGTGGATCACGGAAACGAAAAGAAGAAGAAAGAAAAAGTAAATAAACAAGATCGAGAGTTAATGATCGATCGAATTGAGCAAGAGATGCGTGCTGCAGCCAAGAATTTAGATTTTGAAAGAGCCATGGAGTTACGTGATTTACTGTTCGAATTAAAAAGTGAGTAATTTTTATGAAGTTTAAAAGAATTTATGTTGAAATTACTAATCGTTGTAATTTAAATTGTTCTTTTTGTGCAAAGTCAAAACGTCCTTTAAAAGAAATGACTGTGGAAGAATTCCAAACAGTATTAAACGAAATAAAGCCCTTTACCAATCATATTTATCTCCATGTAAAAGGAGAACCGTTACTACATCCATACCTCGATCAGATTCTTTCTTGCTGCGATGAAAAAAACATGAAAGTAAGCATTACGACGAATGGAACTTTACTTGCAACGCAAGGTCCGAAATTAAAAAATCATCCTTGTTTAACTCATCTTTATATCTCTTTGCACTGTGAACAAAAAGATCCTGCTTATTTAACTAAAATCTTTCAAACCGTTGACTCATTGCCCGAAAAAATAACAATCATCTATCGTTTTTGGACATTAAAAGACGGAGAAAATAATTCAAAAATAGTAGATATCGTAGAAAAAATGAAAGAACATTACAAATTAGAGAACGAATTTGTGGAAGAAGTAAAAACACATCAAAATGTTAAAATAAATGCCCATTGTTACATCGATAAGGCAAAACGCTTTGAATGGCCGGATGAAAAAGGAGAAAATTCTACCGAAGGATACTGCTTCGGAGGAAAAAGTCACATTGCAATTCTCTCCGATGGAAGTGTAGTACCTTGTTGTTTAGATGGAGAAGGAGTTATTAATTTAGGAAACATTTTTAAAACACCGCTTGTAAAAATACTTTCCAGTGAACGTTTTCTAAAATTAAGAAAAGGTTTTGAACAAAGAAAAATAACGGAAACTTTATGCTTAAAATGTACTTATAAGAATCGTTTTTAGAAAAGAGGAGTTATATGAAGAAAAATGGAATCGTGGAACTTGCATTAATAGGCGTAATTCTTATTTTATTAGGAAGTGTACTTTATATAAGAAATCAAAATAATCCACCCGTAGAAGAACAAAAACAAGAAGAAGATCCGTATTTAAAATTAGAACAAGAATTAAAAGAAGAAGAGTTATGTCCTTTCATGAAAGAAATTTATTTAGAGAAAAAACCAACGACCGATCAAGGAATGCTTTATTGTCAGTTTGAAGACCATAATGGAAAGACTATTTATCAAGTAGTAATTAAAGGAACCAATGCAGTAATGCCATTAGAAACAGTTCAAATTGATCGCGAAGAACTTTTTCAAAGAATCTTAGAAAAAAAGAAAGAGACGAATTAAAAAGCAAGGAATTGCTTTTTTTGTGTGGACAAAAGTAAAAAAGTATGCTATAGTAAAAGACTCTGTATAAGAGATGTTTAGGGGGAATCCGTATGACAAAAAGAAGATATCAAATTAAAGAACTTTACCTCGGATGGATTGAATACATGGAAGAGGAAATGGAAGATAAAGTAATTGCCTTTCAAGAAGTGAAAGATAAATTTCATCCGACACCTATCTATGTTCCCGTTCGTACGAATGTAGGATATCATTATATAAAAACGATGAAACCCTTAAGTGAAACTATCGAAGCTAATAAAAGAGGGAAATGGATTACGATTCGTGAACTCGATCAAGTTTTACAAAAAGTAAATCAAAATAAAGAAGCAACCTTTATCGTCGTAAGAGAAGAAACTAAACCGGAACCTACCCTTGAACCAACCGATACCAAACAGTATCTATTCGAAGAAGAAAGAGAAAAACCAAAAGAGAAACCAAAAGTAATGCGTTATCAAGCCAGAAGAAATCGTTTTATAGCCTAACACGTCAAGTGTTTTTCTTTTTGAAAAGAATTACAAACAATAGTTCGATATGATATACTAAAAAAGAAACCACAAAACAAAAGAAAGTGGTATAATAGAGAACAGGTGATTTAAATGGATAAAATCATAGTAAAAGGAGCTCGTGAAAACAATCTAAAAAATGTGGATATAGAGTTACCAAAGAATAAATTAATTGTGATGACCGGAGTATCGGGAAGTGGAAAAAGTAGTTTAGCTTTTGATACGATTTATGCCGAAGGACAACGTCGTTATGTCGAAAGTTTATCTGCCTATGCGAGACAGTTTTTAGGGGGCACGGAAAAACCGGATGTCGATTCGATTGAAGGATTGTCACCTTCGATTAGTATCGATCAAAAGACGACTTCGAAGAACCCACGTTCGACCGTGGGAACAGTGACTGAGATTTATGATTATCTTCGTCTTTTGTTTGCTCGAATTGGAACCCCTTTCTGTCCAAATCATCATATTCCAATTACTTCTCAAAGCGTCGATGAAATTGTAAATAAGATTATGGAACGTGAAGTAGGAACAAAGTTAATTGTTTTATCACCGGTAGTGCATGGCGAAAAAGGAACGCATAAAGATCTTTTAGAAACTTTACGCAGTGAAGGATATATCCGAGTACGTATCAATGGCGAAATGATCGATTTAAGCGAAGAGGTCACTTTAGAGAAAAATAAAAAAGATAATATTGATGTCGTAATCGACCGAATTGTTCTAAAAGAAGATAGTCGTATGCGTTTAGCCGAATCAGTCGAAAATGCAATTAAACTTTCAAAAGGGAAAGTCGTAATCGATTTTGTCGGTGATAAAGAAGTGGTCTTTTCTGAAAACTTTGCTTGTCCATACTGTGATTTTTCTTTACCGGAATTAGAACCACGGATGTTTAGTTTTAATGCTCCTTTTGGTGCTTGTCCCGATTGTAAAGGACTCGGTGTGAAACTAAAAATGGATCCCGATTTAGTGGTACCGGATGGTTCCAAGTCTTTAAATAAAGGAGCTATCAAGACATTGACGGATGATCCAGAAGCACTCGATTTTAAACGACTAGAATGTCTTTGCAAACATTATAAAATCGATATGAATAAAGCCTTTGATAAACTTCCTTCAAAACAACAAGAATATATTCTATACGGAAGTGATGAACCGATTCATTTCCGTTATAATTCAAAAAGTGGAAACCTTTATAACAGTACAGATTACTACGAAGGTATTATTAATAACTTGGAACGAAGATATATGGAAACTTCTTCGACTTGGATTCGCGAATGGTTAGAAAACTACATGATTGAAAATGTTTGTGAAACTTGTCACGGTTCGAGATTGAAAGATGATGTCTTATCCGTTTTAGTGGGTGGAAAAAACATCTACGAAGTAACGTGTATGAGTATTAAAGACTTAAATCATTTTTTCGATCATTTAAAATTAACGCCTTCGCAAAAAGAGATCGCAGATCTTCTAATTAAAGAAATAAAATCGCGTCTTGAATTCTTATCAAATGTAGGACTCGAATATTTAACACTCAGTCGTTCTGCTGGAACGCTTTCAGGGGGAGAAGCACAACGAATCCGATTAGCAACTCAAATTGGCTCGAAGTTAACAGGTGTGCTCTATGTCCTCGACGAACCATCGATTGGACTTCATCAACGAGATAATGAAAAATTAATCGCTTCCTTAAAAGAAATGCGTGATTTAGGGAATACATTAATTGTAGTCGAACACGATACCGACACGATGTTAGCGAGTGACTATTTAGTCGATGTGGGTCCGGGTGCTGGAGAATACGGAGGCGAAATTGTTGCCAAAGGAACACCTGAAGAAGTGATGCAAAACGAAAATAGTATTACCGGAAGATACTTATCGGGAAAAGAAAAGATTGAAGTTCCTTCAAAAAGAAGAAAAGGAACAGGAAAGAAGATTGAAATTAAAGGAGCCGAAGAGAACAACCTTAAAAAAATTGATGTTACGATTCCCCTTGGCACCATCACTTGTGTAACCGGTGTATCGGGAAGTGGAAAAAGTAGTCTAATCACGGAAGTACTTTGCAAAGCGACTAAAGTAAAAGTATATAAATCGAAAATTAAACCAGGTAAATACAAATCGATTAAAGGATTGGAAAATATTGATAAAATTGTTGAAATTACACAAAATCCAATCGGTAGAACCCCACGCAGTAACCCCGCTACCTATACGGGCGTATTTGATGAAATAAGAGATCTTTTTACAAATACGAAAGAAGCAAAAATGTTAGGCTATGGAAAAGATCGTTTCTCTTTTAATGTAAAAGGAGGAAGATGTGAAGCCTGTCATGGAGATGGCGTTAAAAAAATCGAAATGCACTTTTTACCGGATGTTTATATTCCTTGTGAAGTGTGTCATGGAACAAGATATAACCAAGAGACCCTATCGATTAAATATAAAGGAAAAAATATTGCCGATGTCCTCGATCTCCGTGTTACGGAAGCCCTTAAATTCTTTGAAAATGTACCTCGAATTAAAAATAAATTACAAGTACTAGAAGATGTTGGAATTGGATATATTAAATTAGGACAAAGTGCTACGACATTGTCTGGAGGAGAAGCTGGACGAGTAAAACTTGCAAAAGAGTTACAAAAACGGCCTACCGGAAAATCACTCTTTGTTTTGGATGAGCCGACGACTGGATTACATTCGGAAGACATTAAAAGATTACTTGCAATATTTGAGAAAATAGTAGATAATAAAGATACAGTAGTCATCATTGAACACAACCTCGATGTTATCAAAGTAGCCGATTATATTATCGACTTAGGTCCAGAAGGGGGAGACGGAGGAGGAACCGTCGTAACGACCGGTACTCCTGAACAAGTAAGTAAAGTAAAAGAATCTTATACAGGACAATTCCTAAAGAAAGTGCTATAGGTGAGAAACATGGATGAAAAAATAGCAGTTACAAAAAAGAAAAGTATTCCGATATGCATCTTCGAATGGGTAATTACGATGATTTGTTATGCACTCGTGTTAGCATTCGTATCTTGTTGTTTTAAATCCCTCTATATCGATCTTAATTATTATGGAATCTATGCACTGGTTGCGGTAGTAATTATCTACATATTAAATCGAACGATTAAACCGATTTTATTTGCTTTAACCCTACCGATTACAGGACTGACGTTAGGACTCTTTTATCCTGTATTAAATGTAATTATTTTAAAGTTAACCGATTGGATTTTACTGGAACACTTTGAACTTACTAATTTATGGATTGCTTTCTTTATTGCAATATTAATATCCGTAATGAACATTCTAATCGATGAAATATTGATTAAACCATTGATGAGGAGGATGAAAAAACATGAATAGAGGAATTGCACTCGACTTGGGTTTTATTCAAATTTATTGGTATTCCCTTTTTATTATGCTAGCCGTTTTAGTAGGATGTGGAGTGATTTATCGAGAAATTCGAAGACAGAAGATCAATGAAGACTATTTTATCAATCTTTTGTTTTATGGAATTATCTTCGGTTTAATTGGCGCAAGACTTTACTATGTTGCATTTAACTGGGATTACTATGTAAAATATCCGATTGAGATACTTGAAATTTGGAATGGTGGACTTGCCATTCATGGTGGAATTTTAGCTGGATTCTTATGGATTCTTTATTACACTCATAAATATAAGGCTAAAACAATGAAGACGTTAGATATCATTGCCCCTGGTTTATTGATTGGACAAGCCATTGGCCGTTGGGGAAACTTCTTTAATCATGAGGCTTTTGGTGCGGTAACGACCAAAGAAGCCCTTCAAGGAATGGGAATTCCCGATGCCATTGTCGAAGGAATGAATATTGATGGTTTCTATCGTCAACCGACTTTCTTATATGAATCAATTTGGAATTTAGTTGGTTTTATTGCCATTTTAATGTTAAGAAAATATAAATATTTAAAAACAGGACAACTCACTGGATTCTACCTAATGTGGTATTCGCTCGGACGTTTCTTTATCGAAGGAATGCGTACGGATAGTTTAATGTTAGGACCACTTCGTGTGGCACAAGTCGTATCGGTCATCCTTTTTGTCGTAGGTATTTTAATCTTTATATTCTCGAAAAAGGGAACACGTTTCGACAATCTATACAAGGAGTCGGATGAAGATGCAATTAGATTTTGATGTGATAATTATAGGGGCAGGGGTAGCAGGTATGACCGCTGCTCTTTATTTAAAAAGAGCCAATAAAAAGGTATGTATTTTAGAAAAAGAGATGCCCGGTGGTCAAATTAATCGTACTTCGACGATTGAAAATTATCCAGGAATCGAGTCGATTACAGGACCAGAACTAGCAGAAAATATGCTTCATCAAATTCAAAAAATTGGAGCCGAGTACCGTTATGGCGATGTCGAAACAGTCGTAGTCCAAGAAAATGCGATGCGTGTCGTAACGACAAATGAGATTCTTAATTGCAAATACGTCATCGTAGCGACCGGGAGAAGTCCTAAAAAATTAAATATTGAAAACGAAGATAAACTTCAAGGGCGTGGTATCAGTTGGTGTGCCATATGTGATGGACCGCTTTATAAAAATAAAAAAGTTACTGTGGTCGGAGGAGGTGCTAGTGCCCTCGAAGAAGCGCTCTATCTAGCTGCCATTTGCGAAGAAGTAACCATTTTGAATCGTGGAGAAACATTGCGAGCACCACAATATCTACAAGATAAAATAAAACTAATAGGCAATATAAAAGTCTTATACAATACCATTCCGAAAAGATTTATCGAAGAAGAAAATAAATTAGGAGCTATCGAAATATACAATCCGAAAGCGGAAGAACGTTCCCTATTAAAAACCGATGCTTGCTTTATTTACATTGGCCAACAACCGAATACCGAGTGTATTAAAAACTTTAATATTTTAGATGAAAAAGGCTATATTCAAGTAGACGAATATGGGGAAACGAAAATACCGAATCTCTTTGCAATCGGAGATGTGACGCAAAAAGGACTCTATCAGATTGTAACTGCTACAGCCGATGGTGCAAAAGTAGCTACTACCATTATTGAACGAAGTTAAGGTTTACATAAAAATAAAAACAAGATACAATAAAAATAGTAAGAAGTAAAGAGGGTAGGATAAAAGTATGTGGTTTTCTTTATCAAAAAATATTGACATCGAAAAAGTTCATCTTGGACTCGTTGTAAAAAACAACAAATCACTTATTTTGTATGGTAAAGGAGACCCTTTTGAAATCTATAAAAGATTAGGAAGAATAAAACCTATTTTTGGTTCACAAATCTGTCGTAGTATTCTATTTGAAGAAAAAGATCAGTTTGGTTCGGATTTACTTTATCAAAACGTCTACTATCCCATTGGAACGAGTAAAGAAGATTATCAAGAAACGGATCCAAACTTTCAAATTGAACATAATATTTCCTTGTATCCACTTTTTGAAACACTTGACTTACCGATGTCTATGTCCTTAAATAAATTAGAACATTATTATCGTACTATCGTATCTAAAAAATGGTTAGAAAAACATCAAGATTACTTTGATTTAGAAGGAAATAATCCCCTTAAATTAGAAAAAGAACTCTATTATCAATTATTCTTAATGAGTTCCCATGCGAAAGAACCATCGAAATTAGAACCACATTATCAGTTGATTAAAAAAAGATAATACGTTATAATTAAAAAAGAGTAAAGAGGTGTAACGATGACATTAATGAAACCATTTTTAATTGGTTTAACGGTTGTTTTACTTTTATTAGGAATTGCCTTTCTCGTAAATTATTTACTTAAAAATAAAAAGATCGATAAAACCAATCCCAAAGCCGTAAGAAACCAAAAATTAAATTTATATTTATCGATTTATCTATTTATTGGAACCATCGTAGTAGGATGCTTTATCTTTTTAATTTATTAAGAAATAGCCAAATGCTATTTTTTTTGTTATAATTAATCCGAAAGAGGTGAAGGCGATGTCTTTTTCGACCACTATTAAGAACGAATTAACGCGAATCGATTCCACCCAGTCAGAAAAATTGGCATTACTTTCGGCATTCTTTCGAAATAACGCCATTTATACGACGGATCGAATTGAATTGATTACGGAAAATAGTACGGTCGCAAAATATTTATTTCAACTCTTAAAAGATACCTATCAAGTGACGTTACAAATTGAAAAAAGAAAAAATAATAACTTTGCCAAAAATAACCTCTATATTATGACCTTACATGAAAAGATGGATTTAATTTTAAAAGATCTTTCAGTAATCAGTGAACGAGGCTATTATCTAGTAGAACCACAAGATTATATGGTAAGTACAATCGAAGACCAACGAGCGTATTTACGTGGACTCTTTCTAGCCAAAGGAAGTATTAATGATCCAAAAACTTCGCGATATCATCTAGAATTTTCTATTGATACAAGAGAGGAAGCAGAGTTTGATCAAGATCTACTAAACAACTTTGATTTGAATAGTAAAATATTGACGCGCGACAAAGGATATATGCTCTATGTGAAAGAAGCTGAAAAAATTGGAGACTTTTTAAGAATTATTAAGGCGACGAGTGCCTTGCTCTACTACGAAGATATACGTATCTATCGCGATCATAAAAATATGGCGAATCGTTTGAATAACTGTGAACAAGCAAATATCGATAAAACGATTGAAACTGCGACGAGACAAGTCGAAGATATACAGTACTTAATAGATGAAGTGGGTTTAGATCTTTTGGATGATAAGACCAAAGAAGCTGCCAACTACCGTTTAAAATATCCCGAAAGTTCCCTACTTGAATTAAGCGAGATTATTTCTTTGGAGACAGGAAATAAAATAACCAAATCAGGACTTAATCATCGCTTCCGTAAGATTAAAGAATTAGTGCAACGACTTAAAGATTCCAAAAAATAAAAGGTAGCAATCTACCTTTTTGTTATGATTTCATCGATGAGACCGTAAGTTTTAGCTTCCTTTGCATCGAGAAAATAATCCCGTTCCGTATCTTGTTCAATTTGTTCGAGCGATTGCCCTGTATTTTGAGCAAGTAGTTGATTGAGTCTTTTTTTCATTTTTAAAATATGTTCTGCCGCGATTTGTATTTCCGTCGCTTGACCTTGAGCTCCTCCTAACGGTTGATGAATCATCACTTCGGCATTGGGAAGGGCATAACGTTTTCCTTTACTGCCACAAGATAAGAGAAAGGCAGCCATACTTGCAGCCATGCCAATACAAATAGTGGAAACATCACTTTGAATAAAATTCATTGTATCGAGAATAGCCATTCCGGCCGTGATAACGCCTCCGGGAGAATTAATATAAAGTGAAATCGTATCGTGATTGAGCGAATCTAAGTACAAAAGTTGAGCCACGACCAAATTTGCCATATCATCATTAATTTCCCCACTTAACATAACAATCCGATTCTTTAAAAGTTGAGAAAAAATATCGTAACTTCGTTCTCCATTACTTTCTCTTTCCACGACCATCGGCACTAAGTTCATTTTTATCACCTATTATTATAGTAAGAAAAAAGAATTCATTTTATACGATGAGAAAAGTACAAAAAGAAAAGAAAGTCGACAATAATTCGCTCTCGACATCCTCTTTTTTTTTCGGCTTATTTATGATACAATGAGCATATAGTAGAATAAGAAGGTGTCGGATATGATGGAGAACTTGAAAGTAAAAATAAAGGATGAAACGGTCGAAGTAGGAAAGGGAACTACGCTTTTAGAGGTGAGCAAATCTTATCAAAAAGACTTTGCTTATCCAATTATTATTGCGAAAGAAGATGGAGTCTACAAAGAATTAAGTACGACTATAAATAAAGATAGTACCATCGAGTTCTTCGATTTAAAAGATCGGACCGCGAATCGAATTTATTTAAATGGTCTAATCTTTTTAACAATTTATGCCGGAAAAGAAGTGTTTGGTTCAAAAACTAACTTCCGTGTCTTACATTCGATTGACAAAGGACTTTATATGGAAACAACGGAGACTTTAACCGAAGAAAAAGTTGCCCAATTAGAAGCTAAGATGCATGAAATATCCGAAAAAGAAATGGCTATTACAAAGATGAATGTAACGCGAATCGATGCTATTAACTATTTTGAAAGCATAGGAGATAAAGCGAAAGCCGACATCATGAAATATAATACAAATACCTATGTCACACTTTATAAATTAGGAAACCTCTACAGTTATTTCTATAGTTTGATGCCAATTAATACAAAACAGTTAGCATATTTTGAACTAACCTATTTAAATGAACATGGACTTGTCTTACGTTATCCTACGGTGTATATCAAAGAAGGCATTAAGCCTTATCAACATCGCGAAAAAATATTTACGTTATTTAAAGAATACCGTGCTTGGGAAAAAGTGATGCACTTAGAAAACGTAAGTGAATTAAATAAAATTGTATCCCAGGGAACTATTAGTGATATTATTCGCATCGATGAAACCCTTCAAAACCAAAAATTACTCGAAATTGCCCGCCATATCGAAGAAAAGAGAAAAGAAATTAAAATAATACTCATTGCCGGTCCTTCTTCTTCGGGAAAGACGACAACGACACGGAAACTTTCGATGTATTTACGTAGTTTTGGCATGAATCCAATTCCAATTTCGATGGACGACTATTTTAAAGAACGAGGAGAAACACCAATCGGACCAGATGGAGAACCCGATTTTGAATGCCTAGAAGCCGTCGATTTAGATCTCTTCAATCAACAAATGAAAGATCTTTTAAATGGGGAAGAAGTAACTGTTCCAACATTTAATTTCTTAATTGGAATGAAAGAATATAAAAATAAAATAAAGTTAGGAGAAAATGAATTGCTTTTAATCGAAGGAATTCATGGCCTAAATTCGAATATCTTGACGGATATTCCAAAATATCAAAAATGTAAAATCTATCTTTCACCACTTACCGCTTTGAGTCTCGATAATCAAAATCGTGTCGCGACGACCGATAACCGCTTGTTAAGAAGAATTGTTCGAGATAATAAGACAAGAGGTTACAAAGTCGAAGATACGCTTAAAATATGGTCTAAAGTGAGAACTGGAGAAGAAAAATACATATTCCCATATCAAGATGATGCGGACTTTACCTTTAATACGGCCTTGATTTATGAATTAGGTGTTTTAAAGACGTATGCCGAACCATTATTATATTCAGTGGATGCTACTTCTCCTTATTACGAAGAAGCCAAAAGACTTATTAATGTATTACGGGTCTTTTTACCAATTCCATCCGAAGATATTCCAGATGATTCGATACTAAGAGAATTTATTGGAAGAAGTTGTTTCCACGAATAAAAAATTATCCACTATACTTGTGGATATTTTTTTAATTTGTTATAATAATTAACGTTTATAAAAAGGAGAAGTCAATATGAAAAAATGGATGTTTATTATTATTCTTGGAGGATTGTTACTAATTCCATTACCAACGTATGCAAAAGCCTTGCCTAAACTTTATTTCGAAGGGGATCTATCTTCCTTAAAAACAAAAAAAGACAATACCAAAGTAACCATTCGTTATACGAGTGATTCCATAAACTTGGAAGGCTATGCAAAAATTAAATTACAGGGACATTCCTCATTAGATTATGAAAAAAAGAACTACAATATTGAATTCTACCAAGATGAAGATTTAACGAATCAACAAAAAGTTGATTTTGGATGGGGTGCTCAATCAAAATATTGTTTAAAAGCAAATTGGATTGATAAAACCCATGCACGTAATATTGTAACGGCACGTCTTGTTCAAGAAGTAGAGCAAAAGTATAACTTACTAAACGACACACCTCATAATGGTACAATCGATGGTTTTCCGATTGAAATCTACTTAAACGATGAATTCTTAGGATTATACACATTAAATATTCCAAAAGGTGCATGGCAATTCAACATGGATGAGAATAATCCAAATCATATCGTCTTATCCGCCGAAGATTGGTCAAATGCAGCTTGTTTTAAAGAAGAAGCAAAAGATTTAAATAGTAGTTGGGCACTAGAAGTGGGCGAAGAAAATGAAGCAACGTTAGAAAAATTAAATCGTGTTATTCGCTTTGTTATCAATAGTTCAGATCAAGAATTTAAAGAACAATTTTCATCTTATTTTAATCTTGATGCCGTCCTAAATTATTATGTTTTAACACAGTATGGTTTGCTATGTGATAACGTCGCTAAAAATATGTTATTAGTAACCTACGATGGAGAAATTTGGTATCCAGTACTCTACGATCTAGATACTGCCTGGGGATCTTCCTCGAGTGGTTTAGAAACCGTTCATTATGAAAGTACTAAAGATATTGCTAACAATCAATTATTTGAACGGTTAGAAAAAAATTTCCCAAATGAACTAGCCAATCGTTATTTTGCTTTAAAGAAAGAAATCTTTACGAAGGAACATGTACTAAATCTATTTAATGAATTTGAAAAAAGTATTCCTAAAGAATCTTTTCAGAAAGAACAAGAACGTTGGACGGATATTCCCGGTTTTTCAGTAGAACAAATTGCCTCTTTCATTGATGTTCGAACACCGATAGTGGATAAATTTTTCTATGATCTATATACCGATGAAATAAAAGTAGAAGTAGTTTATGAAGAAAATAAAAATGGAACGGTAACGGCGCGCTTAGTAAGTAACCGCGAAGATGTTTCACTTTGGAAAAACAATAAAACTAGTTATGATTATGAACATACCTTTACGAAAGAAGGAACCTATACTTTTTATTACCAAGATGGAAATGGCAATCGGAATAGTATCACTGCCACGACGAGTGGGAATGTACTAACTTCGAGTAGTGAATCGTATGATTTTCTTTTACTAGGACTCTTTGGCATCCTTATTTTTAGTATTCTTTTCTACGGAATCAGAAGAAGAATTCGCTATATATAAAATCTGTACATGTAAATACTTGTAAACTAAAGTAGTTTTGTGGAAAAAACTACTTTTTAATTATGTTATACTAAAAATAACATAGTAGGAGGATGATATAAATGGATTCATGGATACAAGAATTAGCAGATGAATCAAAAGTAGTGGAAAGACTAGAAAGAGATCGCCTTGTTAGAAACGAATTACAAAAATTACAAGAAGAGCGTACTAAGATTGGAGTTGCAAATCCGGAAGAGGTTGCTTTATTAGACGCTAAAATAAAAAAACTAGAAGAACTAAAAATGCCTGATAAAATAAGAGAAATTTTGGAAAAAGATTCCTTACAATTAGAAGAGGACCTTCAAACTGAACTAGCGGATGAAAGAATAGGCCTTACAGCAGGAAAAGAAATTATCAAAGGATTAAATCAATTTGAACAAAGCCTTTTAAAAGATCCCACAACCGTAAAACTTTTATTAGTACATCACATTTATGCTTTCCTTCAAGGTAAAGAATATTTGCATAGTCATGGATTAACTACTTCCATTGAAAGCATAGATGAATTACTTGATAAGCTAGTAACAAAGGATACCGCTAGGATTCTAGTTACTGCAATCGAGGATAATACAATGAAAAAAGTGTTGCCAACGGAGGTTATTCTAAATATTGCGACTCGTTTAAATGCGCATGTTAATTTAATGGAATATCCAGAGACATTAAATTATTGGAATCACCGAAATGATCCTGTATCAACCTTGGAACAAACGCTTAAACAGCCTATACAGGTTTTTAGTCCTATTCAAGACTTCCTTTTGTTACCTCATCAAATAATGGCTAGTGGATATACAAACCGAATGCATTTAACAAGTCTAGAAAGTATTCCAGGAAGCAAAGAATACATGGAGTATTTAGCTCAAGTTAAAGAACACATTAACCAACAAGCTTTAGACACTCAACAACATCTCCAAGAACAACAAAATTTTTCGAATGTGGCAGATGATGGCATGTATCGCGTTCATTTCATTAATAAATTACTACAAGATAGCAATTTTCATATGGATATGCAAAAATTTGTAACAGCACACTACTATTTAGAACAAACGGTTCCTAAAAGTCAAGAAATGGAAGCAACTTTAATGCATGTGCAATCTGCTTATACATCAGAAGAACTACAACGCATCATCGATAGTACCGGTATGATATGTCCTACTGAAGGACCAAATGCATATGATTTAGTTGAAAAAAGAGATCACGCCCGTGAACAGGCTGCTCTTTTAGATGAAAAAATCGAAAAGAAATGTGCTTCCTTTGATGTGTTATATCAATATGCCTATGCTGGCAAAAATCCACAGGAATTCCAAAGTGCTGATGTTGAAGAAGAATTCTATCAATATTTCTTAGCTCAAAAAGGACATGCAAGTGAAGAGCAAAAGAAAAAATTAGAAGAAAGAATTGAGAAATATCGCAAGATTAGCCCTGAAATGGTAGAACATATTTTAAAAGCCTATGAAACCTCTGATGTAGTAACGGCATATGACGATTTAGAAGCAGCTAAGGAACAATTAGAAAAAGTGCAAAACGAACCAGTAAAAGGAGGATTCCTTGGATTTGGTAAAAAGGAACGAGAACTTGAAAAAGAGAAAAAGGTCGAAGAACAAAAAGCAACCCTTGAACAAAAAAAGCAGGATTTAAAAAAGGCAAAAGAAAGCGTAGCAAAAGGCCTTACTGAGCAACTTTCTCCTCTTTACCAAGAAATTGTTAAAGTTATTCCTGATGCTAAAGCAGTATATCATCCAAATTTAAACGAAGAAGTACCATTTACCGAAGTCGACAAGGATGAATTATCAACTACTTATGATGGTCAATTTACGACGAATATTAGTGCTGCCGAAGTGCAAAGAAGAAGAGCAGATTATCAACGAGAAGCCGAAGAGACGGATACCAAGATTCAATCAATGCTTAGTCACAATCCTGTTTTAATACGTCATGTCAACGATAAAGATTGTCCTCGAGTTGGTTTCTTAAAAGATATTGTATCCGGTAAATATGCTCAAGATATGTTTGAAAATAAGGTATATAGTGAAATACAAAGTGCCGTTATGGGAGAAAACTCGAAACAAATGTAAAAGAAGCCGTTTTAGACGGCTTTTTTTATCGTCAAAAAGGCGTCAACTAAAGGGATAAATATTGAATCACAAGGGAAAAATAGATATAATGAAGATAATAGAAAGGATAGATGAAAATGGTAAAAGTAGCCATTAATGGTTTCGGAAGAATTGGACGACTCATCTTTCGTTTAATGGATCAAGATCCAGAAATGGAAGTAGTAGCCATCAACGATTTAACCGATGCAGAACAACTTGCTTATTTACTAAAATATGATACGAATCATCGCAATTACAAAGTTGATGAAATTTCGTTTGATAACGATGAAATAATCGTGTCAGGAAAAAGAATTAAAGTATATGCTTGTATGGATCCAAAAGATCTTCCATGGGGAGAACTTGGAGTCGACGTAGTAATGGAGTGTACCGGTAAATTTACCGATGTCGAAAAAGCCCATGCACATATTGAAGCGGGTGCTAAAAAAGTAATTATTTCGGCTCCTGCTAAAGGCGATGCTAAAACCATCGTTTATAATGTTAATGAAAAAACACTCGATGGAAGTGAGGCGATTATTTCGGCTGCTTCATGTACAACGAACTGTCTTGCCCCTGTTTTAAAGGTATTAAACGACACTTTCCAAGTAAAAAGAGGTTATATGACCACCGTGCATGCTTATACGAATGACCAAGCCACCTTGGATGTTCCACACAAGAAAGGAATTAAAGCACGTCGTGGAAGAGCGGCGGCAGCCAATATTATCCCTGCCTCGACAGGAGCTGCTAAAGCAATTGGCGAAGTACTTCCTGAATTAAAAGGAAAATTAGATGGAACGGCTATGCGTGTTCCAGTTCCAACTGGATCGGTAATTGATTTAACACTCGAACTCGGAAGACCAACAACAGTAGAAGAAATTAATGCCGCTTTCCAACAACAAGTAAACGAAACATTAAAATTCACAATGGATCCGGTTGTTTCAAGTGATGTTATCGGTCTAAGTTGTGGTTCTTTAGTGGATGGATTATCGACAAGTGTACTTAACACAACAGAAGGCCAACTAGTGAAGGTCGTTGCGTGGTACGATAATGAAATGGGCTATTCTTGTCAAATGGTTAGAACCGCAAAATACTTAATGCAAATTGTGCGATAAGCGATTGATAAAAGTTGACAATAAGAAAAAATAAAAACTATACATTTGGTATAGTTTTTGTTATACTTAATTTATCGTAAAGAGGTGGTAAAGTGGAAACTAGACCAAGAGAAAAATGTGGATCAACTTTTGTAATCGATAAAAAAAGAAATAAAATATTGTTGATTTATCACAAGAAATTTCAAAACTGGATTCAACCGGGTGGTCATTTAAAAGAAGGAGAAACACCACAACAAGGAGCAATTCGCGAAACTTTTGAAGAGACGGGTGTAAAAGTTCGGTTGGTAAATGAAAATCCATTTATTATTGAAGAATATAATAATTTTGTAGGAAACTTAATCGATTATCAATTTTTAGCAGAACCGATTGAAGAAAATCCAGAACTTGTCAATAGTTCAGAAAGTTTTGCTGTTGATTGGTTTTCCCTAGAAGAACTAAAAGAAATTCCTGTTTTTCCAGATGTAAAGACAAAAGCAAGAATGTTCTTGATTCCTTTGTATAAATTAGCCGAGGGAACACAAGAAAATACCGAAGAGATTTTGTAGAATCTCTTTTTTCTTACGCTTTTTTTTGGTATAATGGAACTAAGATAGTGAGGGAAAAGAATGAAAAGAACGATTAAAGATTTTGATTTAAAAGGAAAAAGAGTATTAATTCGATGTGACTTTAATGTCCCTATTAAAGAGGGAAAAATAATCGATGATAATCGTATAAAAGAAAGTCTACAGACGATTAATTATGCGATAGAACAAGGAGCAAAAGTAATTATTTTCGCTCATCTTGGAAGAGTTAAAGAAGAAGCAGATTTAGCGAAAAATGATATGCGTATGGTAGCAGAACGCCTTAGTACTCTTTTAGGAAAAGAAATTAAATTTTCTCACAAGACAAGAGGAAAAGAATTAGAAGATGCGGTGGCAAAATTACAAGAACAAGAAGTTTTATTAGTTCAAAATACGCGATATGAAGATTTAGAAGGTAAAAAGGAAAGTAAGAACGATCCAGAACTGGCTACCTATTGGGCTAGTTTAGGAGATATTTATATTAACGATGCCTTTGGAACGGCACATCGTGCACACGCTTCCAACGTAGGACTTGCTTCTAAATTACCGAGTGGAGTTGGCTTCTTGATGGAAAAAGAACTTGATGCCTTCCGTATATTAGAAAATCCAGATCGACCTTATACCTTAATTTTAGGAGGAGCCAAAGTAGGTGATAAAATTGGCATTATCGAACATCTTGCTCCAATGGTAGATCATATTTTAATTGGAGGAGGAATGGCCTTTACTTTCTTAAAAGCGAATGGAAAAGAAATTGGAAAATCACTTTTAGAAGAAGAGAGTGTTTCGTTCTGCAAAGATATGCTTACCAAATATGCCTCTAAAATTGTTCTTCCTACCGATTTCGATGTCACGACGGAATTTACGGAAGAAGCAAGTAATCATATAGCTTCAATCGATCAAATAAATCCTACAGAAATGGGAATGGATATCGGTCCACAAACAATCGATCAATTTAATCAGATCTTAAGTAACTCTAAAACGATTTTATGGAATGGACCTTTAGGTGTCTATGAAATGACGAAATATCAAACGGGTACGAAAAAGACTTTAGAAAATGCCGTTTTAAGTCAAGCAAAAGTAATTTTAGGAGGCGGAGATATTGTTGCCGCAGCCAGTGAACTAGGTTATAAAGATAAAGTGACGCATGCTTCGACGGGGGGAGGAGCAATGCTCGAATATTTAGAAGGAAAAGAATTACCAGGACTTCAAGCCATTCCTGAGAAAGAATAACTATGTTGGAAGTTCGAATCGCTTCTCATCTATCCACGACCGATCATTTAAATCTCAAAAATACCCCTTTTAAAGAATTAGGAAAGTCGTTAGACCATTTTTTAACGAGTCCCTCTCTTCCTTACCAGGTAGAAGAATACCTCTTGTTTTTAAGAAAAGGTAACCTCGTTGGCTATTCCTATTTAGAAGGAGAAAAAGATTTAAAAAACATGCGTGGTCTATACGAAGTAGACGCTACTGTTTCGATGGAAGAAGAAACGGAAGTCGTCGAAAAAAGTATACTTTATGCCCTCCATGATTTAGCCATGGTTGATTTTAGTTTTAATCTAAATGGAAAAATGGAACCCTTTCTTCGTGCTGCAGCCAATCAAAACTTTGATTTTTTAGTAGATAATGATATGATTGTCTATAGCAAGGAATTACCCTTCGAAAAAGAAGATAACAAACAATATTAAAGGATTAGATAATTATGAAACAAGCAAAACGAAATGGACTCATATTAACACTCATTACATTATTAGTATTATATTTTGTCTTAAAAGATAACTTTGGAGCCGTTGTTGAAGAACTTCAAAAAGCGAACTTATTATGGATTGGAATTGCTGTTTTAATAACCGTAATTTACGTTATTTTTCAATCGCTTGGATTACATGCTATCATAAAAAATTATGAAAAAGATTACACTTATAAAAAGACACTTCAACTAACTTTAATTACGAACTTTTTTAATGGAATTACTCCTTTTGCAACCGGTGGACAACCGATGCAAGTATATCTTTTAAAAAGAGATGGAATCCGTGTTAGTAGTGGAACAAATATTATTATGCAGAACTTTATTTTATATCAATTAGCTCTCGTTATATTTGGACTTCTTGCCTTGGGTCTTAATTATTTCTTTCATATATTTGAAAATTTACCTGTATTAGGAGGACTCATCGCCGTAGGTTTTATTATCAATACCTTTATTATGATTGGACTTTTTATTATCAGCTTTGGAAAAAGATTTAACCAGTGGTTTATAAAGATTGCAATTAATATGTTAACGGGATTAAAAGTAGTAAAAGATAAAGAAGAGACACTTGCACGATGGAATGAACGTTTAGAAGTCTTTCATGAAGGGGCAGTCAACTTAGGAAAAAATAAAATGGTCTGCATCAAAGGGTTCCTTTTTCAATTCTTAAGTCTCTTTTGTCTTTATAGTCTACCATTCTTTATCTTTATGGCGTTAGGTGCTCTCAATGAAGTGAGTCTAGTTCGTTCTTTAGTAGCGTCTGCCTATATCATGTTAATTGGATCTTTTGTACCGATTCCAGGAGCATCCGGTGGAATCGAATATGGATTCTTACAGTTCTTTGGCACTTTTGTTAGTGGAGGAATCCTTTCGGCCGGACTACTTTTATGGCGCTTTATTTACTATTACTTCTGGATGATTGTAGGAGGTATTACCTTATCCCTTCGAAAGGAGGACCAAACACAATGAGAATTGGAATATTTACCGAGACCTATACCCCTTATATAAGTGGGTTAGTAACCAGTGAATTAATGTTAAAAAATGCTTTGGAAAAAATGGGACACGAGGTATATGTTGTGACAGCAAATCTCGAAAATTACCATTACGATTACGATGAAGAAGAACACGTTCTAAGGATTCCCGGTGTAAAAACAGGTATCTATGATTCTCGTCTTACTTCGATTTATCCCATTCAAGCCATTAACAAAGTAAAAAGTTGGAATTTGGATGTCATCCATTCCCAAACCGAATTTGCGATTGGAACCTTTGCAAGAATTCTTGCCAAACAGTATCATATTCCGATCGTGCATACTTATCACACGATGTACGAAGACTATGTTCATTACATTACCAAAGGACATTTCAAGCGTTCCAGTAAAAAGTTAGTCGAATATTTAACTTTGTTCTATTGTGATAAAACGATTACAGAGTTGATTGTACCGACCAAAAAGGCCTATGACTTGTTTAAGGAAAAATACAATGTAGAACGAAATATTCATATTATTCCTACCGGAATTGAAGTAGAACGCTTTTACAAAGAGAATATCCCTCGAAAAGAAGTTGTTCGCTTAAAAAAACAATATCAAATTAATTCCGGTGATTATGTCGGAATCTTTGTTGGAAGATTAGCCGAAGAAAAGAATGTCGAGTTCCTACTTGAAATGATCCACAAAATGTATAAAAAACATCCGAATATGAAACTGTTAATCGTAGGAGATGGCCCGGATAAAGAAAAATACGAATCGATTTCAGAAAAGAATCATACAGAAAAAAATATCATCTTTACCGGAAAAGTAGCGTGGGAAGAAATACCGGTTTACTATCAGTTAGCCGATTACTTTATCACAGCATCCAAGACCGAAACACAAGGATTGACCGTAATCGAAGCGATGGCTGCAAGTCTTCCAGCGTTTTGTATTGACGACGAAAGTTTTCACTTAGTGGTAGTCGATGGACTCGATGGAATCTTTTTTAACACCATCGAAGAAGCCATCGAAAAAGTCATCGATTTATCGGAACATAAAGATAAACAGAAACAACTTGCAAATCAGGCTCGAATTAAAGCTGATCGCTACAGTGCTCGTTACTTTGCCGAACAAGTATTAGATGTTTATAAAAGAGCCATTCAAACGAAAGAAAAGAATCAATCGATTTTCCAAAAGATGTGGAAAAAAGTGAAAGGGGTGTTTCGATGAAATTATTAGTAGCCAATCACAAGATGAATTTGACCAAAGAAGAAATCACCGCTTATCTAGATAAAATGCGAAACCATCTACCCGAAAAAGCCGAAGTAGTATTTTGTCCCTCTTTTCCCTATCTCGATTTATTTAAACGAGAAGGATATCAGATCGGAAGTCAAAATGTTGGCCTCATCGAAAAAGGTAGCCTGACGGGAGAAGTGAGTGCAAGTCAATTACGTAGTGTTGGCGTAACCTATGGAATTGTAGGTCACTCTGAACGAAGACAAAAACTGAATGAGACGGACGAAATGATTCGCACCAAAATAGAATTACTCGAAAAAGAATCCATCACACCCATTCTCTGTATTGGAGAAACTTTAGAAGAACATCTTAATGGAAAGACTAACGAAGTACTCGAACGACAATTGAGTGAAGATTTAAAAAATCATTCCGAAGAAACACTTTCAAAAGTCGTTATTGCCTATGAACCAATTTGGGCAATCGGTACTGGAAAAATTCCTTCGAATGAAGAGATTTATCAGACAGTAGAGTTTATTCGTTCCGTATTGCAAAAACACTTCCATCAAACGACAAAAATATTATACGGGGGAAGTATTAATCAAGAGAATATTATAACTTTAGAAACAATCGAAAATCTCGATGGCTATCTCGTTGGAGGAGCGAGCCTTCATCCAGAAACATGGATATCATTAATAGACCATTTAAGGTAGGTGAAAGATATGATTTTAGATTTTATGGAAGACCTAAATCGCGAATGGAACCATCTTCAATACTGGTTTGAACAACATTACGATGATCCCCTTCTTTGGACTGGAATTGTAGTAGCAGTTGTTCTATTTATGGCCATTTGTGCTTCTTATTTAGGAAAAGATAACAAATAAAGAAAGAATTGAACCGCTTTCTTTTTTTTGCTATAATAAAAAAATTGAAAGAAGGGATAAGATGGCCTCTTTTGTAATCCATCACATCGTAGGAGAAAATTTCCTAACATTATTAGATAAAAAATTAGAAATTACTTTAAATCCTATCGAACAAAAACAATTTTTATTAGGAAACCTAGTGGTTGATTCAACACGTATCTCAAAAGAAATACCAGATAATTTAGATTCCTTTGAAAAACAACAATTAAAAAGAAAAATTGCTTTGGCAATTCAAGAAGAAAAAATAAAGACACACTTTCGGAATCCGAACACGGTAGATCAAACGATTCAAGCACCGATTCCAAATCGATTTATTCATAAGTACTACGATCTTTTTGATCATAATCCTGCAGTACTAGGATATCTCGTTCATCTTTATACCGATAAATACTTTTTTGATGATCTTTTTAGAGCGACCTTTGAAATGGTCGATCGGAATAATAACCCAGTAATATACGATCGGGAGGTCGATCACATTCATATATATAAAACCGGTGAAAATCAGTCACCAAAAAAGTTTTGGAGTGACCGAGGGATGTATCGGGATTATACCCTTATGAATCATTATTTACTTGACTGCTTCCATACGAAGTTTGATGAGCAAGATCTAATGAAAGCAACTACTTACTTTCATAATCCTGGAATCGAAGAAGTAGATTTTGAAAACATTGGCCAAGTACTTCATGAAACTGCTTCCTATATACAAGAAAGCAATCAAATGAAAGATGCCAAACTCCGTATCTTTGATGAAGAAAAGATTCGATCTTTCGTTCCGACCGTATTAAGTCAATTTGTAGATTTATATCCAGATTTAATAGAGAAGACCTTAATAAGATAAGGTCTTTTTTTTAAAATAATTGACAAAAAAAGAGATTATTATAAAATAATAAAATATCTTGACAAGAGAAGACTTATAGTATAAAATACTATTTGTTTGGTAAGAGCATAGAAAGAAGGGAACGGTCATGAATAATACCATCGTTCGAGATTTCTTCAAAAATGCGATTGAAGAATGTAAAAAGAGTGTTATTTGTAAAATTCCTTACTCGAAGACGAATCCCATTATTGAAATTCAAGAAGAAGCTTTTTATGATTGGGAAAGTTGTGAATATGTAGTAATTCCTCCAACCGTACATAAAATTGCTCCGAATGCTTTTCATTGGGACAAGATAAAACTTATTATTTCGGAAACACCACTTCCAAAAGAATATAAAGGAATCGTGCTTCCTTATTCCGAATACAGTCAAGCAATTTTAAATATGTTACAACAAATGGAAACAGTAGATCGTAAGATCGACATCCATAGTGAAGATTTAAATCGAAGAAGAGAAGAGATAAATAATCATATTAATGAAATACTTCAAGCCATGGCCGAAAAAGAACAAGACCTAACTGGAAAAGAACAAGATTTACAAGAATTAGTTCAAAAATTAAATGTGGTTCTAGAACAGAGTCAAGGACTTTCGGATACGTTATTAAATCAAATTGAAAAAGAGACGAGTGATCGAATTCAAACAACTTTAAAAGTATTAGATGAGCACGATCAAAAAGTAAAGGATCAAATAAAAACCATCGAAATGACTGCTCGTCAAGGAACTGCTTCGATGGAAGAAGCTTATCACCAAGCCCAAAAAGGAATTGAACACTTAACGGATGAGACCATTCGCCGGGTTACCAAAACAATACAAGAAAAACAACGCGAAGCCAAAGAGATAAAACAAAAACTTTCCGATATGCTCGATCAATTAAGTGTCCGTGAAGAGGAACTTACCGAAGCCGTTGTCGATCGTGCTGTAGACCGAGTTCGGGAAGAAAATCCTTATAAAAATATCAATATATATATCAATAACGTTATTCAAGGAACGGCCCATCGTAAACTAGTTCATAAAAGTTTCGAAAGCGTTGTAAAAATTTTGGGACTTCATCTTCATCCTTTGTTAGTAGGACCCGCTGGATGTGGTAAAAACGTTATGCTCGAACAAGCTTCGGAAGCTTTAGGACTCAAGTTCCATTACGTAAACGACGTTACCGAAGAACATAAGGTAATGGGTTTCGTAGATGCAAATGGAAAATTTCAGAAAACACAGTTCTTTCAAGCTTTCACCGAAGGTGGACTCATGATGATTGATGAAATTGATAACTCGCATCCTTCGGCATTATTAGCTATAAATGCAGCTTTAGGAACCGGTTTCAACCAATATTTAGCATTCCCGGATGGTAAACTTTATCCATGTCATAAAGACTTCTATTGTGCGGCTGCTGCAAACACGTACGGAACGGGATCCGATATGATTTACTGTGGAAGAAGTGCTTTGGATGGAGCAAGTCTTAACCGGTTCGTTCCTATTTTTATCGACTACGACAGAGACTTAGAAGAACACCTCGTTCGTAATACCAAGATTTTACCCCTTTACTGGCAAGTAAGATCATCGATTCAAAAAAATAAGATTCGACACGTTATTTCTACTCGTAACATCGTTAATGCTGACAAAATGATATCGAGTGATAATTTTAGTACGGGCCAAATCTTTGATATGACAATTATTCAAAGTTTAACAGACGACGATTTAAGAATCATCTTAAATGATATTGTAAAAGGACCAAGTGACCCTGTTATATCGAGTTTTATCAACTATCTTCAAACGAACAAAGGAATTTCTTATAAGGAGTATAGCGAAAATAATTACAGTCAAGGAAGACAAAAAACATATTCTTCTGGCTATGGTTACTCTCCTTATTCGGAAGATTATTAGGTGATATCATGTATCAAGATGTAGAAAGATATCGTTACAAGGACGACTTAGTTTATGTCAAAAAATTTCAAAATTTAGACCAATTTTTAGTAGAAGTAAGAGATAATCGTAATCTAAATCCCATCTTTCAATCGGAACAAAGTACGAACGGAGATGCTTCTTTTACCGAAACAAAGACGTACGAAGAAGCTTGGAACTTATGTCGTTTTACCATGAACCAAGGCTTTGACCGATTTTATCAAAAGTTTTGTTCCCTCAATTATAAGATGGATTATCAAGAGAAAAAAATCGATATATTTAATGTGACCGGGTATGTTCCAAATGTACCGCGTTACTTATTAGGAATTCCTACTTGTATGCATAGTTACCGATTAGAAAAGAAAGAGGAAACCGTCAGTATTTATATGAATATGGCCTATTCTTGCTATCAAAACAAAGAACAGATTGAAAATCGTGGTATCCTAGTACTCAATTTGATCGAATATTTAGAGAAACAAGGATATCATGTCAATCTTTTCACTTACGACTTTGGTACCTGTGACAACGAAAAAATATTGATGATTGTTCCGCTTAAAACGAAAGATGAAAAGTTAAACATTAAAAAGACGTATTTTCCACTTGTACATCCATCGTTTTTACGAAGACTTCTATTTCGAGCTCAAGAAAAAATGCCGGTACAAAGAAAAATGTGGGCATATGGATATGGATCTCCAGTAGAATATGAGGAAGCAGTCAAGTTCTTTGATCAATATCATCGTGAATTTGATAAAGAAAAAGTCATCTATATTTCGACCCCTAACGAAATGGGAATTAAAGGACAAAACCTCGAAGAAGATTTCGACCATTTCTTAGAAACGATTAATCGAAATTATCAAAGCCATGAAAAAGCAAAACAAAAAATTAAGTAAAAAAGGAGAAATTGATATGGAATCAGGAAATATTTGGGGTTCACTTGAAAATACTACCCCATCTGTAATGGTAGAAAATCGAAAAACACTTTCCGTTAATAACTTGCGCATCTATTTAGCGATGACTCCCACCCAAGAAATAAATAAAGATACATTCTTCGATTACTTTCGTGAAAATAGTCTAGAAAAGCCTTTAGAGGGAACCGAATACTATTTACCACACGCCCTCTTTCATTATCCGATCGAAGATGAAAAAATACTAGCCATAATGGACTTCTTGTTTGAATATACTTCTCCCTATGTATTGACGGAAAAAACCGGAATGAACTATTTACAAAGTATTTTTACAAGACCGGAAGCGCTCGAGGAAGAAACGATTAAAACGATATTAAAACAAGCGAGCGAAGTAAAAGCAGACTTTAATCATCGCGATAACGAATGGAATACCGTCCTACACTGGGCACTAGTAGGAAATGGTTACAGTGATAGTATTGATAAATTGTATCCGTATTTTCCTAAAGATTTCTATGTCGCAACAGGACCTCATCAGAATGACTGTGCGATCAATTCGTTCAATCGGGAAGGAATTACCGTTTATGATTTAGCCAAAATTATTCTAGCTCGGGTAAGTATAACCTTCGAAAATCACGCCAATTTTGATTATTACAGCAAAGATTGGAGAAGAGTATACGAATCCTATACCGATGGTTATAAATGGGCAAGAGAACCGAATCGCCAAGGAAGATTATTAAATAGTTATTTTAGTCATACGATCGGATATAGTCTACGGCATTTAGGAACCGATTCAATGATTTCATTTGACCGTTACCATAATAAAACATATGACATTTGTTTAAGTGATTTTGCACCCGTATTTCAAACGAGAAAATTAAAAAAGTTAGGTACTTATCACACGCCTGAAACAAAAGAATAGAAACCGAGAAAGGTTTCTTTTTTTACGTCAAGTTAAAAGAAAAAGACGAAATTCGCGAACGTTCGACAGAACTTGACAAAACTAGCTAATATCCGCTGTTTCTTTTTGTATTTATTTCGTGTATAATGATAATTGCGTGGTAGTAAGAAAGGAAGAATATATGAATAAAATAAGACTACTCATGATTGATGATAACGTCGAACTTGTAAAGATGACGGAGGAGTACTTTAAGAATCACGCTACAATTGAAATTGCTTTATCGGCAAACAATGGCGAAGATGGACTTAAAATGATCGAAGAAAAACAAGCGGAATACGATGTGCTAGTACTCGACTTAGTAATGCCCAAAAAAGATGGAATTTCCGTATTAGAAGAAATGCGAAGAAAAGGAATTGATAAGAAAACAATTGTCTTAACCTCGTACAATGCTCCTGAAATGATCCGTAAGGTTTCGGAATTAGGAGCCAGTTACTTTATCTTAAAACCATTTGAATTAACGGAATTTGAAAGTAAAATAATCGATTGCACCAGTGCCAAAGACTATAAACGAAAAGCAATTGATATCTATCATAACAATCTGCAAATATCGATTACGAAAATTCTCCATGAATTAGGAGTACCTTCGCATATTAAAGGATATCAGTATATCAGGGAAGGAATCATCATCCTCTACGAACACCCAGAGATTGTAGGCGGTATTACCAAAGAACTATATCCCGATATTGCGAAAAAGTTTGATACGACCGTATCCCGTGTAGAAAGAGCAATTCGTCATGCCATCGAAGTGAGTTGGAATCGCGGTAATTGGCAATTGATGGAAGAAATCTTTGGTCACAGTGTCGATATTGATAAAGCCAAACCAACCAATTCAGAATTCGTAGTTACCGTAGCAGATAAATTAAGATTGGAATTTCATAAACAGGGCGCATTTCAAGACTAGCAGTAATGGTCTTTTTTGTTGGCAAAAAAAGATTTCTATGATATAGTTAAGTTAGTAGTAGGGAGGAATTGGTATGGAACCAAAGAAAAGAATATGTTATGACCGAAAAGTAGCAAATATAAAATCACAACTAAATAATTTAAAACAGGAGGTAATCGATGCCTTGTATTTAATTGATTCGACGAAAGAGGAAAAAGATACCGTAGAATTGATGCAAAGCGATGATTACGAACTATTATGTGATCTTTATTTTCGTCTTCCTGGAACGAGACCAACTCCATCACAAGAAGTAAAAGAAGAAAAAAAGGAAGAAGTAGCCAAACAAAAGGTATTAGGGTTTGGGAAACCGAAAACGATTCTACCGAAGGAATAATCCTTCTTTTTTTTGTCGAAAAAAGGGAAGTTTTATAACTTTTGGACAATATATTGACTATTATTTTTCGTTGTATTATACTTTAACTATAGTAAAATTGTTGGGAGGTAACGATTTATGGAACGAAAAATAATGAATGACTTACTTCGCTGGAAACGAGATGATAACCGTCGCCCATTACTCCTTTATGGAAATAAACAAGTAGGGAAAACCTATACGGTGCTTGAGTTTGGAGCGAAGGAATATAAATCTTGTGCTTACTTTAACTGTGAAAATAATTTAGAGCTACTAGAAATGCTCAAAAAAGAAAGTAGTATCGATAAAATAATTTTAAAACTATCAATGCTATCGGGAGAACAGATATTAAAACAAGATAGTCTTTTAGTGTTCGATAACGTCGAAGATATCGAAGTAGTTCGCATGGTAAAGAGAATCGGTAAAGAACAAAATGCCTATCATGTAATTATGATTACGTCTTCCAAAGATAATCTCAACCAGTTCAAGTCGGAAGAACTTCAATTTAAATACATGTTTGCCCTCGATTTTGAAGAATACTTAAAAGCCATTAAACAGGAGCAACTCATCGATTTTATTAAAGATTCTTACAAAAATAATAAACCGATGCCATTCCATAATATAGCGCTCGATTATTATGAGAACTATATGATGACGGGAGGTTTTCCTGAAGCCGTGGCCACTTCACTTACGAGTGATCAACCACAAGCTTTAGCTATGGTTCACCAAAAGATTCTAGATTTATACCCAAAAGAGTTTATGCGCCAAGAACAACTAATCGATATGACCAGAGCGTTAGAAGTATTTCGAATAGTACCTTATCAACTAGTGAAACCCAATAAAAAATTTCAATACGGATTAATGCGTATGGGAAGTCGTGCCAAAGAATACTTTCAAGCCATTGACTTTTTAAGTAATAATAGTTACCTAAATCGTTGTTATAAGATTACGGAAGTAAAAGCGCCATTGAGTAAAAATAAAGATCCTGAGAGTTTTAAACTCTATGCACCGGATACGGGACTTCTTTTTCACATGTTACATTTAAGTAAAATTCGTTACCTTGGAGATAATCGCTTTAAATATATTATCTATGAAAACGCACTTGCGAGCAGTATTTTAGCGGGAGGCTACAGCTTATATTATTATCAATCGGAAGGGAAAGCCGAAATTTCCTTTGTAGTACAAACTCGTGCTGGAAAAATTATTCCGATCGAGCTAGTTAATAAAAATGTTGCAAAGGCAAAATCACTAACCTTATTTATGAATAAATTCGATATTCACGAAGCAATTCGTGTTACCGAAGATAATTTTAGTATGAAAAAAGGAGTAAAATATATTCCAATTTATGCAACGTTCTGTTTAAAAGACAATTTGTAGGAGGATAAAATGAAACCGTTAGTATTATGTATTTTAGATGGATGTGGAATTCGCGAAAGTGAATATGGGAATGCTTTTTTACAAGCTAATAAACCGAATTACGATGCCCTTTTAAGGGAGTTTCCAAACTGTAAACTAGAAGCCAGTGGTCAAGCGGTAGGACTTCCGAAAGGACAGATGGGAAACAGTGAAGTAGGCCATATGAATATGGGAGCAGGAAGAATTGTTTATCAACCACTCGAACTCATCAATAAAAGTATTTTAGAAAAAGACTTCTTTGAAAATGAACATCTAAAGAAAGTTATTCGTCATACCAAAGAGAATCACTCGAAGCTTCATGTGATGGGCTTGATAAGTGATGGAGGAGTGCATTCGCATATCGACCATTTGATGGCTGTCCTCGATCTTTGTGAAAAAGAAGGAGTCGAAGACTTATATCTTCACTTGTTTACCGATGGAAGAGATGTACAACCGACGACTTCTTATTCCTATATTGCCCAAGTGGAAGACAAATTAAAAGCGATCAACCGTGGTAAGATTGCTTCTATTTCAGGAAGATATTATGCAATGGACCGTGATAATAACTACGACCGCCTATTAAAAGCGTACGATGTAATCGTAAACGATAAAGGAGAAAAACAACCTTCGATTAAAGACTTTATCGATCAAAGTTATGCGCAAGGAATTACCGATGAATTTTTACTTCCAACGAAGTTCGTCGACGGTGGAAATGTCACTGAAAACGATGGTATTATTGTCTTCAATTACCGAAGAGATCGCTTACGTGAATTATTTACGGCAATCACGAACCCAGAATTTAATGAGATGCCGGTCACTAAATTCCAAAATGTGAAAGTAGTAACGATGTTACCGGTGGTTGAATCCGTCAAAGCGGACCATGCTTATGACAATCCAGATTTAAAGAATTTACTTGGAGAGTACCTTGCCAAAGAAGGAAAGTCACAACTTCGAATTGCTGAAACGGAAAAATATGCACATGTTACTTTTTTCTTTGATGGAGGAAAAGAAGAAGATTATCCAAACGAAAAGAAAATCTTAATTCCATCTCCGAAAGTTGCTACCTACGATTTAAAACCATCGATGAGTTGTAACGAAGTAACGGATGCTCTTTTAAAAGAACTCGAAAACTTCGATGTCGTTATTTTAAACTTTGCAAATGGTGACATGTTAGGACATACAGGAGTATTAGAAGCGGCTAAATCAGCTATCGAAACTGTCGACGGTAATCTAGGAAGAATTTACGAAAAAGTAAAAGCCCTAGGAGGTGTCATGTTAATTACAGCCGATCATGGTAACTGTGAAGAAATGCTCGATGCGGACGGAAACGTTTTAACTTCACATACCACGAATTTAGTACGCATGATTATAACGAAGGAAAATCTTACCTTGCACGATGGTAAATTAGCGGATATTGCGCCAACAATGTTAAAACTTTTAGAACTTGAACAACCGAAAGAAATGACAGGAGTTCCATTATTTTAAAATAATAAATAATCCACCTTTTCAGTGGATTATTTTTTGTTGAATTAATAGAACGTACGTTTTATAATAAAAGAAAAGAGGTGATTTCTTTATGGACAAGAAACGAGTTATCTTTCACGTCGATGTAAACAACGCTTTCCTATCTTGGACGGCAGTAAAAATGTTACAAGAAGGATCCGAAATAGATATTCGAACGATTCCATCTGTTATTGGAGGAGACGAACAAGAACGAAGAGGAATTGTTTTAGCGAAATCACCCGTTGCTAAAAAATATGGTATCACGACTGCCGAAACCCTCTATTCGGCAAGAAAGAAATGTCCTTCTTTAAAAACATTTCCATCCGACCACGAATGGTACCGCAAAAAGTCACAAGAATTGTATCAATATTTTTTGACGATTACGCCCAATGTAGAACCTTTTTCTATCGATGAAAGTTTTCTCGATATGAGTGGAATGACTTATCTTCATAAAGATCTCATTGCCTTTGCGCATGAAATGAAAGATGAAATCTATCGTCGCTTTGGGTATACGGTAAATATCGGAATTGCTAATTCGAAACTCTGTGCAAAAATGGCCTCCGACTTTGAAAAACCGAACAAAGTACATACGCTTTTTGACGATGAAATAGAGACCAAAATGTGGCCTTTACCCGTTTCAGATCTATTTATGATTGGAAAGTCTTCGAGTGAAAAATTAAATCAGCTAGGAATACATACGATCGGTGATTTAGCCAAAACGGATTTAAATTTACTACGGAAATACTTCAAATCATTTTCGATTACCATGCATAATTATGCCAACGGAATCGACGATAGTTTAGTGGAAAAAAGAAAGACAAAAAGTAAAAGTATCTCTACGACCGAAACTTTATCCACCGACACAGTGGATAAAAAAGTTTTAAAAAAGATTTTATTAAAACAAGTCGAAGAAGTAGGAAGAGATTTAAGAAAACAAGGTTTTTATGCATCGACTGTCGCCGTTATCTTAAGAACCAAAGATTTTGTAGACTATTCCCATCAAATGAAATTACCCAACGCTACCAACGTAAGTGAAGAAATTTACGAGACGGTTATCCACTTGTTTGACCGTGCCTATCGAGGTGAACCGATTCGTTTGATTGGAGTACGTCTTGCCGACTTTTCCCTCGAAAAGATAAAACAAGTTTCCTTTTTTGAAAAACCACACGAAGTAGAAAATGAAAAGGTTCAAAAAGCCATGGATGAAATCAAAGATAAATATGGCGTAACGAGTATTATTCCAGCAAGTCTTTTAAATACGGAAAAAAAGAGCAAGAAAGATAAATTAGATTGACAAAAAAGACTTCCTTCCATAAAATAATAAGTTATTCAAGAAGAAAGAAGGACAAGAATATGAGAGATTTAGAAGAAATTAAAACTGAAAAAGACCAAAAAAGTAGTGAATTAGTAGATCTTATTGCAGAACTCCTTTCTAGTGGAGAATTGACAGAAGATTTAAAAACACGTTTTATTCAAACGACGACCGATTTATGTTATAACGAAAGAGATTTTTATGATTTCCGTGAAAAAGTACCTCAATTAGCGGAAGAAAAAGCCGATGAAGTAATTGAAGTAATGCGAAAAGTTGCTCAAAGAGTCGAGGAAACAGAACGTGAAAAACAAACCCAAAAAGAAATCAAACAATATTATAAAAGACCTTTTGGTATTCGGATTAATATCCGTTCCAATAAGAAAGCAAAATAGGAATTAAAATGGAAAATAAATTACAAAATAGTTTAGAAGATGCTTTGAATTTATTACTAAAACAAAAAATGACACCGGAGATAGAACAGACGATTAAAGTGATAACTTCCGAGTTGGCGTGGTTAAGTATAGCGCCTCCAACCCAAGAACAAATCCTAGAAATGGCACCTGCTAACCTTGAAGAAGAATATGTAGTAACAAAAAACGACGTAAAACAAGAAAGAAAAGGTTTGTTAGAATATTATGAACCGTCGGTAGTGCTCGAAAAAAATGAACGGAAACAGTATTTAAGATGTTTAAGAGCAGAAATACTAGATCGAATTGATCATGCGCCTAAAATTTATTATGGAGATAGTGAAGACTATACATTTTCGTTTCAATTCCAATTTAAATTGGCGATGGAAGCAATGGAACAAAAAACGGGAAAAGCTTTTTTCTATCCGGAATTACACCCTTCGGCCTATTTAAATGATTATGCAAAATTAGAAGCACTAATGAATAGTGGCGCAAGAAGAACCAAGGAATATCTTTATCAACACGGATATCTTACTTATAACCCACGGGAAGTACCTAAAGTACTCGAACGACTTAAAGTAACTGATAAAGGGAAAACTTATATTAAAACAATAAGAGAAAAAAATTAGGCAAAGAAGGATCTTTGCCTTTTTGCATAAAATGAAGTGTAAAAAAAATAAAAAAATTATTAAAAAACACTTGTCAATTAAGGAAAACGTATGCTATAATTGGTTTCGTGTGGCTGCTTAGATGTGGGAGGTTGTCGATACACCCGGATAAGTTGTTCGGATGTCATCGGGTTATTCACACGGAGCAAGTCTATACTAGATATAGGCGAAGGGAGGATTTAAAATGTCAAAGGAAAAAGTTCGTATCAAGTTAAAAAGTTATGAACACGGAATGTTAGATAATGCCGCAACAAAAATAGTAGAAACTGTAAAGAGATCAGGTGGAGAAATCAGTGGACCAGTACCACTACCAACTGAAATTGAAAAGTACACGATCTTAAGAGCGGTACACAAATACAAAGATTCTCGTGAACAATTCGAGATGCGTACACACAAGAGACTTATTGATATCAAGAATCCAAGCAAGGAAACAATTGAGGCACTAACTCATTTAGATTTACCAAGCGGTGTTGATATTGAAATCAAACTATAAATAATTTAGGAGGAAAAGGAAATGAAAGGAATCTTAGGTAAAAAAATTGGAATGACTCAAGTTTTTACAAAAACAGGTAAATTGATTCCAGTTACGGTTATTGAAGTAGAACCAAACGTAGTAACCCAAATTAAAACAAAAGAAACCGATGGTTACGAAGCAATTCAATTAGGCACTCAAACCGTAAGAGAAAAAATCAGTAACAAACCTAAAATGGGTCATACAAAAAAAGCGAATACAGAACCTAAGCGCTTCTTAAGAGAAATTAGGGGAGTAAACGTTAGTGATTATACGTTAGGACAAGTACTTGATGCCAGCGTATTTAAAGAAGGCGAAATCGTCGATGTTACGGGTACAAGTAAAGGTAAAGGATACCAAGGTGTTATTAAACGTTGGAATCAAACAAGAGGTCCAATGGGACATGGTTCACAATACCACAGAGGTGTTGGATCGATGGGAACCTTATTACCAATGCACGTATTAAAAGGTAAGAAATTACCAGGTCATATGGGAAATCAAACGAGAACAGTACAAAACCTTGAAGTAGTATCGGTTGATTTAGAAAACAACGTTATTTTAATAAAAGGTAACGTTCCAGGACCAAAGAAATCTTTAGTTATCATTAGAACGGCCGTTAAAAAAGGAGAAAAAGTAAATCCTCAAGAAGAATTGATGATTTATGAAGAAGAAGTAGAAACCACGGAAGAAGCTCCTGAAACCGTTGATACTAACGAAGCTACTGAAGAGACGACCGAAGAAACAACTGATGAAGCAAAAGAAGAATCATCACAAGAAGTTACGGAATAGTAGATGATCGAAAAAACGAATTGTGATGAAAGGAGGAAATAAAGATGGAAAAAGTAAATCTTTTAAATACGAAAGGTGAAAAACTTAAGGACATTAAATTAAATAAAGAAGTGTTCGGAATCGAACCAAACGATAAAGTTTTATATGATGCTGTTATTTTAGCAAGAGCATCGTTAAGACAAGGAACACACAGTACGAAAAATCGTAGTGAAGTTAGTGGCGGTGGAAGAAAACCATGGCGCCAAAAAGGAACGGGTCATGCTCGTCAAGGATCAATTAGAGCCGTTCAATGGGTAGGTGGAGGAAGATACGGAACTCCAGTACCTCGTGATTATAGTAAGAAACAAAACCGTAAAGAACGTCGTTTAGCATTAAGAACTGCATTAACGACGATTGCGAATGAAGGAAGAATAATCGTATTAGATGATCTTAAATTTAAAACTCCAAAAACAAAAGAAATGCTCGAAGTTTTAAAAGCGTTAAAATTGGATGATAAAAAAGATCTAATCGTTGTAAAAGAATTAGAAGAAAATACGATTTTAGCATCACGCAACCTTCAAAACGTAATGCTTATGGAGCCAAGTGAAATCAATGCATTAGATTTAGTGGCTTGTGATTACTTAGTAGTAACCGAAGAAGCATTAAAAACTATTGAGGAGGTGTGCTAGTAATGGATACGAAGTATTTAGAAATTATCAAAGCACCAGTTATCACTGAAAAAAGTGGTGTTGCTGCTCAAAATGATGGAAAATATACCTTTAAAGTAGACGTGAAAGCAAACAAGACAGAAATCAAAGCCGCAATTGAAAAATTATTTAATGTAAAAGTTGAAAGTATTCGTACTATCAACGTAAAACCAAAGAAAAAGAGAGTTGGACGTTATCCTGGTTTAACAAATCGTACTAAAAAAGCAATTGTTAAATTAGCTGACGGACAATCGATTGATCTATAGAAGGAGGGTTAACGATGGCAATTAAAGTAAAGAAACCAAATACTCCTGGTCAAAGAGGAATGACTGTTTTAGATTATTCGGATTTAACAAAGAAACGTCCGGAAAAAAGTCTTACCGAAACACGTAAGAAAAATGCAGGACGTAATAATCAAGGTCATATTACCGTAAGACATCAAGGTGGAGCCGTAAAACGGAAATATCGTATTATCGATTTCAAACGAAACAAATTAGATATTCCTGGTAAAGTGGCTAGTATCGAATATGATCCGAATCGTACAGCAAACATTGCTCTTATCAATTACCGTGATGGAGAAAAAAGATACATTATCGCTCCGAAAGGATTAAATGTAGGAGACATGATTGTAAGCGGTGAAAATGTAGATATTAAAGTAGGTAATGCATTACCAATTATGAATATTCCAGTTGGTACTGTAATTCATAACATCGAACTTCGCCCTGGAAAAGGTGGAGAACTTGCAAGAAGTGCTGGATCTTCGGCTCAAATTTTAGGAAGAGAAGGTTCTTATGTAATGATTCGTCTTGCGAGTGGCGAACAAAGAAAAGTTTTAGGAACTTGTATGGCAACGGTTGGAGAAGTTGGTAACGAAGATTACGAACTTGTAAATATTGGAAAAGCCGGACGTACACGTCATATGGGAATTCGTCCTACGGTTCGTGGTTCGGTTATGAATCCGAACGATCACCCACATGGTGGTGGTGAAGGACGTGCTCCAGTAGGACGTAAAACACCAGTTACTCCTTGGGGAAAACCTGCCCTTGGATATAAAACACGTAAAAACAAGATGTCTGATAAATTTATCGTACGTCGTCGTAATAGTAAATAGGAAAGGATGAAGAAACATGGCTAGAAGTTTAAAAAAGAAACCTTATGTATTCGATCGTTTACTAAATAAGGTAAAAGAATTAAATAAATCGGGTAAAAAAGAAGTTATCAAAACATGGTCACGTCGTTCCACCATTTATCCTGACTTTATCGGACATACATTTGCTGTACATAATGGAAAAGAATTTATTCCTGTTTATGTAACAGAGGATATGGTTGGACACAAGTTAGGTGAATTTGCCTTAACACGTAAGTTCGGCGGACATGGCGAAAATAAATAGGGTAGAAATTAGGAGGAAAGAAATATGGAAGCAAGAGCAATTGCAAAAACACTTCGCGTTTCACCTATTAAAGCACGTCTTGTCGTTGATTTAATTCGTGGAAAGAACGTAAGTGATGCATTAGTTATTTTAACTAATATGAATAAAAAACCAGCGCGTCTTACTAAGAAAGTATTAGATTCTGCTATTGCAAATGCAGTAAACAATTTAGGAGCAGATCAAAATACACTTTATGTAAAAGAAGCAAGAGTAGACGCAGGTCCAGTAATGAAAAGAGGAATGTTTGATTCTCGTGGACATATTGGACACAAAGATAAGAGAACTAGTCACATCGTAATTACGGTTGCTAGTAGAGACTAAAGGAGGAACGAAAGATGGGTCAGAAAGTAAATCCGAATGGAATGAGACTCGGAATCAACAAAACTTGGGAATCTCGTTGGTATGCTGACAAAAAGGATTTTAAGAAATATCTTAATAACGATGTTAAAATCCGTGACTTCTTTAAGAAGAACTTAAAAGATGCCGGAATTGCTAAAGTGGAAGTTGAAAGAAATAATAAGAGAACTGAAATCATCGTTCATACTTCAAAACCTGGAATTATTATTGGTCGTGGGGGAGAAGAAATCGAAAAATTAAAGAAAAAGATTTCAAGCCAAATCGATGAAGAAGTTCAAATTTCAATCGTAGATATTAAGAAACCAGACTTAAATGCACAAATCGTTGCAGATTCAATTGCAAATCAAATTCAAAACAGAGCATCTTTCCGGATGGCACAAAAAAGAGCTATTCGTAATGCTATGAAAGCAGGAGCAAAAGGAATTAAAACGGTTGTGTCTGGAAGATTAAACGGAGCCGATATTGCGCGTAGTGAAGGATACTCAGAAGGAACTACTCCTCTACATACCTTAAGAGCCGATATCGATTATGCAACCAGTGAAGCAGATACTACTTATGGAAAAATCGGTGTAAAAGTATGGATTTATAAAGGAGAAATTCTTCCTAGCAAAAAGGCTAAAGGAGGTAATTAGAATGTTATTACCATCAAGAACAAAATACCGTCGTGTTCACCGTTTACCTTATGAAGGACATTCAAAAGGGAACACGAAATTAGATAAAGGTGACTATGGTCTTGTAGCTAAAGAAGGAGCTTGGATCACAGCTAACCAAATCGAAGCAGCACGTGTTGCAATGACGCGTTACATGAAACGTGGAGGAAAAGTATGGATTAATATTTTCCCACACATGCCTATTACGAAGAAACCAGTTGGTACTCGTCAAGGAAAAGGTAAAGGTAACGTAGAAGCATGGGTTGCCGTTGTAAAAGAAGGAAAGATTTTGTTTGAAATCGCTGACGTGGATGAAGCAACAGCACGTGAAGCTTTAAGATTAGCAGCACACAAACTACCAATTCAAACAAAATTTATAACAAGAGAATCTGAAAATGGTGGTGAGAAAAATGAAGGTTAAGGAAATTAGAGAACTAACCACTGAAGAAATCAACCAAAAGTTGAAAGAATCAAAAGAAGAATTATTCAATTTGCGTTTCCAACAAGCAACGGGTAATCTAGAAAAACCTTCAAGAATAAGAGAGTTAAGACACACAGTAGCAAGAATGAAAACAGTTCTTCGCGAACGTGAATTAAACGAAAAGTAGGAGGGGCAAAATGGAAAATAGAAATGCAAGAAACCTTGTTGGAAAGGTTGTAAGTGATAAAGGAAATAAAACCGTTACAGTATTAGTAGAAACTTATAAAAAGGATCCAAAATACGGAAAACGTGTTCGTTATTCAAAGAAATATGCTGCACATGATGAGTCCAATAAAGCAAAAGTAGGAGATGTTGTTCGTATCGTTGAAACAAAACCAATTTCAAAAACGAAACATTTCTATGTAGCTGAGATTGTTAAAGAAGCAGTTATTATCTAAATTAGGTGAAGGAGGATAAATTATGTTACAAACAGAAAGCCGTTTAAAAGTAGCAGATAACTCTGGTGCGAAAGAATTATTAGTTGTTCGTGTCATGGGTGGAAGCAAAAGAAAATTTGGAAATATCGGTGACGTTGTTGTTGGAACAGTAAAGAAAGCCACACCTAATGGAACAGTAAAAAAAGGAAAAGTGGTAAAAGCCGTAATCGTTCGTAGTGTACAAGGAGTACGAAGAGAAGACGGAAGTTACATCAAGTTCGATGACAATGCCTGCGTTATTATCAGAGATGATAAGAGTCCAGTAGGAACTCGTATCTTTGGACCTGTAGCACGGGAACTTCGTGATGCAGATTATATGAAAATAGTATCTTTAGCTAAAGAAGTGCTATAAGGGAGGATATATTTATGAACTTTAAAGTAGGAGATAAGGTTAGAGTAATCGCCGGATCTAGTAAAGGTAAAGAAGGTAAAATTATCAAAACCTTAAGAGCGGAAAACAAAGTTATCGTTGAAGGTGCTAATATCGTCAAGAAACATATGAAAGGAAATGGACAAGTAAGTGGTGGAATTCAAGAAGTTTCAGCACCTATCCATGCTTCGAATGTAATGATGATCGATCCAAAGACGAAAAAAACTACTAGAGTCGGTAAAAGTGTAGATAAAGATAATAAAAAAGTTAGAATTGCAAAAAAATCAAGCGAAAAGCTTGACTAGTTGGAAGGAGGGTAATTTATGAACCGCCTAAAAGAAAAATACTTGAAAGAAATTATTCCAAGTTTAACAAAGAAACATAATTATAAAACCGTTATGGAAGTTCCAAAATTGGAAAAAATCGTAATCAATATGGGAGTAGGAGATGCTACTCAAAATTCGAAATTAATCGAAGCTGCTGTAAAAGACCTCGAAGTAATTTCAGGACAAAAACCAGTGGTTACGAAAGCAAAGAAATCCATTGCCGGATTCAAAGTAAGAGAAGGACAATCGATTGGATGCAAAGTAACACTTCGTGGAGACAATATGTATACCTTCATGGATAAATTATTTTCAATCGGACTCCCTCGTGTAAGAGATTTCCGTGGAGTTAGCCCAAGAGCTTTCGACGGAAGAGGAAACTACACCTTAGGAATTAAAGAACAATTGATTTTCTCAGAAATTGAATTCGATAACGTCGTAAAAGTTCGTGGTATGGATATCGTATTCGTCACGAGTGCTAAAACAAATGAAGAAGCCTATGATTTGTTAGACGAATTAGGAATGCCTTTCAGAAAGTAATTGGAGGATAATTTATGGCAAAGAAAAGTATGATTGTAAAAGCAAATCGTCCAAAGAAATACAAAGTACGTGAATATACACGTTGCCAAAGATGTGGACGTCCACATGCAGTAATGAGTAAATTTGGCGTATGTCGTATTTGCTTTAGAGAATTAGCTTATAAAGGACAAATACCAGGTGTAAGAAAATCAAGCTGGTAATTTGGGAAGGAGGAAAATTAAAATGGCTGTAGTAACAGATACTATCGCAGATATGCTTACGAGAATTCGTAATGCAAATCAAATGCGTTATAAAGAAGTTCATGTTCCTGCTTCTAAATTAAAACTAGAACTTGCTAAGATTTTAAAAGAAGAGGGATTTATTGAAGATTACAAGGTGTTAAAAGACACGGCTCAAGGAGAGATCCTTTTAACACTAAAATATGGACACAATAAAGAAAGAGTAATTACAGGATTAAAACGTATTTCGAAACCAGGATTACGCGTATATGCAAAGAAAGAAGAAGTACCTAAAGTACTTAATGGTTTAGGAATTGCTATTATCTCTACCTCAAAAGGTATTATGACTGATAAAGAGGCTAGACGCCAAAATCTTGGTGGAGAAGTATTAGCTTATATCTGGTAATTAAAAATATAAGGAGGTGTCAATATGAGTCGTATTGGTAATAGAAAACTAGTAGTGCCAGAAGGTGTTACGGTAGAAGTTGCAAATGATGTTGTTACCGTTAAAGGACCAAAAGGAACGCTTTCTACGAAAGTTGATAATAAAGATATTACAGTAGAAGTTTTGGATAAAGAAGTTCTTGTTAAAAGAAGTAATGACGAAATTAAAACGAGATCGATGCATGGTACCGTAAATGCCAATATACATAATATGATCGAAGGTGTTACAAAAGGATACGAAAAAGCCTTAGAGATTATCGGTGTTGGATATCGTTTCACATTAAAAGGAAATACGTTAGTCATCAATGCGGGATTCTCACATCCTGTTGAACTAGCTATTCCGGAAGGTATTAAAGTAGAATCCCCAAGTAATACAGAGATTACCATTAAAGGGATCGATAAAGTACAAGTAGGAGAATTTGCTGCCAATGTAAGAAAGGTTAAACAACCAGAACCTTACAAAGGAAAAGGAATTCGTTATAAGGACGAACAAGTTCGTCGTAAAGAAGGAAAGAAAGCTGCTTAATCAAGTAGCAAAATAAGTAAGAAGGGAGAGTTTACTTATGATTAAAAAAGAGTCACGCAACAAGATGCGTCTTACTCGTCACGAACGTGTTAGAGAAAATCTTAAAGGAACACAAGAAATGCCTCGCTTAAATGTATTCCGTTCGAATAAGAATATTACTGCTCAAATTATCGATGACGAGACCGGTTCCACTTTAGTAAGTGCATCCAGTATGGAATTAAACTTAAAGAACGGTGGAAATAAAGAAGCTGCTACAAAAGTAGGAGAACTCGTTGCTGAAAAAGCACTTAAAGCTGGAATTAAAACAGTAGTATTTGATAGAGGTGGATATCTTTATCACGGTCGTGTAGCGAGTCTTGCAGAAGCTGCACGTAATAAAGGATTAGAATTCTAATAGGAGGGTATTTATGCAAAACAAACACATGGACCCAAAGAAACAAGAAAAGCAATTAGAAGAACAAGTTGTCGAAATCAAAGCCGTAACGAAAGTAACGACTGGAGGACGTCAACGTAGATTCTCTGCGACAGTTGTTGTTGGGGATAGACATGGTCAAGTAGGATTAGGTATCGGAAAAGCTGCCGAAGTCCCAGATGCAATTAAAAAAGCAATTCAAGCTGCAAATAAAAATCTAGTTAAAATACCGCTAGTAGAAGATAGAACAATCGCTCATGAAGCAATGGGAGTATCAGGAGCTGCCAAGGTTATGTTAAAACCTGCTTATGCTGGTACTGGAGTTATTGCCGGTGGAGCTGTTCGTGCTATCCTCGAGTTAGCTGGAGTCCACGATATTCTTTCTAAATCACTTGGTTCAAGAACAAAACTTAATATGGCAATGGCCACAATTAATGCACTAAAATCAACGAAGACAGTCGACGAAGTTGCAAAACTAAGAGGAAAAACAAAAGAGGAGATTTTAGGATAATGAAGTTACATGAATTAAAGAAAAATGAAGGAGCAACGTTCAAAGCAAAAAGATTAGGACGTGGTTCTGGTAGTGGTTTAGGAAAGACAAGTGGAAAAGGACACAAAGGACAAAACGCACGTAGTGGTGGAGGAGTTCGCCCTGTATTCGAAGGTGGACAATTACCATTATATCGTCGTTTACCAAAGAGAGGATTCAGTAATGCGAAGTTTAAATTAACTTATGCCGTTATTAATCTAGATGATTTAAATCAATTTGATGATAAAACAGTGGTAACTCCTGCTTTATTGAAAGAAAAAGGTTTAGTAACCAAAGAGTTATGTGGAATTAAAGTATTAGGAGATGGCGAATTAACGAAAAAGTTAACAATCCAAGCAAATAAATTCTCTCGTAGTGCTTTAGAAAAAATTGAAAAGTCAGGTAGCAAAGCTGAGGTGATCTAAGATGTTTCACACGATGAGACAAATTTTTGCCCCAACGAACAAAGACTTAAGAAAAAGAATTTGGTTCACGTTAGGAGCATTATTGATCTTCATTGTAGGTACTTCGATTCGGATCCCCGGAACACCCAAGATTGATGGAAGTCTAGGTTTCCTTGAATTAATCAATGCGATGGGTGGAGGTGCCTTAAAACAGTTCTCCATCTTTGCTCTTGGTGTTATGCCGTACATTACGGCTACCATCATTATGCAATTATTGCAGATGGATATCGTTCCCTACTTTAGTGAACTTGCAGATCAAGGTCCAGTAGGACGTCAGAAAATAAATCAAATCAGTCGTTATATGGGTATTGCTTTTGCATTTATCGAAGGATTTGCTTTCGCCTATGCTTTCATGGGAAAAACGGCAAGTGCCTTTGACTACTTATATGTAGCAACGATTCTTACGGCTGGTACTGCATTTACTTTGTGGTTGGGAGATCAAATTACACAAAAAGGAATTGGAAATGGCGTATCGCTTATCATCATGGCCGGAATTATTTCGACCCTTCCAACGATGTTTATTGAAGCATTCCAAGGATTAGTTCTTAATTCAAATATTAATAATATTTTAGGAATTGCTTTATTTGTAGCTTTCGTCATTGTATATTTCTTAATTATTATCGGTGTTATATGGGTACAAGAAGCAGATCGTAAGATTCCTGTACAATATGCCAATAAATCGACTAGTTCGTATGGTGGACAACAGTCATTCATGCCAATTAAAATCAATGCGGCAGGAGTAGTGCCTGTTATCTTTGCTTCGACGTTCTTATCGATTCCTGCAGCTATTGCTCAATTTATTGGAAATACCGATTTCTCAAATTTTGTAAATCAATATTTATCTTATACAACACCCGTTGGTTTCCTTATCTATGTTGTATTAATATTCTTCTTTGGATATTTCTATACATTCATTCAAATGAAACCAGACGAGTTAGCCAAAAACTTACAAAATAACGGTGGATATATTCCAGGAGTTCGTCCCGGAAAAGATACCGAAGACTATGTAAGTAAAGTGCTTTCGAGATTAACGGTGGTTGGATCACTCTTCCTTGTTATTATTGCTGGACTCCCAATTCTATTCACAGCAGCGATGGGATTAATCGATGGAATTAATTTATCGAGTAGTGTTACCATTGGTGGTACAGGACTATTAATCGTTGTTGGAGTAGCGTTAGAGACCTACAAGCAATTAGAAGGAAGTTTAGTAACGCGTAGTTATAAAAAGGGATATAGTAGAAGATGAAAAATATTATTTTATTAGCCGTTCAAGGGGCTGGAAAAGGAACCCTTGCTAAAAGATTAAGTAGTAAATATGGTTATGTTCATATTTCGATGGGAGACATTTTAAGAGAACGTTCAAGCGTCGAGGATGAATTAGGAAAAAAGATTAAAGATTTAATCGATAATGGTTTATTTGTACCAGATGATATTATCTTTGAAGCAATTTCTTATAAGATTTCTCAAAAAGAATGTGAAAACGGATATATTCTAGATGGTTTCCCAAGAAGTATGGAACAAGCAATTGGCTACGATGCACTTTTAGAAAAATTGAACAAAGATATCGGAATAGTCATTAATTTAACGATTCCTTCCGATTTGTTAAAAAACCGAATTCTTGGAAGAAGAACCTGTAAGAAATGTGGAGCCATCTACAATATCTACAGTGATACACTATGTCCAAAAGAAGACGGTATTTGTGATAAATGTGGTGGAGAACTCGTACAGCGAGAAGACGATAATGAAACGTCACTTAAAAAGCGAGTTGATACGTACTTTGAAGTAACGGCACCACTCGTCGATTATTATAAAAATAAAGGAATATTATATGAAATCGAATCGATCGACAGTGATGAAACACTTGCCCAAGTGGATGCGATTTTAGAAAAATTAGGTGATTAAAGTGATTAGTCTAAAAAGCGATCGAGAGATTGAATTATTAAGAAAAGCTGGTCATATTGTTTACTTGACCCATCAGTATTTAAAGCCTTATGTAAAAGAGGGAATAACCACCAAAGAGTTAGATCGACTTGCCGAGGAATTTATTCGTTCCCAAGGGGCTACTCCTTCTTTCAAAGGATACGAAGGTTTTCCAGCTACCTTATGTACAAGTGTTAATCAACAAGTTGTACATGGAATTCCTGGAAACTATCGGTTAAAAAATGGAGATATTATTTCCATCGATATTGGTGCCTGCTACAAAGGCTACCACGGTGACTCTGCTTGGACGTATGCCGTAGGCGAAATCGATGAAGAAAAAAAGTATCTTATGGAACATACCGAAAAAGCGTTGTTTCAAGGACTTGCCCAAATTAAACCGGGCAATCGAATTGGAGATATTGGTCATGCAATTGAAACTTATGCCAAAGAACATCATTTAGGGGTTGTCGAAGAACTAGTCGGCCATGGGGTAGGAACGAATGTTCACGAAGAACCAGATGTTCCAAACTATGGAAGACCCGGTACGGGACCACTCTTACGCGAAGGCATGGTAATTGCCGTCGAACCAATGCTTAATTTAGGAAGCAAAGAGATATGTATGTTAGATGATGATTGGACCGTCGAAACAATGGATGGAAGCCCATCGGCACACTTTGAGCATACCGTTGCGGTTACCAAAGATGGCTACCAAATCATGACAGGAGAGTGATAATATGGCTAAAGATGATACCATAGAAGTCGAAGGAAAAGTACTTGAAATTCTCCCCGGTGGAAAATTTAAAGTAGAACTTTCCAACGGACATATGATTGAAGCTCACGTTTCTGGTAAAATCCGAATGAATTACATTCGCATTCTACCAGGGGACACAGTAACGATAGAATTATCGCCATACGATTTAACACGTGGGCGTATAACCTATAGAAAATAGGAGGGATATTATGAAAGTAAAACCATCAGTAAAACCAATTTGCGCAAAATGCAAAGTTATTAAACGTCATGGAAGAGTAATGATCATTTGCTCGAATCCAAAACACAAACAGAGACAAGGATAATAGGAGGTGTAGGATATGGCACGTATTAAAGGTGTAGACATTCCAAACGATAAACAAGTAGGAATTTCCTTAACTTATATTTATGGAATTGGAAGAAGTCTTGGAAGAAGAATTGCAATGGATGCAAAAGTAGATCCAGAAAAGAAAGTAGCAGATCTTGATAGTGACGAATTAAATCGTGTTCGTGACGAAGTTGCAAAACATATGGTAGAAGGAGATTTACGTCGTGAAGTTTCAATGAACATTAAGACGAAAATGGAAATTAATTCCTACCAAGGTACTCGTCATAAAAAAGGTCTTCCAGTAAGAGGCCAAAGAACCAACCGTAATGCTAGAACGCGTAAAGGTAAAGGTAAGACGGTAGCAAATAAGAAGAAATAATAATTGAGTATTCATAAAAAGGAGGTAAGAATATGGCTTACAAATCGAGAAAAAGAAAAGTAAAGAAGAACGTTCCAGAAGGAATTGCACATATTCATTCAACATTTAATAATACGATTACTACAATTACCGATAAAGAAGGAAATGCCATCTCTTGGGCATCGAGTGGAGCTTTAGGATTTAAAGGTAGTAAAAAATCAACTCCATTTGCTGCAGGTCTTGCAGCCGAAGCCGCAGGAAAAGCAGCTTACGATTTAGGAATGAGAAAAGTTGAAGTATATGTAAGAGGATTAGGACCAGGTCGTGAAACAGCTATTCGTTCTTTACAAACGGCAGGATTAGAAGTAACGGCAATTACCGACGTTACACCAATCCCACATAACGGATGTCGTCCACCAAAACGTCCACGTGGATAAAATAAGGAGGGAAGTTTCATGTTACAATTTGAAAAACCAGTCTATAAAATTACAGATTATGTAGAAAATAATTTTTTTGGAAAGTTTGAATTAGAACCATTAGAGCGCGGATTCGGAACCACTTTAGGAAATGCACTACGAAGAGTTATGTTATCATCACTTCCAGGAAGTGCAATTAGTAGTGTTAAAATTGAAGGTGTTTCACACGAATTCCAAACAATTGATGGAGTTATCGAAGACGTTGCACTTATCGTATTAAATTTAAAAGGAATTGTAATTAAGAATCATTCGAACGAACCAAAGACGATTCGTTTGAACGCTTCAGAAGAAGGAGTCGTAACGGCAGGAATGATCGAACATGATGCCGATATTGAAATTATGAATCCGGATCAAGAAATTGCAACCTTAGCAAAAGGCGGAAAATTAGTTATGGAAATGACCGTAACTAATGGCCGTGGATACGTAAGAAGTGAAGAAAACAAAAAATTACTTGATAACAAAAAAATGGGAACGATTGCCATTGATTCCCTATACTCTCCTATCGAGCGTGTATCTTATGAAGTAGAACCTGCTCGTGTCGGACAAAATGAAAACTATGACCGTTTAATTTTAAATGTATGGACAAACGGTTCAATGAAACCAGAAGAAGCAGTAGCATTAGCTGCTCGTATCTTAATCGAACACTTTGAATTGTTGACCGACTTAAGTAAGATTGCAGATATGACAGGACTTATGATTGAAAAGACAGAAGATCCAAAAGTAAAAGCATTAGAGACTACAATCGAAGATTTAGACTTCTCAGTACGTGCTTACAACTGCTTAAAGAGAGCTGGAATTCATACCTTACAAGATTTAGTTAATAAATCAGAAAACGATATGATGAAGATACGTAATCTAGGAAAGAAATCACTAAAAGAAGTATTAGACAAGATTCGTGAACTTGGACTAGCATTACGTGAAGATGACTAGAAGGAAGGAGAAGCGATTAAAATGGCATATAGAAAATTAGGAAGAGTAAGTAAACACAGAAAATCTATGTTAGCCAACCTTACCATCGATCTTATTAAGAATGAAAAAATTGAAACGACAGAAACACGTGCAAAAGAAGTTCGCAAATGTTTAGATAAAATGGTTACTTATGGTAAAAAAGGTGATTTAGTATCACGTCGTAAAGCAATTGCTTTCTTACATAATGATGCCGAAGTAGCAAAGAAAGTTTTTGAAGATTTAGCCGTTCGATATAAGGATCGTAAGGGTGGATATACAAGAATTTTAAAGATGACGGAACGTCGTGGTGACGATGCATTAATGGTTATCTTAGAATTAGTAAAATAAGGCCTAAAAAGGTCTTTTTTTTGTGCTGTTTTCTTGACGAGAAAAAATGAAGTATTTATAATAGAGTGTTATCGAATTAGGCCGATAGAATGAGGTGGACGATGACAAAAGTGGAATTGACTTTACTCGATCGAAATCAATTAATGGGAAAAAGTTGTTTAAAAGTTATTAATTCCTATGGCAGAAAGGCATCCATTACTGATTTAGCGATTTTAATGGGTGGTTTTGTTTCTTGTGACGACTATACGAGAGAAGAAAAAGATCAATCGATGGCTTGTGGAAAATATTGGACACGTACGATTTCTCCGGAACAGAAAGTAACCTATATCGATAGCAACAGTTTAGATTGGGAATCGGAGATGTACTATCGTAACCGGTCCATTCGTCCTATGATAGAAAAAATAGAGTGGACGAGTGCTTTAAAATCAAAAGTAAAAATCGATTCACTTGGAATTCCAGAAATAAATTTGGGAAGTTATCCGCAACAAATCGTCGATGATAAACAAAATACCGTTTTAGAGTTCCTTTACCATGCCGGCTATTTGATGAAAACAAAAAAACATTACACTTTTGATGACATAGAACATCACCGGGATTTCGAAACCGGTTTTACCTCTGTTATCTATCCGAGTTACCAATTAGAAAACGATACCTTTATCCGTGTATTAGGACATCCCGATGCTGGGTTTTATCTATCGAATAGTAAATCGGTCGAAATAGGGAAACCGTACTGGATAAAAATAAGCCCTGTCGCTTGGCTTGTAGACGAAACTACAGGTATATTAATTTCCAAACGAAATTTATTATCTGGAATTCATTTTGCTAAAAAGAATAGCCAAGTAAACACTTTCGAAGACAGTTTCTTAAAAGAATACCTAGATACCTATATGCAAAAAGAATTGCTAATAGAAATATCTCCGACCTCTATTTTGGAAGAAAATCCGAAATTAAAACAGTTTATTTATCGAAAATACTAAAGAACAAATGAAAGGAAGTGCTCGTATGAACAATATCACCTTAACCCTTTTAACATTAAAACAAGCCGATCGAACGGATGGTCTTCAAGTACTTCGTAAAGCAGGACCTGCTTTTCATACCGATTTAAGTATTTTGAACAGTGTATATCGCGTAAGAGAAAACTATTATACCAATGCTTTTGAAGACGAGCCTTTTGACTATTTCAGTTCCTTTTTTACGAAAACAGAAGATGGTGATTTAGATGTCTATTGTTATGATGAGATACAATCAACGGCCGTTTATCGTTGGGCAACCGATCGTGGAATTCGTCCGGTAATTAATGATCCCAAACTCTACGATGCCCTTGTTCAAAAGAGAAAACCAGGACGAAATGGAACCTACGAAGTGGAATTTGGAGTTTATCCACAGTACTTTGCTTCCATCGAAACAGGTAATGAGCTAGAGATGCGATATGAATGTAATGACTTAATTACGACTGATAAAAAATATACGATTATGCATCCAACAGGATCAGGAGAAATGCACCCAGTCGCTTTGGAAGAATATCCCGAATACGAATACCAAAATGATTATTATATCCGGTACACCGCATTTGATGAAAGTGCTGTCTTTGCTAGCAATGGTCAAGCTGTTTTGAGAGATAATGATTATTGGATTAAAGTAAGTCCTGTGCTTTGGTTACTAGATGAAGAAACTAAATTACTTATTTCTAAACGTAGTTTAGTTTCGGGAGTTCGTTTTAATAGTAAACCATATTCCGGTGATTTTGAAACTACGGAAGTCAAACAATTTATAGACACCTATCTTACTCCGAATCTTTTTGATAAATCTGAACCGAAAGATCGGGTACTAAAACAAAATGAATCGCTAAAACAGTTTATTTATCGTAAAAATATATAAAAATGAAGGAATACTTATGGAACCAAATATAAAATTGATTTGCCTATCAAAAAGTCGATTATCGAGTTATCCCAACTCGTCCTTAATAAGAACAGGACGTTGTTTTAGTACGGATTTAAATGCTTTATTAGGAACGGTAAAAGCAAACGATAGCGAATCCTATCAAGACGAACCACTTCGTATGGTTGGAAGATATTGGCTTACGACGCCCGATGATGATAGTGATGTCTATACTTCGGCTGCTACAATTAGGGATAGTGAAGAATTTGCCCCTACCTATCGTTGGTCAAAAAAATCGGGTATACGTCCTGTTATCGATAATAAAGAAATTTATGATGAATTATTTTATCAACGACAAAGTGGAAGAAATGGAACCTACGAAGTGGCCTATGGCACCTATCCACAGTATTGTGAAACTATTGAAAAAGAGAAAATACTCGAAGAAAAATATCACGAAGGAAAACTCGAAATAACCGATAAAGTGTATACCTTTCAAAACACGAAATATCTAGGAGAAAACGATGATTTTGTCCCCCAAGCATATAAACAATATTATTATCAAGGAAACTACTATATTCGGTTTGTTGCTCCCCAAAATTTAAACTTTTTGCTTTCAAATAAACAACCCATATACCAAGGTACACCCGTCTGGATAAAAGTAAGTCCTGTTATGTGGTTCTTGGATGAAGAATTTGAGCGATTAGTATCCAAACGAATTTTAATAAGTGGTATTCAATTTAATCGTAATCCTTATTTTGGAGATTTTGAAAAAACCATTTTATATAGATATATGAATATGATTTTAAATGCGGATCTCTTTGATAAAAGACTAAATCAAAAGAATAAAGTTATTTCAGAAAATGAAAGTTTAAAAAAATTGATTTATCGTAAATTACCTTATAAGAAAGAGGATTGAGTATGAGTGAAATCGATTTAACACTTTTATCTAAAAAGGAAGTATTTGGTCCCGGCGGTTTAGATATATTTAGAAAGCATTCAGCAAAAGCTTATCTTACTGATTTTGGATATGTTACAGGAGCCGAGAATACCCATTACTATACGGAAGATGAAACCGTTTCCGAGATGGATGATCGACCCCTTCGAATTACGGCTGATTACTGGCTACGTTCTTCGAATCCTTACGGATATCCCCATTTTGTTTATCTTAATGGTAGCATCGACAGTATCTATGGCGGATTGTTAACTAAAGGAATTCGTCCGATAATTCAAAATCCTACCTGCTTTGATGAATGGATGTCAAATCTTACTCCCGAGGAATTACAAAAAGGCGAATTTATTTACGGAACTTACCCACAATGGTTGGTTCCAACGGAAAAGGCCTGGTTGCTCGAAAGAAATTTTAACCGTGGACTTTTAGATAAAACAAGAAAGACTTATACCATCAACGGCTATAAAAAAGAACTATTTTACCCGTTATCGATAAATGAATACAGTTTCGAAGAAGAAAAATATGTGCGGGTTGTTTGTGAACACTATTCACCTTATAACTTTTTGTGTGATTCCAATTATCAAATGATCGATCGAAACATTGCTTGGATAAAAGTAAGTCCTGTCTATTGGATGATTGATTTTCCAAGTAAAACCCTCGTATCGAAACGCGTTTTATTAGGAGGAATTCCTTTTTATAAAACAAGTAAAAAAGAATTTGCGTCGTCCGAAATAAAAACGTTTTTAGATAGATACATGAGTGCTGACTTATTTGACCAAGCAAGATACTCGAAAGATGGAATCTTATCTCAAAATGAAACTTTAAAAAAGTTAATTTACCGAAAAAAACTTTAAGAAAGGAGCAATAAATATGGATGTGAATTTAGGCTTAATAACGACACGTTATATTAGACCTGGAAAAAATCAATTAGAAATCTTTTCCAAATATCATGCGGTATCTTCTGCAACCGATTTATATCTCCTTACCGGTGGTCATTATTATAAGACGGGTTCTAGGGATCCAGATAAAAGAATGTTAAGTGCTTATTGGTTAGCTAATTCCGATAGTGATGGCGATGTTTTAATTATGAAAAATGACACCCCAAATACGTTTGCAGCAATTCGAGGTGATGCTCGTGTTGGTATACGTCCTATGTTTCAAGCGGATAGCGAATTGATCGAAAGAATCCAACCGGAAGAACCGAATCAAGATGGAGTTTTCGAAGTGGAATTTGGAAATTATCCCCAATTTCTTGAAAATGCGTACACTTCGATAGAATTAGAAGATGCGTATAAGAAAGACGGATTATGTGACACCCAAAAAACGTATACTTTTAATCAAGAAAATATTTCGATAAGCCAAAAAGGAATAACTCCCTTTAGTCCTGCTGTATATCACGAATACGAATATAATAATCAAAAATATATCCGGTTTATTTCCTACGGAAACAACGAAAGTAGAGAAAGTGTCTATGGTAGGTCCTTAGAACGAAAAATTTATTGGCTTAAAGTAAGCCCTGTTATTTGGTTAATGGATCCTTCTACACAAATACTCGTATCGAAAAGAACTTTACTTGCTGGAATGCGTTTTAATAGAAAGTATTATCGCGGAGACTTTTTATCTACGGAAATAAAAGCATATTTAGATCAGTATATGACCAAAGACTTATTTACGACGGAGGATGTTCCTAAAAATCGTATTTTAAGTGAGAACGATATGCTTAAAAATTTTGTTTATCGAAAGAAAGTGTAAAAGAAGGAAAGATATGGAAGATATTGATTTAACTTTATTAGAAGGATGCCATGTAAGAGAAGGTAAACGCAAATTAGATGTTTTAAGAAAATATGGTATTTCAGCCGTAAATACAGACTTTTGCTTTTTAACGGGCTCGATAACATATGCAGGAATGAAACCAGATGAACCGGATGGATTTGACAAGGTGGGAGCCTACTGGTTACGGACTTCCGATAGTTATGGCGATAGTTATTATGTCGAAAATGATCGTGTCGAAAATAATGCGTTTCATGGAGATCGTTCATTTGGAATACGTCCAATTATCAATAATCCTATGTTGTATGATCGCCTGGAAGAAGAAAAAGAACCCGATGTGAAAGGAACTTTTTCTGTTGCCTTTGGCGAATATCCTCAATTTGCCGTTTCTAAAGACATAGAAGAAAAACTTGAAAGCTGTTATCAAAAGAATCAAATAAAAACTACCAAAAAAAATTATGTTTACGATATTGGGTATGATGACTTTGATCCTCATACCCTCGAAGAGTACTATTTTGAAGATGAAAAATACGTTCGTATGGTTCCAAGGTATAATCGTAACCAGTTTTATCTTTCAAACGGGGTAGCCATGGCGGAAAATCAAGTTTTTTGGATAAAAGTAAGTCCGGTTATTTGGTTATTAGATGAGAAGAAAAAACTACTTGTTTCCAAACGTTGTTTAGTAGGAGGGATTGCTTTTAATAACACCTATTATTACGGTTGCTTTGCCAAGACAAATATAAAAAAGTATATGGATACCTATTTAACACCGAATATTTTTGATTCAATCGATTTAAAGAAAGATCAAATCTTATCGGAAAACGAAGCCTTAAAAAGTTTTGTTTATCGAAAAAATTTATTTCAAACGAGTAAGAGAAGATGAATTGAAGTCTTCTTCTTTTTTTGATATAATGAATACAAGGTAGGATGGTAGTATGAGTAAAAAAGAAAAAAAAGTAGATAAAAATGAAACAAAAGTAGATAAAAAAGGCAAAAAAAAGAAGGTTAATATAGTTTTAATTGCCATTATCGTAGGAGCAGGATTATTAATTGGTGTAGGAGCTTGGTTCCTATTGGGAGGAAATAATAAAGAAGATTTAAAAGAGGAAACGCCGGCTGTTGAGCCAACCCCAACGCCGACACCGACACCTACATTAAAAATTGTTGATGTGAATAGTAAGAGTAGACCTTATGCAGTAATGATTGATAATAACGTAGGAAATAGTAACCATGTAGGATTATTAGATGCTTATCTCACTTATGAAATTATCGTCGAAGGTGGACTTACCCGTATTATGGCCGTGTATAAAGATACCAATACCGAATTGATTGGACCGATTCGTAGTTCGAGACATTATTTTCTCGATTATGCTTTAGAAAATGGCGCTATATACGGACACTTTGGATGGAGTAGTTTTGCCCGTAATGATATTAGTGCTTTAAAAGTAAACAATATTAATGGAATGTCTAACGGTGGAAATGCTTATTGGCGAGATAAATCGATTGCTTCTCCACATAACGTATTTACTTCGATGGAAAGTTTAAAGACAAGAGCGAGCGAATTAGGTTATCCTTTGACGGGAGATCAAGGACTACTATTAAATTATAGTATCGAAAACCTCGATATAAATGAAAAAGAAAATGCGGTCCCAGCGAATCAAGTGCTCGTTCGTTACAGTGCTTCGCAAACGCGAGGATATACGTACGATTCCGAAAATAAAGTTTATTTAAGAAATATGAATGGAAGTGCCCATGTCGATAAATTGAGTGGGACCCAATTAAGTTATAAAAATATTATCATCGAACAAGTAGAAAACTACACGCTCGATAAAAAAGGACATCAAGATTTAAGAAATATCAAATCTGGAAAAGGTTATTTTCTAACCAATGGATATGCGGTTCCAATTACTTGGAGTAAGAGTGCTCGTAAAGATAAGACCGTCTACACTTATGCCGATGGAAGTGAAATTACCGTAAACGATGGACGAACCTTTATTCAAATTGTTCCTACATCTTACAATGTTGCTATCGAATAAGGATAAGAAAAGGCTAGAAATAGTCTTTTTGTTTTGTTATACTATTAGTAGGGTGGTGGTAGTATGAAAGTTTTAATCACCGGAGCATCGAGTGGAATTGGAAGAGATATGGCCAAATATTTAAGTAGTCAAGGCCACGAACTATTTTTAGTTGCGCGTGATAAAGCGAAATTAGAAGAATTACAGCAATCACTTAAAACAAGGACGACCATTATTGTTATGGATCTAACCGTCACAAGTAATGTGAAATCACTTTATGTCGTATGTAAAAATGAAAATATTGACCTTTTAATTAACAACGCTGGCTTTGGCTTATGCGGTAATTTTACGGAGACCGATAATAATCGTGAACTCGAAATGATTGATTTAAATATTCGGGCAGTACATCTCTTAACCAAACTATTCTTAAAAGATATGAAACGTCGAAACCAAGGCTATATTTTAAACGTAGCTTCTTCGGCTGCTTTCTATCCAGGACCATTAATGGCTACTTACTATGCTACTAAGGCCTATGTATTAAGATTAACCCAAGCTATTTACTATGAATTAAAAAAAGAAAAATCGAAAGTAGTAGTATCTTGTCTTTGTCCAGGACCAGTCGATACCAACTTTAATAAAGTGGCTAACGTTCATTTTTCAGTAAAACCCATGAAAAGTGAAAAGGTAGCAAAATATGCGATTGATCAACTTTTAAACAAACATAAATTGGTAATTGTTCCTGGATTTAAAATGAAATGTGCGCATTTCTTTAGCCGTTTTGTAAGTGATAAGACATTAATGCGTTTTGCCTATCGAATTCAAAAGAAAAAAATGGAATAAAATAGAGGGAAGAGAGGAAGAACAGAATGAGTGAACTAAAATATTTAATTATTCCCGTAATCAGTGTCATTTTAGCCCAAATTGTAAAATTTTTGATAGAAACCATTATGACCCGTAAATTTGATTGGCCAAGATTATTTAATGGAAATGGAGGAATGCCAAGTTCGCATACGGCATTTACATTTTCGTTAGCCATGGCAGTGGGGCTCGGAGAAGGATTTAGTAGTGCCATCTTTGCAGTTGCTTTAATTCTTGCCTGCATTGTTGCCTACGATTCGATGGGATTACGAATGGAAAGTGGAAAACAAGCGGTAGCCATTAACTTATTGATGGAAAAAACATTAAAAAAAGAAGAAAAAAAAGAGTATAAAAAATTGCAAGAACGACTCGGTCATAAACCACTTGAAGTCGTTGCCGGAGCCATCTTTGGTGCTTTTGTCGCCTATTTATTGATGATGGTTTTGTAGATACCATTGAGGGGGAAATAAAAATGGAAGAAAAAATATTAGATGAATTAGCAACTTTAGTATTACAACAGAAAATCGATATCGAAAGATATCCACAATTAAAACAAGATATGAAAGACTTCGCCTATCAACAGTATGAAAGTACGCAAAACCATTACGAAGTAAAGTCGATGGGAACGAGAAAAGACTTAGATAATACGGTGGTGGATGGCTATTTCCAAGCCCACTACTTCGAAAGTTTAGGTCAATCTTGGAGGCCACTCGGCTATTTGAAAAAAGAATATCAACAAAAAGAAGAGGAAGGATTAAATGAGTTTCTTGCCCCTTATTGTTTTGCAAGTGATCAGGAAAAAGAAGATTTTGATAAAGAACTAAAACATCAAATACTATCTATTTTAGCCTACGAAGGAAGTGGCACCATCGAAGAAGTGGTAGGAGAAGCTTACTTTCGGACAATGCTATTAACAGGCAAGGATTGGGTAACGGATCAACAAGAAGTAAAAAAGACTTACTGGAAATATGCTGGAAAACCAGTTCCACTCGCAGAAGTTTATCAAATGAAACTAAATACGAGTGTAGAAAAACTAACCCAAGATGGACTTTGTACCCTATTAGGGGATAACGGAGTAAAAAGAGACGTCGATTTAACGTACGAAGGTAGACAATACGTATATCATCCTAAAAGATAAAGAAGCAATATAATTGCTTTTTTCTTTTGAAAAGAAAGAAAAAAGGATTGAGTATCCCCGGCTTTTCGAGTATAATAATAGAACGAGAAAAAAGGTGTATGAGATGAAGAGTATCATTCGCATTACAAATCTAGATTTTTCTTATGAAAAAGAGAAAGTATTCTCTTCCTTTTCGATGGAAATTAAAGAAGGCTGCTTTACAACTATTATAGGACCGAACCAAAGCGGAAAAACAACCTTAATTAAATTGATGGCAGGATTACTTCCTAATCAAGAAAGTGTCATTTTAGAACATCAATACATCGAATCCGATAAAATGGAAAATGCAGCGCAAGAATTAGGCGTAGTGCTTTCCGATATTGAAAATAAATTTTTATTTAACGAAGTCTATCAGGAACTTTGTTATCCATTAGAAAACTTAAACTACTCCAAAGAAGAAATCGAAAAAAGAATTCAAGAAATAAGTGATCTTTTGGAATTAGAACCTTTACTCGATAAACGAATCGAACGATTGACTTCGACTGAAAAAAAGAAAGTGTTCTTTGCCCTTGCTCTTTTACACCATCCTAAACTTTTACTATTAGATAATCCTTTTGCAGGACTTACTGAAAAAGAACGCGAAAAGATGCGAAAACTCTTAAAAAAACTAAATCAAAAAGAAGCGATGACCATTGTTTTAGCGACTAACAATTTGACCGATATTTTAGAAAGTGATTATGTCTATGTGCTAAATAAAGGAAAAATTTGTATGGAAGGAGAACCTTTGTCGGTTTTACAAGAAGAAAAAATCTTAAATCAAATCGGTTTAGAACTTCCATTTATGGTAGATCTTTCACTAAAACTCAAGTTTTACGAAGTGTATGATCGAATTGAGACAGATATGGATCGGATGGTGAATGATCTATGGAAATAAGATTAACCAATTTAAATTATCGCCATCACGAACAAAATATCTTTACGCGTTTAAATCTTACGTTAGAAGGACCTAAAATAATCGGTATTATGGGAGAGAAAAAGACACAACTATTAAAGTTAATCGATGCCATAAATCTTCCTAATAAAGGTTCGATTTACTTAGACGATGAAAAATTACAAAAAGATAATCTTACTAGTTTTCGTCGTAAGGTAGCGTTAATAACGCAAGAAGTAAAAGATCAATTCTTTGAAAGTACCGTCGAAGATGAAATGAAATTTTTAGTATCCGTCATGCATTATAATGCCAAAGATTTGACGAAACGAATGAGAGATGCACTAAAGATGGTAGGACTAGACGATACGTATCTTTCCAAAAATATGAGCACCCTTTCGTCAGGCGAACAAAAATTAATTCAGTTAGCGGTAAGTTTACTTTATAATCCGAAAGTGATTTTGTTAGATGATCCGATGATCTATCTTGATTATCCAAGAAAAAAGAACTTAATTCGCCTATTAAAACGATTAAAAGAAAAATACGACAAGACCATTATCATTGCTAGTAACGATAGTAATTTCTTATATCCCCTCGTCGATGAAGTAGTAATTCTTCATCACCAAAACAGGGTTATTCAAGGAAGTAGTGAAGAAATCTTCCAAGATGTAAAAATGTTAGAGAAACAGCATATTGAGATTCCCTATCTCGTAGCCTTTACCGAAAAGGCGAGAGCAAAAGGCGTCCGATTATCGTACCATAAGGATATTCGCGACATTATAAAGGACATTTATAAACATGTGGATTGATCGAAGTTGGATGAAAAACATTCACCCGGTAAGTAAGATATTAAGTAGTATTCTTATGGTCGCGACAATACTACTGATCGATAAAGCATTTTACTTACTTATCGTCCATGTACTTTTCTATTTCTTAGTCGAAGAACATCCGTTATTAAGAAAATGTATTATGTTATCGCTTGTTTTTAACGTATTTGCTGTTTTTTTACCAATCTGGTTAGGACTTAATAAACTGATTCTTTTAATTGCCTATTTCGGATTTATCTTGAAAGATAGTACTTTAGAAAAGGGAATGTATTTGATTGAACAGATATTACCCGTAAATAGTAATATGGCAATAACTTTGACGAATGGACTCTACTTATTACGCCTTATCAAGACGAACTATCTTCAATTAGAACAAATTCAAAAAAGCTATGGTCTAGAAAAGAATCTACCACTTCAAATAAAAATGTTAAAACAAGCTAAAAAACAGGCAAAACTAGAAATGAACGAAGTTAAAATACTACAAAAATTACGCTTTTATGGAGCCTATCCACGAAGAACCAAAATAAAACAATATCCTTTTGAAGTATGGGATCGAAACTACTTGATGAGTCATCTTTTATTCTTGATTCTATCGATCATAATGGGGAGGTAAAAATGCAACGTTATTTAATTACATTTTCTTACGATGGGACTAACTTCGCAGGATTTCAAAAACAACCGGGATTAAGAACCGTCGAACAAGAACTAGAAGAAGCACTCACGTTCATTAATCAAAAAAAGAAAACATCCCTCGTCGCATCGGGAAGAACCGATGCAAAGGTACACGCTTTACGACAAAAGGCGCACTTTGATTTAGCAGTAACGATTACCGATAATAAACTAAAAAGAGCACTGAACAGCAATATAAGTGATGAAATTCATGTCTTGGAGGTAGAAAAGAAAGAACCTTCGTTTCATGCTCGTTACCAAGTCAAAGAAAAGAAATATTGCTATTTACTGAATGTAGGAGAATATAATCCACTACTTCGTAACAAAGTGTATCAGTACAATCATGAATTAAACGTCAAAGCGATGCAAAAAGCGATAAAGTACTTCAAGGGAAAACACGACTTTCGGGCCTTTGTATCCGAAAATAATACCAAAGAAAATTGTGTTCGAACGATATATAAAGTGGGTATCAAAAGAAATAAATGTGATAAAAACATACTCGAATTCTATTTTACCGGGACCGGTTTTATGAAATATCAAGTCCGTAATATGGTGGGCTACCTCATTAAAGTAGGAGAAAAAAAAGCAGAACCGAAATCGGTTATAGAAGTATTAGAAAGTAAAAATCGTAAAAAGGCAGGAAAAACAGCCCCTGCCGAAGGACTCTACTTAGTAGATGTCTTGTATTAGGAGGAAATTATGAATTATAAATGGGAAAATTTATTTACCGCTACCAAACCAAAAAACTTTTATCATCCAAATCCATTAATTGAAATATATGAGTCGATTCCGGATACGAGAAAAGGAATGGAAAATCAAAATCTTTATTTACGTTCGGTGGTAAAAGGAAAAATAACGGAAACTGGATTTAACTTAAGTGGACGTCCTTATATTGATCCAGCTAGTCTAGAACATATTTCGGAGGCATTCTTAACAGAAGAAGAACGCACAAGTGGAGAAATCAGTTATGAACGTATCGTCGAAATCGAAAAACAGTTAAATCAAAATAGAGTCAAAAAAGAAAAAACATTGGTAAAAGAGTAAGAAAAAGGGAAAAATAAGGTATTTCCGATTGACTTTCTAATATTATTTTAGTATAATTTTAATCGGTACATTGAAATCCCCACGATGAATTTTGTCTTGGGAAAACAAAATTCGTGTGAAAAGGAGAAAAAATTATGACAAGTTATATGCAAAAGAAAGAAACGGTTGACCGCAAATGGTATGTGATTGACGCCGAAGGGAAGTCTTTAGGACGTGTTGCTTCGAAAGCCGCTCACATCTTACGCGGAAAACACAAACCAACGTATACACCTAATATCGATTGTGGTGATTACGTTATTATCGTAAATGCATCGAAAGTAAATCTAACAGGAAATAAGTTAGAAGATAAGATGTATTACGATCACTCTATGTATCCAGGTGGATTAAGAGAGAGAAACGCTAAAACGATGAGAGAACAATATCCAGAAGAAATGGTTGAACGTGCCGTTAAAGGAATGCTTCCACACAATCGTTTAGGTCGTGCAATGTATAAAAAATTATTCGTATATGCAGGACCAGAACACAAACAGGAAGCACAAAAGCCAGTGGCTTTGGAGTTAAAGTAGGAGGGTAACATGGCAAAAGATAAGAAAAACGTTTATACTGGAACTGGTAAAAGAAAAACGAGTATTGCTCGTGTTCGCCTTGTTTCAGGTAAGGGTAATATTACCGTAAATGGAAAAGATGTTCATGAATACTTCCCTTATGAAACTTTAGTAATGGATTTAACACAACCCCTTGTTGTTACGAATACGAACGAAATGTTCGACGTAGAAGTAAGTGTACAAGGTGGAGGATTTTCTGGTCAAGCTGGAGCTACTCGTTTAGGAATTACAAGAGCTTTACTAGACTATGATAAAACAACTCCAAGTGATTCAGAAAACAGTTATCGAAAATTACTAAAAGCCGAAGGTTTCATTACGCGTGATGCTCGTAAGAAAGAACGTAAGAAACCAGGTTTAAAGAAAGCACGTCGTGCACCACAATTTAGTAAAAGATAAGATTTACAATTTCCAAAGAACTGTAATGAAATATTTCATTCAGTTCTTTTTTTGAACATAATTTTATAGTTATCGTAAATTTTTATTATTAGATAAGTAAAATAACTAAGTTTTTTATATTATGATAATTAATTGAATAATATAGTATTGTAGATAAAAGGAGGTCTAAATAAAATTAAAAAATTTATAAACATATTATTTGTTGG
>CANRCR010000003.1 GCA_947629165.1 uncultured Bacilli bacterium
TCACTTTTAATTTTATGAATTCCTAAATGGTGCGCAATCGGAGCTAATATTTCGAGCGTCTCTTTGGCTACTAATTTTTGCTTTTCTTCTGGAAGTGCAAAAAGGGTACGCATATTATGAAGCCGTTCCGCTAACTTAATGATAATTACACGCACATCTTCACTCATACCGACAACGATCTTTTTATAATATTCGATCAAATACTCATTTTCACAAGAAAAATTAAGTTGTCCAAGTTTGGTTACGCCATAGACTAATTTCGTAATATCCGGTCCAAACTTTTCTTCCAATTCTTCTCGGTCAGTATCGGTATCTTCTAAAACATCGTGTAGTAGTCCTGCCGCAATGGTTGTCGAATCGGCATAAACCGTAGTTAAAATAATGGCAACTTCCATGGGATGGGTAATGTACGGATCCCCATTTTTGCGAAATTGTCCGCGATGTTTTTCTTCGGCGAAGTAATAAGCGTTTTCAATTTTTTTAATTTCTTCTTCGTCTTCGATATAAGCACTGGCTTTTTTTAGTAGTTGCTCAATCGTATGGGTCTTTTCTTTACTCACCTTTCTCACCTCTTGTTATTTCAAATTGTCCCCTGCTGGTGGATTTATTTTTGTATTTAAAATGTCATCGACCATTTCTGCTAAAGATAAATCTTTACTTTGATTCCATTTACTTCTTCGTAAATAGTTCCAAATCTCTTCTTCCGTCATTTCTATTTTATCTTGCGCACGTAAACTTCTTCTCTTCGTACGTAATGCTGGACGTAAGCGATGATATAAATCTTCAATCGTTTCAATTTCTAGATCCATCTTTGACCCTCTTCTCTTCTTTTATTATAGAACAAAATGCTTTTTTAGAAAAGATAAAATACTTTTTTACTTTTTCTTTTTGAAAGATTTTTTCTTTTTATTATTTTGGGATGGTAGATTTTCTTTTATTGTAATGCCTAACGTTACTACTAAGGCAATACTTGAAATCACTTTCCCTTCTTGATGTCCCATCGCTTGATACGTTATTTTTATCGAGTGCGTTCCTTTTTCTAAAGGAAATCCAAGAAAAGCTGTATTGACGACTTCATAGTCCGTTTTCTTTCCATCGACAAATACCGTATATCCTTCGTCGTAAGGAAGTGTCGAAATAAAGTAATTGCCATCTTTTACGGTAATCGTTCCTTCGATGGTATCCCCTTTCATTTGAACATCTTCCATCGGTGTAATACTTTTTCGATAATTTTCTAAAATATTGCCATCGACGATATACGTTTGAACATTTAAGATTTCATACACCCCTTCGGTAAAGGTTACATTTAACGTATCGAGTGGCTCATTACTTGCAATTTGATAGTAGAATGTATGGTTTCCATTTCCGTAGATCCAATTGTCACAACTTTGTTGATTGGTAATACCATTTATCGTAATATAACGATTTTGTCCTTCTTTACAAGCGGTATCCGGAGTCATATCAAACGATAATAAAATGATCTTATTTTCTAATGTTTTATTTAATGAAATCGTTTTGGTCGTCGTTCCATTTATTATTTGAATTCCTTCCAATTGTTCTTTAATTCCCAAATCGACGGATCGTAAATTTTCGGTAAGTGCCATTCCACTCGGTTGTTCGACGATGGCCGATTGTAAAAGTGTAACTAAATTATTCGGATATTGTAGATAATTGAAAAGACTCGTCGAGAATAATTTCGAAGTAGCATAAAACATCGGAAAGACATTTTCTTTCTCATAAAGATTTACTAAGGTACCCTTTTCTTTTAACGTATATCCGTAAGGAGCCGTTTCTGCCATAACATATTTTACGCCCATATAATTTAAGAATAGCGGATTGTTACTATTGGCTAACATCAAATAATTATCTTCCGACATTGGGTTTTTCATAATATCATAGTAAAAATGACGATAATATGTATTTTCTAAAGAACTGTAAATTGCCGTTTGATAATGCTTACTGCTTAAGATTTGATTCATGGTATTGTACGTATCATAAATGGTATTCATACGATAATACGTAGGATCTTCTTCGGTTGTGTTTTGAACAAAGTTCGTTAGTTCTTCTTTTTCGACGCCATCGTAATCACTTAATTTTACGTATTCTTCGTTACGATTTACAAAGTACGTTAACGGTAAAGCGATAACCATCGCAAAAACAAGAAATAAGTTCGTTTCCCCTTTCTTCGTGGTAAATAAAATAGCCCCATAGGTCAAAGCAACATCAAGTAAAAATAAAATGGCATAATTTCGATTTTCTATATCCGTTAAAAAGACAATAGTAAGTGGTACTACTAAAAGAAGGGAAATCTTTTTCCAAGGAATCTTTTTATATTCCTTCGGTAATTTATCAAAAAATTCGGCAATTAGAAGAATTAGTAATGGAAGAAAAGGAATTAATATTTTTCCTCTTGCATAAAGACCTCCATTTAAAATAAATGAAGCAAGTGGTACGATCAATAAAATCATTATTCCAATCGATAAAAACTTTCGTTCTTTTTGTTTCGAGAAAGCTCCTACCAATAGAGCGACTAAGGCGATGATCGGCAATCCTATCGCATAGTTATAATACAAAAGGTTACCAAAACTCAAGTTTGGAATTATATAATTGACAAAAGCCGTCTCATTACCTCCACTACTACGTCCATCTAAAAGTGCAAAGAAAGATGGTAAAAGTAAAATGGCTGCTAATAAAATAGCAAGAAGGGCACTTTGTAATAGTGGAAGAAAAGTTTTCATAATGGTTTCTTTATTTATTTTCTTTTGATCTTTTAAAAAACGATAAATACCGTAGCATCCTACTACGATGAGTCCTGTTACACTATAGTAAAAACTCGTCATAATCATCAAGAATAAACTTACTATTAAAAGTCCTTTTTTATTTTTTTCGAGACAGTGATCCACTCCAAAAAGAGCAAGAATCAAAAACGGAAAGTAGTTGACAAACATAAATTGACGATGGAAGTGATAGAGTACGGGACTAGCACAAGCAAAAAGAATCGCTCCCGTTAAAGCAATTTCATTGCGATACTTTTTATGAATTAAAAATTGGTAGATTAAAAGTACCGAGCCAATATAAGTAATCATATTGATGGCTTGTAGATAAGTGGCCATGGATACTCCTGGTAAAAGATAAGAAATAAGTAACCAAGGCGAATATAGACCATAATAAGAAAGTGCAAATATATTCATTCCACTTCCTAGCTGAAGCGCTAGATTTGGAAAAAGATTTCCAGTCTCATAAAAAAGCGTACGAAAATAATCCGCGAATAAAACATGTTGATTGATCCAATCCGTTGTAGAACCAAAGAGACTATTACTACCACTTGTTATCATGATTAAAATTAAAGTGATTGTAATCAATAATAAATAGTTACTATATTTTTTCATAACACACTTCCCTGGGATAAATTTTCTTTTATTACATATCTTTATTATATACTAGATTGCTCGTGTTAAGGAAGAGATTTTATGACAAAAGAAAAATTTATTCGCTCGACCATTATCTTGATGATCGGTGGTGCTATTACAAAGTTTTTAGGTATGTTTATTCGTGTCGTAATGACCCGTTTAGTAGGTTTAGAAGGAATCGGTCTATACATGTTAATCTATCCTACTTTTTCTCTTTTTATGACGTTATCACAGTTCAGTATGCCTACTGCCATTTCAAAAATTGTATCCGAAGATACCCATAATAATAAAAAGGTTGTCTTCACGGCAATTCCAGTCATTATTTTATTTAATCTTTTTTTGATTGGTTCTATTTTGTTATTGGCACCGATTATTGCTAATCAATTTTTACAGGAACCACGTGCTTATCTTCCGATTTTATCCATTGCACTCGTTATTCCATTCGATGCCTTATCGAATTTATTGCGCGGTTATTTTTTTGGAAAACAACGCATGTTTCCACATGTCGTATCCCATATTTTAGAACAGCTTTTACGGCTTTCTTTTATCGTTTTGATTACACCTTATCTATTATCGATCGATGTCGTTTATGCCGTCAGTGGGCTCGTCCTCGTCAACATGGCAAGTGAATTATTATCGATTGGAATACTTTTCTTATTCTTACCTAAAAATTTCAAACTAACCAAATACGATATGACCCCTAGTAAAGCGCATTTAAAAGATATTTTAGAAATTGCCATTCCTACGACGGGAGGACGATTGATCGGTTCCATCGGTTATTTCTTTGAACCTATTATCTTAACTTCAAGTCTTTTGATGGCCGGCTATACCAACGATTATATTGTTCTTGAATACGGTATTGTTTCTGGATATGTCATGCCTTTATTATTGATGCCCGGTTTTTTTACCAATGCAATTAGTAATGCCCTCCTTCCAGTCATATCCAAGGCAGCTATTCAAAAAAATTATATTTATATCAAAAAGAAAATTAAACAAGCAATCTTTTTCTCTCTCTTAATTGGCGTTCCTTATACTTTGTTACTAATGCTTTTCCCAAAATTCTTTTTAAATCTTTTTTATCATACAGTTCATGGTGCTACCTATCTACGTTTTATCGGTCCTATTTTCCTTCTCTATTACATTCAAGCACCGCTTGCAGCCAGTATGCAGTCCATGAATTTATCTAAAGAAATGATGTTCGATAATTTAAAAGGTATCCTTATTAAAATGATTCTACTTTTTGTTCTTAGTTTTCTTCATATCGGTATGTATCCTTTATTAATTGCTACTACTTTTAGTGTTTTGGTAACTACCGGCGGACATTATTTCCATTTGAAAAAGGTTTTTCGAGCCTAAAAAAACCACCTCTTATGAATGAGGTGGTGGTGTCATATCGATGGCCTCGCGGTCGTTGGCTCCCCGAATATCCATGATATCATAACTATTGGTTGTTACGAGGTCTGCCTGTAATTTACGTTCCTTGGCCTTGCCGAAACGATAGAAGATGAACGATGCTACTGCTAAAGCAAACGGCATAATTCCAACCAGTGGATTATTATGATCATAAGTGATTCTATTATCGGAAATCATGCACAAAATAACTCCATCATAAATCATGGTTGCTACGCTTACAAGTGCAAAGAGAAAACGATAAAGTTTAATTCTTCCATCGGCAACTCTTCGAAAACATCTTACAAAAATAAGTAAAGGTACTAAAAAAGAAATGATATACCCTATTCCCCAAAAATCTGAATCCATAATTTTTACCTCTTCTTTCTATTATAAGCATACCATTTTCATTTTTATTAATCAATCTTTACTGTATTAAATCTTTCTTTTGAATGACAAATAATTGTTTATTTCGATAAAATCCATAAAATACATTTTCCAGTGAAATCGTCTCTTTTTGTAATTGTTTTAAAAGCCATTCTTTGTTTTTTCCTAATTGACGTAATGTGTCAAATTCAATTTTACCATCGAGAATTACCGGTAAAGGATAATCTCCTTTTAAAGCCGTTTCTTTTCGGAAAATAGATAATTTCCCACTTGTTTCAAGAATAGCAAAATCGACACTTTCAATCGAACGGATATGTTGTTGTCTCAGTTGTGTCAAGAGGTCATCTAAATTATAACGTTGCTTTACCATTTCTTTAAAATTTACTAAACCTCGATTAATAATTACCGAAGGTTTCCCATCGAGAACATCTCTTACTTTGGCATTTTTTAATGAAATAAACGCTAGTAAGACCTGTACTCCGACTAAAAAAAGAATCGGTACAATCGATAAGAAAATAGATTCTTCGCGATTATCAATCGAAATTGCAGCAAGTTCAGCAATTAAAATAGAAACAATTAAATCGACGATCCCTAACTGTCCTACTTCCCTTTTTCCCATCAAACGATAAATCAGCGTAATCAAGCAATAAAAAATGGCAGTTCGTGTTAAAACTATGACATAATCCACATCTATCACCTAATAATATTATGGAAAAAAGCATAATTATTTATACCGAACATAAACTAAATTAGAGGTGAAGTAATGAAACTAATCAATTATTTAAAAGGACTCGTATGGACGACCGTACTTTTATTATTACTATCTTTGTGGGTTAGTCTTTTTTACTACTATCAAATTTTAAGTAGTTCAGGACTTCGTTATGCTTATTTAATTGTTCCCCTTATTTCCGTTTTAAGTGGCGGTTTTGTTGTAGGTCGCAATTCCAAAGAAAAGGGTTTCCTCGAAGGACTTAAAGTAGGAATTATTTATTTAGGAATTGTTATTCTCTGCGGACTACTCTTTCATACCACGTTTAATTTTCACTTTTTAATTTATAGTATCCTTTTACTTTTGACGACCATGCTCGGTAGTATGATTGGAATCAATTTTAAAAAAAGAAACATTTAAAAAGAGCTTTCGCTCTTTTCTTTTAAAATATGTAATCCATTCGCGTGATGTAATAATGATCTTCTTTTTCTTCTAAGTATAATTTAAATTCATTGGTTCCAGTCTTTTCGTCATCTTCGTCGTAATAATCTATTTTTCCTTCTATAATAATTTGATCATCATCGTAAGTCACATCTTCGAAATCTACTTCCGGAACAGTAACTCTGTTATCAGGACTAATATTATCAAAGGTATAGTCTTTCGTCGTTCCTAGATCTTCAATACCAAATAATTTTTTAGCACTTTTTTGAATCGAAGAAAATGGAACTCGATTACTCGTATAATCATTTGTTTCGAAGCAATAACTTACGGCCATTGCATAAGCTTGTTCTAGATCTTCTTTAAAATTGTATGAAAAAAGCTTGTCATTTGGAAGAAGTGTCGGAATAAAATCCATAATATCTGAAAAATAGTCTTCAAACCAAGCCGCATCATGTTCCTCAATAGCTATATTTTCTTGGACTTCATTATCTTCCATTGCCTTCTCTGTTTCCTCCATTATTTTGTCTTTTATATCATCGTGTATATTTTTACTATAATCATAATAGGTACTAACCGGGTCAGCACATCCCGTAACCAATAAAATAGCAGGTACTAAAATTAAATATTTTTTCATTATAAACCCTTCCTTTACATCATTTTCATTATAAACTTTCCTTGTTTTGTCGTCAAGAAAAAAGAAGTAGTATTACTCTTCTACTTCTTCAAACTGTGATTGATATAGTTGGGCATAGAATCCTTGTTTTGCTAAAAGTTCTTCGTGCGTTCCTTGTTCTACAATGTCTCCTTCTTTCATTACTAAAATTAAATCGGCATTTCGAATCGTCGACAAGCGATGGGCAATAATGAAACTGGTTCTTCCCTTCATCAAGTTATCCATGGCTTCTTGAATGAGTATTTCCGTACGCGTATCAACGGAAGAAGTTGCTTCATCGAGGATTAAAATCTTCGGATCTTTTAAAATAACACGGGCAATCGTCAATAATTGTTTTTGTCCTTGTGAGATGTTATCACTTTCTTCGTTGATCATCATATCATATCCTTCTGGAAGGGTTCGAATAAAGTGATCGACCCGGGCGGCAATGGCCGCATCTTCTACTTCGTTATTCGAAGCGTCTAATTTTCCATAACGGATATTTTCACGAACGGTGTCGGAATATAACCAAGTATCTTGTAGGACCATTCCAAATTGATTACGTAAATCATCTCTTTTATAATCTTTAATATTAGTTCCATCGATTTTAATTGCTCCTTGATCGACATCGTAAAAGCGCATTAACAATTTTACCATGGTCGTCTTTCCTGCTCCAGTCGGTCCTACGATGGCGATTTTTTGACCTTTCTTTACTTTGGCATTAAAGTTATGAATTATCGTCTGGTTCGGATTGTATCCAAATTTTACCTTTTCAAAAGTGACATTTCCGGTTATCTTTTCCGCATCTTGACAATTTTTACTATCTTTTACTTCTTCCGGTTCATTTAGAAATTCGAATACTCTTTCACTGGCGGCTGCCATCGATTGAAGTAGATTCATTATTTGCGCTACTTGAGTAATCGGATTCATGAACTGACGAACGTATTGGGTAAAAGATAAGATATCTCCTACTTGAATTTGATTTTGAATTACTAAATAACCGCCTAAAATAGATACTACGACATAACCGATATTTCCAATAAACGTAATAATCGGATGCATTAGTCCTGAAAAGAATTGACTCTTCCAAGCGGTATGATAAAGGACGTCGTTATTTTCTCGAAATTCTTCTAAAGCTTTTTCTTGGCCGTTGAACATCGAAATAATACTATGTCCACCATAGCTTTCTTCTACTTGACCATTGACGTGGCCTAAATATTCCTGTTGTTTTTTAAAATACTTTTGGGAATGTGATACCACAAAGGCAACTAAGGCTAACATCACCGGAATAATGAGTAAGGAAACGACCGTCATTAAAGGACTGATAGAAAACATCATGCATAAGACACCTATCAACAACGTAATCGATGAAGTAACTTGAGTCAAACTTTGGTCGAGGCTTTGATTCATCGTATCGACATCATTCGTAATCCGCGACAAGATTTCTCCGGTCGTTTTACTTTCGTAATATTTTAGAGGAATACGATGTATTTTTTGGGATATTTCATGACGGAGACGATACGTTAAATTTTGACTGACATCCGCCATAATCCAACCTTGGATATATGAGAAAATCATACTGATAACGTAGAGTCCTAATAAGGTTAATAGGATACCGCCTATTTTTCCAAAATCAATTCCACTCGTTGCGCCAGTCACTTTTCCTACTAACCCATTAAAAATTTCGGTCGTAGCATTTCCTAATATTTTAGGGCCTACAATTGAGAAGATGGCACTTCCAATCGAAAATAGAACTACTAATAGTAAACGAATTTTATATTGCGTGAGGTAGTGCCAAAGTTGTCTCATCGTTCCTTTAAAGTCTTTGGCCTTTTCTCCCATCATCATACGACGACCAGGAGGAACGGGACGAGTCGGTTTTTTTGAAGTTTCTTTATTCATTTGCTAACTCCTCCTTTGTAAGTTGACTTTCGGCAATTTCTTTATAAATTGGACAAGTTTTTAATAAGGTTTGATGGGTACCAATTCCTTTTATTTTTCCATCGTCTAATACGACAATTTGATCGGCATGCATAATCGTACTTACTCGTTGAGCTACAATAAAGACGGTCTCGTCTTGGATACTCTTATATAATTCTTTTCGTAAGGCGGCATCGGTTTTAAAATCAAGTGCCGAAAAACTATCATCGAAAATATAAATTTCGGGATGAGAAGCGATTGCCCGAGCAATCGAAAGACGTTGCTTTTGTCCTCCTGAAACGTTGGTTCCTCCTTGGGCAATCGGATGATCGTACTTTTCTTCTTTTTCTTCAATAAATTCCGTAGCTTGCGCAATTCTTGCCGCTTCTTTTAAATCCTCCGGATTCTTTTCTTGGTTACCATACAAAATATTGGAAGCAATCGTTCCCGAAAATAAGACTCCTTTTTGAGGAACAAAACCGATCTTTTCATGTAGGTCGTGTTGTGTTACCTCTTTTACATTTACTCCATCCACTAGTATTTCGCCTTTCGTAACGTCGTACAATCTTGGAATTAAATTAATTAAGGTCGATTTACCACTTCCGGTACTACCGATAAAGGCAGTGGTGGTTCCGGGAGTAGCTGTAAAATTGATATCGGTCAAAACATCTTCATCACTATCGGGATAACGGAAACTTACATTTTTAAATTCGACTAAACCTTTGATTCGTCTTCCAAAAGATTTTGGATGAACAGGGTCAACTACGGCTGGCGTCGTTTTTAATACTTCGGCAATACGTCCCATCGAAACATTGGCTCTTGGGAAAATAATCGAAAACATAGAAATCATTAAGAACGCCATGACAATTTGCATCGTGTATTGAATAAAGGCGAGCATATCTCCTACTTGCATTGCGCCACTATCGATTCCTTTGGCTCCCTGCCATACAATTAAAACACAGATACCATTCATGACAAACATCATCGTCGGCATCATTAAGGCCATTACTCGGTCGACAAAGAGCATTGTTTTTCGTAATCTTCCATTCGCTTCATCAAAACGTTCTTCCTCGTGTTTTTGATTACTGAAAGCGCGAATAACCGGAATTCCATTTAAAATCTCACGACTCACTTGATTCAACTTATCAATTAGTTTTTGAACTTTTTTAAATTTTGGCATGGCAATGGCAAATACCGTTACTACTAAAGACATTACGGCCATGACGGCAACGGCAATAATCCAAGCCATCGACGAATTTGCTCCCATCGCCTTGATGACACCTCCTACACCAATGATCGGAGCATAACAAATCACACGAAGTGTCATGACAATGAGCATTTGGACTTGTTGAATATCGTTCGTACTTCGGGTAATCAAAGAAGCCACACCGAACGATTTAAATTCGGTCGGTCCAAAGGCTAATGCTTTGGTGTAGAGTGCTTCTCGTAAATCGTGAGCAAAGCGGGCTGCCACACGACTTCCTAGAAAGCCAACTAAAATAGTTGCCATCATACTGACAAGGGCAAGTCCTAACATTTTAAGACCTGACATTAAAATATAATTCGATTGAATGGCATCGGTATTCATTCCGATCGCTTTATACTCTTCTTTTACTACGGCAATAACACTTTGACTTGCAATCGATTCCGGGAAAGAAGCGAAGGATTCATATATTTTATCTCGAATCGGTGCCATCATCTCTTCGGGAAGCGATTTAAATATTTCGATTAGATTTGCATCTCGAAGGGATTCCGGTAACTGTTCTTTAATACTATTTTGAATTGCTACACTTTCTTCACCGGTCGAAGTCAACAAATAATCGACGAGCGCGGGTGCTACCAATTGTTTTTCGATTTCTTCTTTGGCTGATTCATCGATAGCTTCTAACTCGTATAATGCTTCGGTTTCAATAAGTGGGTACTTTTCTTTTATTTTTTGTACTTCTTCTTCCGTCATCGTCGAGCGATCTAAAAGATGGTAGGAAGCGAGTACTTTTTCTTTGGTCTCATTCGATGCGAAGAGTAAAATTTCTTCTAGTTTTTCTTTTCGAATGACCTCAAAGGAACTCGATTCAATACCTCCTTGCTGTACGCCAACATTGATGATACGCGAAGTGTAATCTGGTAAAGTTAAGTCACACATCGCTTGAACAATCAATAGTCCTAGAATTAAAACAATCGATTTATAACTCTTTTTTAGATAAGGTAAAACTTTTCTCATAAATTTCTCCTTTTTTGTAGTCTTTTTCATGGTGTCTAAATCATTATAGGCGATACCTTATTTCCTGTCAACGTATCTTTCCTCTAATTACATATTTTTACATAACTAAAAAGAGTATTGCTACTCTTTTGTTCGGGCGGCTTTCATAATTTTTTGCCACATTTTATCCGTGGAATAATTAAGAATACCTATTTTATAAATTTTTAATCCATACTTGATAACGAATCCATCGAATAACGCCAAAATACCAATGGCAATCATTACTTCTAATATGGTCATATCGCCGAGAATTAATAAGGCAGGTGCTAAAAGACAAGACAAGAATGGCACAAATCCCAAAATTTTAATAAAGGTACTTCCTTCAAACATTCCAGCCATAATTGCCAAATAATATCCTACTAAACAAATTAATAAAATTGGTGTTTGAATTTGTTGATAGTCTTCGAGACTGACGGTCATCGAAGCTAAGATACCTGCAACGAGTGAATAAGCTAAAAAAGATAAAAGCATTAAGATGATGGCGAGGGGAATAATATAACCTAGTTTATCGGCAAAGCTACTCGAAACAACACTGTTCCATAATTCTCCAATCGTATCTGATACCACGGTAAAGGAACTGTTTCCTTGGAATGATCTTAGGAATAATCCAAGGGCACCATATAAGAAAACTAAAATTCCTTGAATGATAACAAATAAGTTAGAGGCAATAATCTTCGAAAAGAAATGCGTTTTTGGACTGACATTCGAAATAATAATTTCCATCGAGCGACTCGATTTTTCTTCGTTGATTTCGGCACCAATCATTTGAATTAAGAAAATAACGAGAATAAAGAAAGGTAAAATAATCGTTGGGAAGACCGTTCCCATAACGATACTCATATTCTCTTCTTGCGAATTTTTTTGTTCATCCAAAATGACTCGTTCAATATTAATCGGGGACATAATTCGGTTCATTTCTTCGATATCGATATCGGTTCTTTCAAGGGCAATTTGTTGTTTTGTCTCTGAGAGTGCTTGAACAATCATCTGATAGAAAACGGAATCGATATACTGGTTTGAAGTCACTTTCGCACTCAAATAATTTTCAGGATCCGCTTCCAATAGAACTATGATTTTAGAACTATCTTTAATTGTCTCGATGGCTTCTTCTTCCGTCTTTTCTAAACGTTCTATTTTGGTCTCTTTTTCCATTCCTAACAAGGTAGTTGTATTGTTTAAATTGGTTTCAAAATATGGGTATATTTCATTGGTTTCATCGATGACATACACTTCTTGGGTCTCGTTAAACTCTCCCCCAAAAAAGGAAATAATACTATCGATGTTAATAATTCCTACTACTAAAATTAATAATAGTATATTGGCAATGATAAACCATTTGTTCTTTAATTTCTTTTTGAGACTATGATGAATTAAAAACCAAAGTTTAGTGCTCATTCTTCTCACCTACTTTTGCAATGAATATTTCGTTCAAAGAAGGTTCTTCAACAACGAATTTCGTTATTTTGTCATTACGAATCGTTTTAAATACTTCATCGGTTACTTTTTCATCCGCAATTTTTACTTCGTATGTATTTTGATTCTTCGTTACCGATAAGACGCCTTCTATCTTTTCTAATTTTTTTGTATCTTTAATTCCTTCGATTAAAATATTCTTTTTTCGATAAGCTTTTTTAATATCTTTGACATATCCCTCTAATATCGGATGTCCTTTTACTAAAATAACTAATTTTTCACAAAAAGTTTCAATGTGTTCCATCTGATGGGAAGAGAAAATGATACTTGCCCCTTCTTTTTGTAAATCGTAGATGGCTTCTTTTAACAATTCGACATTAATTGGATCGAGTCCTGTAAAAGGTTCATCTAAAATCAATAATTTTGGATGATTCATCACGGCTTGAATAAATTGAATCTTTTGTTGATTTCCTTTTGATAATTCTTTAATTTTTCTTTTTTTATAGTCTTGTATTTGAAATTTTTCTAGCCAGTAGTCGAGTTCTCGTAAGGACTTTTCTTCACTCATTCCTTTTAAAGCACCATAAAAAATAATTTGTTCTTCGACTGTCATCTTTCCCATCAAGCTTCGTTCTTCGGTAACAAAACCGATTTTATCCGTGACATTATAGTCGATTTTTTTACCATCGAGGGTTACTTTTCCTTCGGTCGCATCTAGTAGTCCCATAATAATTCGAAAAGTGGTCGTCTTTCCTGCTCCATTTTCCCCGAGCAAGCCAAATATTTCTCCTTTATCTACTTCGAAAGATAGATGATCGACCGCGGTCACATCCCCATATTTCTTTACAATGTTTTCAACTTTTAACATTTTCTTTCTCCTTTCGTTCAAGAAAAGCATAAACCTTCCCATTAAGGGAAGGTCAACTGTTTTTTATTATTTAATTAAAAACCGCATCCACTTGTTTTATACGAATTACAGTTTAGACAAGCTTTATATTCCATTTTATCTTCGCTATTTTTAGTTACCTCGACATAGCCACTACAAAATTCCCCTTCGGAACTAACTGGTTGTTCAATTTTCTTTTGGGTGACTAGTTGTGCAATATCTACCCGTTCTTTTGCTCCTTGCGTCTTCGGTAATAAAGATCTATTTTCAGCAAAGTATTCTTTTCCTGAAATCGCAATAATTTCTTCTAGACTCGAATAATAGGTATCTCCTGCTCGTTCGATCATGCCTGTAATCGATGGAACCGCAATCATCATGATAATCGCAAGAAGTACAATTACCGCCAGCAACTCAACAATTGTAAATCCATTTCTTTTTTTCATAGACTTCCCTCTTTTTTTATTATACTTTCTATTTTTATTATAATTCGACTTGCTTTTACTCGTCAAGAAATGATTATAAATACATTGTCTAGTTTACTTAGAAGTAGCCTCCGGTTTTACTACTACCACGGAATAATTATCAAAATTTAATGATTTTCTTACTTCTTCTAACTTTTTAAAGCTTAAATTTCGAAATAATTCAATCTTATCGGGAACGATATGACCAAACTCCGTCAAATCGTAATATAAATTATCAAGCGTCGTATGACTATTATCGGTCATTAGTACTTCAGATGAAATCCAAACTTTTTTAACTCGTTCTAAATCTTCTTTGGTTATTTTGGCTTTTTTGAGTGTCGACACAATATAATCTGTAAATTCTTTTGGATGATCCGTTTGAGCAATAAATTCATAAGTCATGTAATCGTCCGCATGTTCTCTAAAATAGAAGAACGACGTCGCTAAATTCTTTTCGCGGATTTCTTCGGTGTAGATGGAACTCATACCAAATAGAATCGCGAGTAAGGCTCCTCCATAAGTATCAAAGAGATAAGGATCCATCGTTTTATTCCATGGTATTTTGAAAGTTATCCCTATTTTTTGATTCATCACATTCATGGTTACTTCTTGATATGGAGTTACGACATTTTTCGGTTCTTTTTCTTTTTTTACTTCGAAAGGTAAATTACTTTCCCGTTTATTTAAATCTGGATTTTCTTTTATTTTTTTGATTATTTGATCGACATCAATATTTCCAGTAGCAATTAGAAACATATTGCTCGGTTGATAAAATGTGTTATAGCAACAATAAAGATCTTCTTTCGTAATATCAGAAATCGATTTTACGGTTCCAGCAATGTCCACTTTAATATGATCTTTATGAAAAGTGGCTTCTTTCATAAGTCGTTCCATATGCCAATCGGGATCATCGTCATACATTTTAATTTCTTCGGCAATAATTCCTTTTTCTTTTTCAACGTTTTCATCGGTAAAGTAAGGACGATTTACGAAAGTTAAAAGACAATCTAGATTTTCTTCTAATTTTGTACATCCAGAAAAAAGATATTGTGTACTTTTCCAACTCGTCGAAGCATTGCAATCACATCCGTTGGCTGTAAAGAAACTAAATGGATCCACGCCATCCTCTTGTTCAAACATTTTATGTTCTAGGAAATGAGCAATTCCATCGGGAACGGTTACCATGTTCTCTTCTCCTACTGGTTTAAAAGTTGTGGCTAGTGATCCAAAATGAGTTCCATAATGCACACTAAAGTTTTTCTTGTTCGTATAAGGAAGTAAGTATACTTCTAGGCCGTTTTCTAATTTTTCGTAATAGAGGTCTTGATCAAGGCCAATCATTTTAATTTTCTTCATGGCTACCTCCCTTTAATAAATAAATCGTATCGATATGCACTTTTTTAGCAAAGGCGACAATTTCTTCTTTCGTTACTTTTTGAATTTTGTCTTTTCTTTTTTCAATGGAATCGATTCCTGTCAAATCACTCGTTACAAATGATTCTAATAACGTATTCGCATTGTCACTCATCTCATCTAAAGCTGTACTATAAATCATTTTCGCTTTATTAATATCTTCTTCCGTAAATTCGCCCTTTTCCATGGCTTTCATTTCCTTTTTAATTAAAGAAACCGTCTTTTTAAAGTTACTTTCATCGATTCCTGCTCTTATAATCATTAAATGATCTAATTTACGCATACCGGCAGAAATATAATAAGCCACCGAATGTTTCTCACGAATATTTTGAAAGAATTTTGAATCGGGACTCGCTCCTAAAATAATGGTGTAAAGATTCCATACATAATGAAGCATCTGATCTTGAACATTATCTACCACGCAGCCAATGGTAAGTTTGGCTTGTTCTACTTCGTCCTCTTCGATAACGATTTGTTCTTTTTTGCGCGGTGTTAAAGGTGCTAAATAAGCATCGGTTTTAACTCTTTTATAGGTTTCAATCGGTAAATACTTTTTGATATATTTTTCGATATCCGAAAAAGAAATATCGCCTAGTACATAAATATCAAATTGTACGCGTTTTAACCAATCGTGATAAAAATCAACTAAATTGGTACGCGTAATCTTTTCTAAATCATCCAAATAACCATAGTTACGATAAGAATAAGGAAACGTCCCCATGTTTTCTAATAACCGATCGATGGCAAGACTCTCCTTCCGTTCTTCCATTCCTAAAATTTCTTTACGACTGTTTTCTAAAATAAAATCAAACGATTTCGAATCGAAAGCTTTATCTTTGATATTAGGATGAAATAACATCTCTCCTAGAAAGGCAATACTCTCTTCGAGCATTCCTTTTTCCGTATACTTTTCATTTAATAGAGTCATCGTTAAATTCGTGGTACTAAAATTTCCCATCCGGCTGTTAGTCGCTTGAAAGTCGACATTATAAAGTTCTTCGGCTTTGCGAATCAATAATCTTTTGGTAGGATATTTTTCTGAAGTATCGGTAAGCATACTCGCTAAAAAATTACGTTTGGTAATGTTTTCTTTTTTGATTTCTTCTTTTAAGACGAGACGAATCGTAATCGTTTTGAAACGATCCGTTTTAATCATATGTAATTGATCTGAACCAATCTTGATTGTTTTTTCTTCCATAGTTCCTCCTTCGAGACGTTTTTATTATATGTCGTTTTTCTTTTTTTATTAGTCACAAACACTTTCTAATACTACTTCGATCATATCCGTAAAGCCTTTTTCACGTTGTTCCGAAGTCGTTTCTTGTTTCGAAATAAGTGAGTCTGAAACGGTTAAGAGACAACTTGCCTCTTTATGGAGGGCTCGAGCAATGTGAAAGAGTGCAAAACTTTCCATTTCGACACCAAGACAATGGTATTTTTCTATTAATGGCGAAGGCGTGTCCTCCATTTTATAAAATGCTTCACTACAATAGATATTTCCAGTCGCAATCGGTTTTGCCATACGATGAGCCGTCGTTAAAATCTTTTGATTTAATGTTTCACTACTCGCTACTTTTTCACTTGGATCATTACAGAACACTTGACCGAATGTCGATTCACTTACGGCATTTGAAACCAAAATCAAATCGAAAAGGTTTAACTCCTTTTGATAACTTCCACAAGAACCTATCCGAATAATTTTTTCGACATCGTAAAATTGAAAAAGTTCGTAGGCATAAATTCCAATACTCGGAATACCCATACCCGATGAAAAAACAGTTATCTCTTTTCCTTTATACGTTCCAGTATAGGCCAAACAATTACGTACTTTATTTACCTGTTTGACCTCTTTTAAATACGTTTCCGCAATAAACTTTGCACGTAAAGGGTCTCCCGGCATAATAACGATTTTACTAATATCCTCTTTTTTACTTTCAATATGAGGGGTTGCCATATTATTACCTTCTTTCTAATTTTATTATACCATGTTTTACTTTCTTTTACTGCAAATTATTTCTACTTGACGAGGGGCTTTTTTATCGATAGAATAATACGTCAATGGAGGGTACTAATATGAAGCGATTTACTTGGGACCGTACAATATTAAATGAATTATTACAAGAACGAAAAAAAATACTCGAACTACATCCTGCTAAAAAAATCAGAATTAAGTTAGAAACTGAAATTGAACATCTCGAATACCTACTTCATCTTCCTCAATCGACCATCGATGACGAGTATGGGACAGAAGAAGATTTTGCAAACGATTCACCAGGTAAAAAAGAAAGTAGTGCCCATATGCTTTATCAAAATTATGTTTATTTTTATGAAGCCGAAGAGGATAAAGAATTCCCTGTCGTAGCTCGCAATCTCTATTATCCACTTTCGGCCATTGATCCTCCTGTCAGTAATCAATTTGTTTCGGTTAAACGAAGTAATACCGCTTTGGCAGAAATGGTCGTCGATTGTTTTTCTAAAGTGGATCCCAATTTGGCTTCGTTTTCGAAAAAGGTACTTTTTGCTAAAAATCCGACCATCGAACTTCATTCACTTCCCTCTGAACAGTATGATCTCGTTCCCGAAATCGGATGTTGTTACTTTTATCCAGAATTACCTCAACCTTACTGTATTCTCTATCGTAATCAAAATGTTTTTGATTTCACTTCTCTCGCTCACGAACTAGGACATCTTTATCGCGCTTATATGACCGGTTATGATCGAAAGAACTTTTGTGATAATTACTACTTTCAAGAAAGCGAAGGTATCTTTTTAGAATTAATCGCCCTTCATCAAGCAACGGCTTACGGTTATCCTTTGAGCGATGTACAAAATCGAATTCGGTTTTATTTCTTATTACTTAAGAACGCCACTGAAGATTTAATGGTTTCTCATCTTGCTTGTGGTTGCGCTCACGATCATCCTTATTATCTATCGCTTCCAAAACTAAATCGATCTTTACAAGAAAATAAAATACCACTTACGATTCAAAAACAAAATATTTATGGTTATCTCGATTTTGACTATGAAGAATCGTTAATTAATATTCATTCTTTTTTAGAAGCACTCGACTTATTTAACCTTTACCAAAAAGATCCAGAAAAAGCCTTTTATCTATTTCAACAATCGTTCTCTCTACCAGATTTACCCCTTGCTTCTTTTTTAGAAAAAACAGAATGTCATTATCACGAAGATCAATTTGATTCGATGAAAAAATTAATTAAAAAAATAGAGCCCAACAAAAAAGATGTTTCATAACATCTTTTTCTATTCCTCTTCGTCTGGATTAGATCCTACTAATACTTCGCGCGGTTTACTACCGTTCGCGGGTCCAATGATTCCCCGTTCTTCTAGTAAGTCAATAATTCGAGCGGCACGGTTGTAACCTAAACGATATTTTCTTTGTAAGGCCGAAGCGCTCGCTTTTTTTGTCTGAATAACGAATTCGACGATTTCGTTATAAAGTGGATCATCATATTCTTCACTTGCCTCTTTTACATCATCGACACTCGGTCCATCGTTTACAGTTAAATTCGTAAACTTCTCGTCATACTCGGCTTTTTGTTGATTTACGGTATATTGAATTAAACGTTCAATTTCTTCATCAGAAACATAGGCTCCCTGTACTCGAGTCGGACTATTTTCACCCATCGGTAAGAAAAGCATATCGCCTCGACCGAGTAATTTTTCTGCACCCACTTGATCCAAAATCGTACGGGAATCGATTCCACTACTAACGGCAAACGAAATACGCGATGGAAGGTTCGATTTTACAACTCCGGTAATAACATCGGTACTTGGTCGTTGGGTCGCAACAATCAAATGAATTCCAGCTGCACGGGCTAATTGTGTAATACGCATAATCGAGTCTTCTACTTCTTTACTAGCGACCATCATCAAATCGGCTAACTCGTCGATAATAGCTACAATGTAATACATTTTTTTCAATTGATCATCTTTGCCACGCGTTTCGTTTTGTTTATCGATCCATTCGTTGTAACCGGCGATGTTTTTTACACCTTTTTCGCTAAATTCATCGAAACGACGTTCCATTTCGGATACTAATTTTTGAAGGGCAACACTCGCCTTTTTAGGATCGGTTACCACCGGCATTAGTAAATGTGGAATGCCATTGTAATTACTTAATTCTACTTTTTTAGGATCTACTAAAACTAATTTAACTTCATCCGGTTTTGCTCTTAACAAAATCGAAGTAATAATACAGTTGATACAAACCGATTTACCAGAACCGGTAGAACCTGCTACTAAAAGATGGGGCGTCTTATCTATTTCACAGAAAATAGGTTGTCCTTGAATGTTCTTTCCTAAAGCTACTAATAATTTATTATTCTCTTTTGATTTTGGAACATTTTCAATTATTTCACGCATACCTACCATACTGATATGTTCGTTTGGAAGCTCAATTCCAACGGTCGACTTACCCGGAATCGGTGCTTGAATACGGACATCTTTTTTGGCTAATGCTAACGATATTTCACGATTGATTCCTAATAATTTATTTACTTTCGTTCCCGAATGTAGTTCGAGTTCGTATTGCGTAACGGCCGGTCCTTCGGTCACGGCAACTACTTTACCGATAATACCAAAGTCTTGTAATACCTTTTCGAGGGTAATAATATTTTTTTCGACGTCTTCCGAATTATTCTTTTTACTCTTCTTTACAGGAGATAAAATATTGATACTTGGTAATTTATAAGCGTGATGTGTACGTTGAACGGGTGTCTCCGTATTGTTTTCTTGATTTTCTTCCACCACTTCCGGATTGACTAATACTGCTTCTTCCGGTTCTTCTTTCGGATAGAGGGCATTTAATTCGGCAAGGGAAGTAATCATATGATCTTCTTTTTCTTTTGCTTTACCTTTTTCATCGGCTTTTTCTTCGGTTTCTTCTTCTGGTTCGATAGCCTCTTCTTTTTCTTTACTATTCGAAGATTTTAGTTTCATAATCGTCTCTTTACTTTTATCGATTAGAGAGAATCCGGTCGTTAAGAAAATTCCAATAAAAATTATAACGACTGATACGATATAAGCTCCTGTTACCGCAAACAATTTAGTAAATAAAATGCTAAATAGCGCTCCAATGATACCGGCTCCTTTGAGGGTAATTAAATTTCCTTGCGCAATTCGATTAAAATTAGCCATTAAATTATTGACGGTCTCTTTGATGACGACCATCATGTCTCCCTCGTTTTCGGTCACATAGTTAATATGGGATAATACAATAAGTCCTAAGACAATACAATAAATTCCAACTAATCGACTGTTAAAGAAACGAGGCCATTCTTTTTTCCATACTAAATAGCATCCTAATATAAATATCGCAAGTAATAAAATTTGATATCCTGTTCCTATTAAGAACATGGCAAAAGAAGCAGTTATCTCTCCAACGAAACCGAAAGGTTTTGGAACAATACTTAAAATACTTAATATGATAAGGGCAATTCCTATTAACTCTTCGGTGTGTTCGAATTTCTTTTTATCTTCGTCTTTTCTATGTTTTCGCTTTGCCATGAAATCCACCTCGATTATATTTTCATTATATCATAAAATAAGAAAAAGAAAAAAGAGTTTGTTCAACTCTTTTAGTAATTTCTATTTTGTAAAAATGGAGGAAGTTCAAATCCGTCATCATCGTCGTCATCATCGTCCGCAAAAACAGGTTTTGGTGCTGGTGCAGGACGAACTGGAACTGGCTCTGGTTTCTTTTCAGGAAGTGGTGTTACTGTACTGCGGCGGGTATTTTGAATGTTGTTGTACAATGGCTCTTTCGGTTGTCCTTTATCAAATCCAGTAGCAATAACCGTAACGATTACTTCATCATTTAAGTTTTCGTTAATTACCGAACCGAAAATCGTATTGATATCGGTATTGGCAGCCGCTCTTACTACTTCAGCTGCTTGTTCGGCTTCAAACAAAGTTAAATTAGCTCCACCGGTAATATTGATAATGGCATCGGTGGCACCCGTAATACTCGTTTCCAAAAGTGGACTTGATACGGCTTGTTGCGCAGCTTCGATGGCCCGATCTTCACCCATTCCAATTCCGATACCGATGATGGCGTTTCCAGATTTCTCCATGACGGCTTTTACATCGGCAAAGTCAAGGTTTACTAATCCAACGACCGCAATTAAATCTGAAATGGATTGAACACCACGACGAAGTACGTTATCTACTTCTTTAAATGCTTCTAGCATCGGTGTTGTCTTATCAATGATTTCTCTTAAGCGATCGTTTGGAATGACGATCAATGTATCGACATGTTTTTTTAATTCTTCGAGTCCAGCAAGGGCATTTTCCATTCGTTTCTTTCCTTCAAAACCAAATGGTTTCGTAACGATGGCTACCGTTAGGGCACCTAAACTTTGAGCTATTTCTGCAACTACTGGAGCAGCTCCTGTTCCGGTTCCACCACCCATACCACAAGTGATAAATACCATGTCGGCTCCCTCGAGGGCATCTTCTATTTCTTTTTTCGATTCTACGGCAGCTTCTCTTCCGATTTCAGGTTTTGCTCCAGCGCCTAACCCATCGGTAAGATTGGCTCCAATTTGAATTTTAACTTCTGCTTGTGAATTGTTTAATACTTGTAAATCAGTATTAGCAACAATAAATTCGACTCCTTTAACTCCGGATTCAATCATACGGTTTACGGCATTTCCACCGCCGCCACCGATTCCAATAACTTTTATTTTGGCTAATTGATCCATCTCTAGCGTATCCAACATAAAAATCCTCCTTAATTATTATCAAAAAAATAACCGAATACTTTACTGATGATTGTTTCATTGTTTGGGTCCGTTGTCTTTGTTTTATTTCGTGATGAAAATACGGTCGTTATCGAATCACTTAACATCGAGTACTGTCTTCCACGCAACGTTAATTTCTCATGAAAATAACGGCATAATCCACTAGCACTTGAAAACTTATTGTTGCGAAGTCCCATCGATGTGATTGATAAAGTGGTTGCTTCCCGTCCTAAAACGTTGTCGACGACATATTGAAATCCCGCCAACTCACTTATCCCACCTGTTATTATTATATAACTTATTTCACGGTTTGTTAAGATATTAATTTGTTTTTTTGCGAGGCGCAATATTTCTACAATCCGGGCTTCGACGACTTCCGAAATCTCTAGTTGATTTAGCGAAATTTTTTCTTTATCGACGTTTAACACCTCGATGGTATCGTTTACATCGGCGTAGCGTTTATTGCTCACTGCAAAATGTTCTTTTAAATACTTTGCAGTCGCTTTATCGACATGATAAACAAAGCGAATATCTTTATCGATATGACGTGATCCGATATTAATCACTTCGTTTTTAATCATAATTCCTTTATTATAAACGGCTACTTTCGTCGTATCGTACCCAATATTGATTACGGCTCCTACTTGACGGTCATACGTATCGTTTCTTAATTCGTAGTAGTCTCCTGTTTCAGATAGAGCAATATCGATGGCAGTTACATTGCATTTTTGAAGTACGGTATTAATATTATCGATATTTTCTTTCGGAACGGTCGTTACGACTGCTTTGACCGCTAAAGTTTCTCCTTTTTCGCCAATCGGATTTTTTATTCCGGCATTGCCATCGACATGAAATGAAATCGGTATCGTCGTCACTAATCTTTTCCCCTCGGGAATTTTTCCGACATTGGCATCTTGTAGCGAGCGAATCACATCGTCGTAATCGACGGTTTGATCTTCTCCTTCAATTTTCACTTTTCCTTCGGCAATCGCAAATTCACGATGGTAGGAAGGAATTGTTACAATTGCTTGATTGACCGCGATTCCTAGCATTTCTTCGACTTCTTTTAAAGCCTCGGTAAGACTTGCTGCAGCACTATCCGGATCGACTACCCACCCTTTTTTGATTCCTTTAGAAGGAACACTGACGGCGGCAAGGCAATAAAATTCGTCTTGAATCACTTCGTCGACGACTACTTTAATATCGCTACTTCCTAAATCGATGCTCGTATAAATTTTTCGCATCGGCAATCGCCTCTTTCTATTCATTACTCTATATCATCATTATATTATAAATTTAAAAAGAAGAAAAGACCTTTTCGTTTGGTCTTATCTTACTCCATAATTTGAAAATGGTTTCCTGAATCTAAAAATAAAATTCCTTTTTTGCCTTCTAGTTGCGGTAATACTTCGTTGTAATAGTTAATCATATTGAATTTTGTAAGCGTTAGATAAACACTGTTCCCATCGTCCATCGTTAAAAGAAAACGATCTTTATCAAAGTCATTGGGAACATAAGTAATTTCCGATATCTGTTTTAAAATTTCATCCGAAGTTTCCGTCATTCCTTTTTGAAAACTTTCTTGTTTCGTATCGGGTACATAATTAAGTAAAATTGGAACGCCTGGAATCGGGTCTTCACTCATCAACTCACTGCCATCTTCGACAATAATTTTATGATCGATAGCCCTTTGATATAGTATTTTATATTCTTCCACTTCAATTTCTATCGTATGATAAAATTTCTTTCGAACCGACACCTCTTTGATGTACGGATTCGCTAATATTTTGCGTTTCATTTGACTGGTATTTGAAAGTAAAAAACTAGGATAATCACGGATACCCGCTAAATCGATAATCATCTGATCGGAAACTCTTTCATTTCCTAATACGATAATATTTTCAATTTTTGTTTGTAGATAAAAATAACCCAAGAGAAAAAGAAGTACTAAACTGGTAAGTACTATTAAGATAGGAACGATTCGAATTTTCCATTTCTTTTTCATCACTTTGGCCATAAGTTACTCCCAATTGACAAATTCTTGTTCAACGCGTAATTTAACCCCATAATTTTCTAGTACGGTGTCGCGTACAAAAATGATTAAATCCATAATATCTTGGCTTTTGGCATCTTTGATATTGATAATAAAGTTCGCGTGTTTATTACTTACTTGGGCTCCGCCCTTCGTAAGTCCTTTGAGTCCTAAGTCTTCGATCATCTTTCCGGCAAACATTCCTTCTGGATTACGGAAAACACTACCGGCACTCGGATATTCGAGTGGTTGTGATTCCATACGACGTTGTTTTCTTTCTTTTAAAATAGCATCGATCGTCGCACGGTCCCCCGATCTCAATTTCATCGTAGCTTCTAGAATAATATACTTTTTATGTTTTTGAAAGAAAGAACTGCGGTAATGGAAATCACATTCGCGGTTAACCATAGAGATCACTTTGTAATCGTCGGTTAATACTTTTACTTTTGTTACGATATACCCCATGTCACTTTTATAGGCCCCGGCATTCATGTAGATAGCTCCTCCGACCGTTCCTGGAATACCCGCCGCAAACTCGAGTCCACTCAACGATTTTTTGGCGGTTACAAGGGCTAGTTTCATCAAAGAATAACCGGCTCCTACCGTCACTTTATTTCGCTCGATCGAAAGGTGATTCATCTCATCTAATTTAATAATAATTCCTTCGTAAGGACGATCGCTAAATAACGTATTACTGCCGTAACCTAAAACCATATGTTTTTTTCTTTTGGCACGACAAAGACGAATAATCTCAATTAACTGTTCCGTTGTTTTAGGAAATACCATTGCCGAAGCAACGCCTCCTACTTTGTAGGTCGTGTAGTTTCTTAAAGGAACGTTTTCGATAATTCTACCTACGTTTTTTTCTTTTAATTTAGCAATCAATTCTTTCACTTGTTTTCACCTTGCAATTCTTTTAATATTTTATATATTTTTGTAGCACTATCTCGAATACCAAGTTCTTTCGCACAGGCTTGCATTTTTTGATACTTTTCGGAATCATTTAGAAGACGATCAATCATCGGTAGGAGATTCTTACTCTCAAAATCTTTTTCTTCAAGAATTAATGTTGCCCCGTGAGATGCCAGTTCTTCGGCATTTTTTAATTGATGATTATGCGTCACATACGGACTCGGCACTAAAATAGATGGAAGTCCTAACGCGGTAATTTCGGCGACCGTACTTGCTCCCGCACGAGATACTATTAAGTCCGTCTTTTTCATAACACTCAACATTTGATCGAGATAAGGAACTATTTTTACATTTTCGGGAATCATTTTAACTGCATTAAACTCTTCGTAATAGTCCTTTCCGGTAACCAATAATACTTCGTAACTTTTTCCTTTAAAATCGGTCACCATCGTCTTTAAACGTTCGGTCATCGTCGTTGATCCAAGGGATCCCATCACAATCACTACTAATTTTTTGTTTTCAGATAAGTGATAATCTTTTTTATTCATCGGGATACTCGATAATACTTCTTCACTGCGTGGATTTCCCGTATAAATCGTCTTCTTGGAATCGAAATAAGCCCTACTTCCTGGAAGTGAAACGCCAATACAATCGGCATAACGACTTAAAAATTTATTCGACATACCCGGAATCGAGTTTTGTTCATGAATGAATGTCTTATATCCTTCTTTTTTCGCGGCATAAATTACAGGAGCCGTAATATAACCCCCGATTCCCAATACGACATCGGGATTAAATTTTTTAATTTCCGCCCGAGCTTTTTTAATCGCTTTACGGAAAGTCGATAATACTTTTATATTTTTTAAAGGATGATGGCGATCGAGTCCTTTCATTTCAATGCCTACAAAAGGGATATTTTTTTCTGGAATAATCGTCGCTTCCATTCGGTCGGTTGTTCCAATATAGAGAAATTCGCTTTCGGGTTCCATTTCTTTAATTTTATTTAAAATGGCAAGGGCTGGATATATATGTCCACCCGTTCCACCGGCACTTACCACGACTCTCATAGTATCACATCCTAATCTCATTATAGCATATTCTATCGTTAAGAAAAAGTTTTTCCATTCTTTTTTCGACGAGCTACTTTGGCGTTTAAAAAATAGATATCTTTTTATATCTATTCTATTGATTGATCGTTTCTATAATTGCTTCCCCATGTGTTTTTACTTTTATTGAGGGCAATAGATTTGCTGTTTTTAATTCTTCTATCGTCTTTGGCATCAATTCTAATAATTTTTCTAATTCCTCGTTGGTAAAAACATAATACGCAGGAATATTCATTTCACTAGATCGTTTTTTTCTTAAAGCAACGAGTCTTTCTCTTAAAACTTCTTTATTTACTAAATGTAACTTATTTTTATAATACGTGTAGTAATCTATTTTTTCTTGAGAAGATAAATGTAAATAGGTCTGTGCCGTTTCTTCCATAACTTTTTTGGAGGTCAAAACATCATCGCGATTTCGATGATCTAGATCATATTGCATTTGACGAATTAAGGCATCGGCTTTTAAAACTTTGTACTTTATTTCTTCCGGTGCTTTACTCGTATCGAGAATGGTTTCCGGATTAGCGACAACGACCAATACTCTTCGGTAGTAGTCAAAATTTTTTGAAGCAATCAAGCGAATGACATTGGAAACTTTAGTTTCCCAAATTTTTCTCATCACTTCGCGTTGAGCTTCTACTTGTCTTAATGGTGAATACATTCCTTTTTTAATCTTTTTACCATTCAAGGTTACTTCTCTAATAAAATCTCCTTTTTCCGTCACGGTTATATTTCCAACTAAATTTTTACATTCAATATAATAAATAAAAATAGGCGTAATAACCACGTAATCTATTTGGGCAGTTAAATCTTCATACTGAAGTTTCACATCTCTTAACACATACATTCCAATATGTGCTTTTTTGAGTTGATAAGATATTTCATCTTCGCCTTCCAAACCTTTTTTTACCATTAGTAATTCCGTTAATAATGATTCATTATTAGGATATTCTTTATTTAATTTTAATAATGCATCATACTGGTCTTGTAAGTCACTATTTTCTTTATAAAAAATCGTTTCGGTAAAATTTAAATTGTTTACAAGATTGTCGAGGACTCCCATTCTAAGCATCCCTTTCTTACTAGTTTTATTCTTATTTAATTATAACATGAGGCTATTTTAAAGGCAAAGAAAAAAGCGATTGTTCGCTTATTCAGGTAACTGATGTAATTGTTTTTCCATTTTGGTAATCGCTTCATTTATTTTATCGGTCTTTTCTTCTTCTAATTGATACCAACCTGCTTCAAACATCGTTTCATACACTTCTCGGGCCGCATCTTTGGTATCTTCAAACAAATCAAAATATTCGTTATATAAATTTTCATTGCTCGCTTCGTTTAAGGCAACTGAATAATTATTAGACATATTCTTCTCTAATTCTAAAACGACATTTAAATAATCTTTATCGTTCATTTCTTCCGTTTCTGGTACCATTTTTTCAGGATTTCCTATCTTCTTATTCTTCATCTTGATCCTCTCCTTGTAAAATACTTAATATAAAATGACAATGCGCATTGTGCATCGAGGCAATATCGATTAATAAATCTTTATATTCCTCACTTTCTACTTCGTTTGCAAAATGATAAATTTCTTTGGCAGCATTAAAGTTCCATTGAAACATATCGGATAAATAAGCTAAATCTTTGGTGGAAATTAAATTAGGTACATTTTTCATTTTTATTCTCCTTTCTTTTTTAGTTTGTATTTTTTTCTTTTTCTCATACAAAAAAGTGACCAAGTCACTTTGTTTTTTTCTTTTTTCTTTTTGCTTTCTCGCGATCGGTTACTTTTTTAAAACCGGCTCCTACGCCATAGACGCTTTTACGAATTATATCCATAATCTTATCGCCATAATGTGTTTTCATTCGTGGGAAGGCATCTAATAACCGTTTCTTTAAGAAATGATTCTTTTGAATTTCTTCTCTTACCTGCTCACTAATCTCATTCGTCGAATCTTTTAGTTTTCGAGTCGTTATTTTTAATCTTGAAATTAAGACAAATGAAACAATAAAGTCGATAGCAAAAATAATAAATAAAATAATAGCAATCATTTCTAAAGTGTTTTCAGAAAGACTTTTTAAAAGATTACTAAAGAATGGATTCACACCATAGATTAAGACGAGGCCCATGAGTCCGAATAAGAAAGAGTTGGTCAATTCGATTCGACCATTAATGTTATATTTTAAATGCGAATAGTCCCACCATCTGGCATTAAATAATTTTTCCATTAGATAACTCGTAAAATACTCTAGTGCAGAGAAACTAACTAACGCTAAAATATAGACTACTAAGGGATCATCGTAATAACGATTTAATAACAGAATCGATAATAATCCACCACATCCATAAATCGGAATATATGGTCCAATCAAAAAGCCACGATTTAAATTAATTTTTCTTTCTATGATACTACAGTATATAGTCTCGACACACCAACCGGCGACAGAAATAGCAAAAAAGATTACAAAATAGTAACAAAGATTATAAAACATATTTTTCTCCTTTCTGCTTATTCTTTTATATAAATAAGGTAACTAATAACAAAAGAAAACCTAAAATGAAGCCGTAAACAATCTCTTTTTTATTTTTCGTATGAATCATTTTCGGAAGTAGTTCCATAAGCATGATATAAATTAACATTCCCGAAGTAAGTGCTAGTGTCATTGCTTCGACAATAACCGGTATTTCGACATTTAAGCAGTAAACAATGAATCCTCCAATAAACGTCGAAAGAGAAATTGCCGTTATGGCTCCCATGGTCTTTTTACGATTTTTATTCGATTGATAAAAAGTGGAAGCAATTACCATTCCTAAAGGAATATTATGTAGCCCTACTCCAACGCTTGCCATAATTCCTGCTTGAATGTTGTTTTGGGTTACCATATAAATGGCCATTCCTTCGATAACGTTATGAAGTACTAAGGCAATACTAGATACTAATCCGATATGCACTAAATTGTCGGATACTTCTTTTTTGGTATCCGGTTCATCTTCGTGATCGGGAATCCATTGATCGAGGAGTAATAAGACTAAAAATCCTCCGATCACACTGCCGATAATATAAAAGATTCCTTCGTTCCAAGGAACGATACTTCCTACCAATTCATACGCTTCTGGAAATAAATCCGTTACTAGTAAAATGAGCATTACCGTAAAAGCTAAACTGAGAGTGAAATCAATAAACTTTTGATTGTTTTTAGATAAAAAGACAATCCCTGCTCCTAGTACGATAAATAATCCTAATCCGAGTGTGATAATGAGTCCGATCATAATTTCTTCCTCCTAATGTATAAAGAGTGCCCAAATAATAACAATAATTCCTAATATTATACGATATCCCATAAAAATTTTAAAGTCATGTTTTTTCAAGAATTTCAATAAGAATTGAATACAGAGAAGTCCTGCCACAAACGATACTAAAATACCAATTCCAAAAGGTAATAAGTTCGCCATAATGACACTCGTTCCATCTTTGATAAGTTGTACTAGTACCGCACCTAAAACAACCGGTGCCGACAAGTAGAAAGAAAATTTAGCGGCATCTTCTCTTTTTAATTTTAAAGCACGTCCTGCCGTAATCGTCGTTCCACTTCTTGAAAATCCTGGAATTAAAGCAAAGACTTGACTGCAGCCGATGATTAAAGCATCTTTTAATGTCATCTCTTTTACTTCTTTTTTACTTTCCATCGTCTTATCGACAAAATACATAATTAAACCCATGCCAATTAAAGCAAGTGCAATGACAATATAGTTCGAACGAATCATCTCATCGATAACATCTTCAAAAAGCACTCCCACTATTCCTGCTGGAATCGTCGCGGCTACTAAATACCAAAAGATTTTTCCTTCCGAATCTTTTACGCCTTTCGTAAGTCCTTTGGAAATCATTCGAATAAAATCTTTAAAGAAATAGATGCCAATGGCAAGTAAGGTACCAAAATGAAGGGCAATATCAAAACTTAATGCCACTTCTTCGGTAATCGAAGATCCGATACCAAAAAGATCACGGAATATAATCAAATGTGCCGATGAAGAAATCGGTAAAAACTCCGATATTCCTTGAATAATTGCTAATATAATAACGCCAAAATCCATACTATTTTCCTCCTAAACGATAAGCTACGCCAAAACCGATTCCAAAAACGATTATAGCAATTAAAAGTTGTATTAGATCAAAAGAAGTTCCTACGAGTGGTAAAACGATGGCAATAATCGAAGCTAAGACAAATCCTAAAACACCAAAATACGTTTTAGTTTCGAATCGTTTTAAAAGGTATTCGATTAATTTTGCCACCAAGATAATTCCTACTAATACGCCTATTCCAAAAGGGATTAATATTACCATATTATGTCCTAATAAAGAAAAGTTTGTTAGATTTCGAATCGTATCGATAATCGGTTTGTAATAACCTAAAAGCATTAACATAAAAGATCCACTTATCCCAGGAATAATCATTGTGGCCGAAGCAATCATGCCGACTCCAAATAAGCAAAGTATTCCAATCAAACCCGGATGGGCTAAATCTACCACCGCATCTCCTGATTTTAAGAAGGCAAACACCGTAATCAATGCAAAAGTTATCAAGAAAATAAGCCAGTTACTTCCCTTTTTAGTTTCGTTTTTTACTTTCTTATATAGTAAAGGAATTCCTCCTAAAATTAATCCAATAAAGAACAAGGTCGTTGGAAAAGGATACTTATCCAAACAAACTCCAATAATTTTACTTAACAATAATAACGATAAGACCATTCCTACTCCTAATGGAAGAATAAATTGAAGATGTTTTTTCCAATCTTTAAAGAAATGACTAATCGTATCGATTACTTGTTCATAAATTCCTAAAGTAATCATTAATGTTCCCCCGCTCACTCCAGGAATAATATTAGCAATACCAATTAAAAAACCTTTGGCAATTAACAATAAACTATTTTTCATAAATACCTCTCTCTAGACTTTTTTATTATATCAAATTCTATCAATAAATACTATTCTTTCATGAAAAAATGTATTCGAAAAGAAAAGGAAGTTTACCTTCCTTCTATCGTATCTACTAAAACTGGAACTACTTGTTTCTTTCGTGAAAGACATCCTGGTAAAAAGAATCCTTCTTCGATCGTAGTTAATTCGAATCCTTCTTTTAAGATATCGATTAATCCTTCTGTATATAAAAGATAGGATCCTTCTTTTAACACATCGGTTATAATTAATAAAAATTCTTGGTAATCGTTTTTTTGAACTAAAGCATGAATGGTTTCCAAATAATTATTTTTTTCGTTTAAAATAGCTTCACTATCGAAAGTGATCACTTGTGAAACGGCAATTCGCATATCTTTAATTGGGAACACTTTTAAGTCTCCTTGGAGAATTTCTTCTTTACTTTTTCCTTGGAAAGAAGTTCCCGCCTTTAACATGTCAAGGGCATAAGCTTTGGCATCGATATTTAGAATTTTTTCTAGTTTCTTTACTACTTCCTGATCAAAAATGGTCGTTGTAGGACTTGTTAAGCCCAATGTATCCGAAAGAATTCCACTTATCATAAGTCCTGCCATGGCGTATGGAATTTCTACGTTATTCTCACGATATAGATAATAGATAATGGTGTTGGTACTTCCTACTGCCATATTACGAAAATTAATAGGACTACTCGTCGTCAAATCGCCAATTTTATGATGGTCGACAATTTCCAATATCTCGGCTTCTTCTAGCCCGTTCACACTTTGAGATGCTTCGTTATGATCTACTAAAATGACTTTTTTCTTATTTTTTTCAGTAATATCGGTTACTCGAATCAATCCTAGACAACGACGATTTTTATCGATGACCGGATAGTTATTATGTTTTAGTTTTCGACTCGATTCTAGAAAATCGTCGTAAGAATCGTTATGATCAAAAGCAATGGGTTCTTGTGTGTCGGCAATATTTTTAGCATAGTTCGAAAGTCCTACCATCTTTGCTGTATGAAATGTATCAAGCGCCGTTCGGATAATATTAACGTGGTTTACTTTTGCTTGCTCGAGATGTTTTTCTTTAATTTCGCCCGAACCAACGATAATAATCATCTTTACTTTGGAGGCGACCGCATATTCGATAATACTATGGCGATCTCCAACGATTAAGATACTGTTGGAATCAAGTTGAATATTATTTAAAAAAGTAGTACTACGATAAGATGCGACCGAAAGATTTCCTTCAATTTCATTATCAAAACGAAGTACCGCTTCTCCTTCTAAAGTGTGCAAAATATTATCGTAAGTCGTCAATAATTTGGTATCGTTGCCACCGACTAATTCTTTGATTAACATTTTTTCGGTAATCAAACCTTTTAAGTAACCATCTTCATCGATTAAAGGAATACCAGTTACTTTTTTTTCAATCATATTTTGATAAACTTCAAGAATGGAAGCTGTTTCTTTTAAATAGTAACCGCGATGATAGTCGACATCTCTTATTTGTAACCGTACATTGTTTAAATACTTCGGTTCTTCGACTTTAAAATAGTTCAAAACATATTTTGTTTCTTGATTGATATTTCCTAAAACACGCGGTTCTGATACCATTCCCAATTGATTTTTTAAATATGCTAAAGTAATCGATGCCATTACACTATCGGTATCGGGTCTTTTATGTCCAAAAACATATACTTTATCCATTTACATCACTTCCTATTTATTTTGAATGTCTTTTCGCTAATTTATAAATTTCCATAATGACAACAATCAAAGTGGATAAGAGAAAGAGTTCTCCAATCTCTATAAGCGGAATACTTTGAGTTTGTAAAAAGGCACTTAAGAAAGGAACTTCCATAACGATAATCTGCAAAAGGATAGCACTTCCAATACTAACTAAAATCATCGGATTCGAAGTACAAGAAATTTTAAAGATCGAATTTCGTTCACTTCGACAGTTTAACGTATGCATATTTTGAAGGAAAACCATTAAAATCATGGTATATCCTCGTGCAAGACGGACTTCCATTCCTACTTTGTTAATGAGATAAAACCAGAGTCCAAATACTAATAGACCGATAATGGTTCCAGATAGTACTGTCTCCTTGAATAGTTCTTTATTAAAGATAGCTTCCCTCGGACTACGTGGCGGTTCTTCCATAATTCCTTTTTCTTCTTTTTCAAAAGATAAAGCAAAATCTTGTAGTCCATCCGTTACTAAATTGAGCCATAGTAATTGTATCGCAACTAAAGGCATCGGTAAATCTAAAAGAATCGAAAGAATAAAAAATAATACTTCGGCAATGCCACACGATAGTAATAAATATACGACTTTACGGATATTACTGTAAGCAATTCTTCCCTCTTTGACACCGGCCGCAATCGATGAAAAATTATCGTCCATCACAATCATCGAAGCCGTTTCTTTGGCAACATCCGTACCACTTCCCATAGCAACACCAATGTTGGCACTTTTTAAGGCTGGGGCATCGTTTACACCATCCCCCGTTACAGCGACTAGTTCTCCTTGCCTTTTAAACGATTCGACAATCGCTAATTTATTGAGGGGGGTCACACGCGTAAACACTTTTTTATTTTTTACGAAATTATCGAATGCTTCGGGTCCTTTGGCATAGTACTCCTCTACTTCTTCTTGGGTGGCAACGGCATCGTAATCATTTACTAATTTTAACTCTTGCGCAATTTTATAGGCTGTTAGGGGATGATCTCCAGTAATCATAATTACTTTAATTCCTGCATTTTGACATTCTTCTAACGAAGCGATAACTTCTTGCCGAATCGGATCGATAAATCCAACCATTCCTAAAAATTTTAACGACGGAATATCTTCGATGGTATACTTTGTTTTTTCTTCAGTAACAAGACCATCAGCAATCGCAATGACACGATAGCCATCTTTGGCTAAATTTTCGTTTTGACGCGATAAATTTTGATAATCTTCGTGCTTTGTAAACGAATATACTTTTTCAAATGATCCTTTTACGGTACAATGAATTTCATTTCCAATCCGATAAAAAGTGGCAGAAAATTTATTTTCCGATTCGTATGGAATTTTTTCTAAAATCGTCATTTTCTCTAAAGTTTCTTTGGCTTTTTCTTTTAAAACAAGAAAGGCAATATCGATGGAATCTCCGTGATATGTAAAGTGTTCTTCTTCTTTTTGAAATACGGCCTCGTTATTGATGGCTCCTAAACGGATTAATTCTTTTACTTTTTCGATCTCCTTGGTCTTAGAAAAATCGATTACTCCTTGATCGTTATAGCCGACTCCTTCGACGGGAATTTGATCGTTATTCGGTAACGCAATGATTTTCGCCGTTTGTTCATTCACGGTTAATGTTCCCGTTTTATCACTGGCAATCATCGTACAACTTCCCAAACTTTCACAGGCATTCAATCTTTTTACAATTACTTTCTTTTTGGCCATTCGGTTAGAAGCAATCGTTAAAGCCATCGTTAATGCAAGGGGAAGTCCTTCCGGCATGGCGGATACGGATAAGGCAATTACAGATAAAAAGATTTCATTTCCAGGAACTTGTTTATAAATTAATAATGCCGTCACGATTACTCCAATGATAATAATTAATAAACTGATCTGTTTCGAAAATTTTTCCATTCGTAGCGTGAGGGGCGACTTTGTTTTTTTACTTTGATTTACTTGCGTCGCGATTTTTCCAATTTCAGTTTCTGTTCCAGTTTTGGTAACGATTGCCGTTCCTCTTCCAGTTACGACAATCGTTCCTGCAAAAGCCATATTATTACAGGCAATCAAAGTCTTTTTTTCCGAAAGTGGAAGACTATCTTTTTCGACATTAACACTCTCTCCGGTTAAAGAAGATTCGTTTATCGTCAAATTTTGTGTTTTTAAAAGACGTACATCGGCAGGAACTTTATCTCCCGAGGTCAAATAGATAATATCGCCCGGGACCAATTGATTGGAATCGACGGATTTTTCTTTTCCATCGCGACGTACGGCGATTTTCATTTCGATTAAATTCGCTAAAAGAGCGAGGTTTTTTTCGGCATTCCACTCTTGAAGTGAGCCCATGATAAGATCGATTAAGATAATAAAGATAATTGCTAAAGCATCGACAACTTCTCCAATGATAAATGAAAAAATAGCCGTGACTACTAACAATAGCACAATCGGATCAATCAATTGCCGGAATACGATTTTTAAAAAAGAAGCTCTTTTCTTTTTAGGAAGTTCGTTTTTTCCATATTGATTTTGTCTTTTTTGTACTTCTTCCTCCGTTAATCCTTCCAACGAAGAATGGAAAAATTCAATTAGTTCTGATTCGGTCATTTGATAAAATTCTTTTTTCATTATCTTCGTCCTCCTCGTATTCTCTTTCTATCATATAAAAATAGCCTATCATAAAATGGCTATTTTTACAATTAGAAAAGCGGAAATCCTTAGACAATCTCTTTTAATTCGCTCGTTAAAATCGAATAGAGATAGGTACGGACTTTACCAGGTATCTTTTGTTCTATGTAGGCTTGATATCCTTTTACTTGGTCACGATATTTTGAATCGTTCGTGTATTTTAATTTGTAGTCGACAATAATTGTTTCGTCTTCTAAAATCAAAAGTAAATCGATAATGCCGTGTTGTTCTTTTTCAGTATCATAGAATTCATATTCATGATAGATTTCTTTCGCCTTTTGTACTTTTTCCCAATTACTTAACGGTTTAATCTTATCGAGATAAAAATTAGGTAAAGTTGAATCTGGATTTTTTAAATCGACATATTCTAAAATAGCATGGAACTTTTTTCCTAATTCGATCTGTTCCATTTCTTCTTTGCTATAAAGATCATTTTCTTTTTTTGAGAAAGTTGTCTTTTCGATCGACTCGACGAAATAATCGATCGGTTTTTCTATTAAGTTATCCGGTTCGGTAAAGGATAGTTTTTTTTCTTCTTTAGAAGAGGTTTCCAAATATTTTGTCGTCAAAGGAATTTCGTCGAGGGAAATTGTTTTAGTATAAGGTGTTAATGTTTTCGAAAGACTTTTTAAGATGTCGGCAAAAGAACGATATTTTAGACGAACACTCCAATCGATTAATGACGTATCTTCTCTATCTTCTTCTTTTTCCTCTGGTAGTACTAGAATCATTTTTTCTTTGGCTCTTGTTAAGGCAACATAGAAAAGACGTATTTTTTCACTAATTTCTTGTTCGATATAATCTTCTTTTACTAACGATTTGACAAAGGTATCCCCAATTCCTTCTTTGAAGTAAGGAACGATAAAGCCTTCTTTGGCATCGTATGAAAAACGGTCTTTTACTTCCTGTAGATTAAATTTAGCATAAAGTCCTGCATAATAACAGATTGGAAACTCGAGTCCTTTCGACTTATGAATGGTCATAATTTTACAACTGTTTCCTTCGGTCTCGTGGATATTGTACTTGATGTCAATATTCTGTTTTAAGACATCTTCCAAATAGGTATCCAAATCGTAGACCGTCAATCCTTGTTCTTCGAGTGAACGAGCTAAATTTAGTAAATATTCCATTCGATATATTCTTGCGGCCACATTTCCTACCGTTATCATTTTTTCATCGAAAGGAAATTCTTTTAGAATGGCTTCTAATAATGTTTGAATGGTCATTTCTTCTAAGTGACTAGCCATTTTTAAAACCGGTTCCATGAGGGATAGACGGTTATACTCTTTCGTCGTTAATATATTTAGTATTTCTTCGTCCGAGGCACGATACAAGTAACTTCTTGCTACTGCAACATACGAAAATTGAAACGAAGTATCTCTATCATTTTTCTTTGTTTGAATAATTAAATGAACTATATTTTTAATTAATGCCAAGTCCATCTCTTGAGTCATATTTTCTTCTTTTTCAATCGATAAAGGGATTTTTAAATATGTAAAAATTTTCTTATATAAATCAAAATTAGTAGAGCGATCGATTAAGATAACGATATCTTGGTATGTGAGTGGTCGAAGTTGTTTTAACGTGCGATCGTACACTTTATAACCGCGCTCAATTTTCATTTTTATATCTTGAGCGATTAAAAAGGCCTCGATCTCTTCTTTTTTATAAGCAGTTTCTTTAGAATAAGGATACATCTTTACTTCGATATTACAATCTTCTTCGACGGCTCCTTCTTCAATATAACTATTATTTCCAAAGATAAGACGATGATTTGCTTGATAGTCCGCGCCTCCTAAACGGCGATCCATAATACGATCAAATAAAAGATTAATATTATCGAGCACTTCTCTTCGAGAACGAAAGTTTTTATTTAAATCGATTGCGATACCACCATCTTTTCTTTGATACTTTTCATACTTTTCTTTAAAAATAGTCGGATTGGCATTTCGGAAACGGTAGATCGATTGTTTAATATCTCCTACCATGTAGCAATTATTTTGAGTAATGGCTCGAATAAAACGTTCTTGTAAATCATTCGTGTCCTGGTATTCATCGACTAAAACTTCATTAAAAGTATTTTTTAGTTCTTCTCTTACCGCTTCAAAGTTTTGGACGAGATCGATTACCATTTTACTGATATCGATAAATTCGTAGAGTCCTTTTTCTTTTTTATAAGTGGCAACTTGACGATCGAACGTAAGTAGTAATTGAACGATCACTTGAACGGTCTCTTGGGTACTTATCAACGTTTCGATAATTGCTGTTTCATCTTCGTACGTGGTACTATCTCTTAATTCTTTTATTAAATTATAAATCGTCTCTTTTATTTGTTTGGCTCTGTCGGTTCCATTTCGAAGCGTGGGAAGTTTTATTAAAAGACTATTTTTTATCGATTGATAATCTTTCGCTTCGAAAAGTGGTGTTAAGACCGTCAACATCGCTTCATAAAAAGTCCCCTCGACTTCGATTTGAAGTTGCTCGAGTTGATATTCGATTTCATGAATACGATCGATTAAACTATTTACATAGCGATCTTTTAACTGGTTTAAATGTTCCTTTCGAAAATAGGTTTCAACATAATTCTCAAGATATTCTACTTTATCGTATTTTAAATCGAGTTTATCGTTTATTTTAAGTAAACTTTCACGAAAGTCTTTGTCGTCCTTGGTATAAAAAAGACCAATTACCTTTTCGAATAAAGGATCCTTTTCTTCGTATTTTAAATCGATTAACTGATCCATCCATTGCTTTTTTAGACGAATCATTAAGCTTTGATCAGTTATTGCAAGATCTTTGGGTACTCCTAGTAAGTAGTGGTACTTTTGAACGAGTGTCAAGGCATAACTATCGAACGTGGTAATATAGGCAGCATCGAGTCGATCGAGTTGATCTTTTAAGGTCTCATCTTTTTCAATTTCTTCCCGAATTCGTTTTTTCATTTCTTTGGCTGCCGCCTTCGTAAAGGTCAAAATAAGAAGTTCATCAATTCCTACTTGCTGTCTTAATTTCCGTAATACCCGTTCGGTCAAAACGGCTGTTTTTCCACTTCCGGCACCCGCACTAACGATAATATTATTCTGTTCTATATCGATCGCTTGTTGTTGTTCTTTCGTCCAATTAGGCATCGGTATCACCTCTTAAAAATGTTAAGTCTTTCTTTTCTTGTAAGTACACTTTATCTTCTTGTTTTAAATAACATAGTTCTTGAAATGGACAGTATTCACAGCCCTTTAAGTTTTTTCCAATTTGTTTTGGATTAATGGGAAAATGTCCCTGTACAATTTCAGTAATGGCTTGATCAATCTTGTTCTCCACCCACTTAGCTAGTGCTTCCATCTCTTGATCATCTAACACTTTACTATAATGTGCAAATCCATTCGCGGTCATTTTAAGACCTCTTACGAGCGAACTATTTACATAATCTGGATCCATTTTTGAAAGTACTTCTTCATCACTATTGCTGTATCCTACCCAACGTAAATTTTCTTCCTTTAATTCACGGTAACTTTTATTTTTTTCAATCGTAATCTCGTTATTTAATATTTTTTGTAAATAGAATCCAGTAAATCTTGCCTTTGGAAAAAGGTTTGCTTTTTGTACTAAATAAAGATATACCGGAAGTTGCATTTCGATTCCATAATATAGATTAGAAAAGTCACTCGGAAGATGTCCTGTCTTGTAATCGACGATGGCTAAATAGGTAGTCCCCTCTTCTTCCTTCGATAAAATTTTATCGACGACGCCAACAAAGTTTATTTTTATATTTTGATCTTTCTCGATTGTTATCTTTTTTTCGTAGAGTGCTTGGTCAAAAGAAGTTATTTTATTCTGTTTTTTTATTGTCTCGATTACAAAAGAAAGTTCCTCTTTTAATTTTTTTAGAAAGAAGCGTTCTTTATTTGTCTCGGCTGCTTCTAAAAAAGGAGCATACGCTTGTTCTAAATCAAAATCTTTCGTAAAAGCACGAGCTAATATTTGATGAAAAATCGTTCCTATACGAATGGCAAACGTTTCTTCTTTCGGTTCTAGTTTTAATATTTGTCCCATGTAATAACGAAAAGCACAACGGTAGTATTGGTCGAGACTCGTATAAGATAAGGTCAATTGTTGCTTAAGACGCGTATATAAATCTTTTTCTTGGACGCCTGTAAAATCATTTCGATACGTCAAATAAGGTATTTCTTTAAAGTGATTTCCATATCTTTCTAATGTTTTTGTTTTCATGCCATACTTGTTATATAAATCTAGACCCTCTACGAATTGTAGTTTGGCATCGAGCACACTATAAATTTCGGTCGAATACGGTGCTTCTTCCACTTTCCATTCTTTCTCTTTGAGAAAAAGTGCCGGTTCATATTTTTCAAAAGCATCTTGGTCTTTATAAGTGATAATTAAATTTGATAGTTGCTCTAAATACGTAAGTAAATGTTTCTTTTCTTTTTGATTTTGTTCTTGCGTAGTACGTAGTCCTAATTTTTGTTTTTCACGATTATTTAAATAGTCCTTATCTTCGATCACTTTCGGAAGATGTTCTTGATTACAACCGAGTAAAAAGATGAGATCGTCTACTTCAAAAGAACTGTATAGACTGCCGATTGTAACTTTTTCGCGATAGGTTACCGAAGGTATTGCGGTTTTTTTTAATTCCATCGTTAAAAGGGGGAGCAAATCTTTTACTTCCTTTGAATAGAAACGGTAACGATTACTGATACTTATTAACAAGTCATAATAGGTTTTATCTTTTTCTTCTTGTAGCATAGTTACTACTTCTTCCCAAGTTTTAGACGCCTTACAAATATTTAAATACTTTTGCCCCAAGACGGTTCCATACAATTTTGAGGTCGTAATTGGTTCGACTGGAATCTGGTAAAGTGAAAAGATACGCGGTAACACACTCTCGTATTCCGAAGTGACATTTAAAAGGTGCATTTTAGAGAAAGCAATTCCTTTTTCTTTTTGCTTACGAATCGTTTGAGCCACAAAACGAACTTCTTCTTCGATCGTAGTAAAATGATATACGTTCGGAACTTTCGTTGGAGGAAGGGGTTCCATTCGAATCACTTTTATATCCGAGGCCATTTCTTTTAACGCTTTTTCAATCAATTCATCGGAAGAAAAGGAATCGATTAAAATGGTTTTATTTTTTAAAGAATGACGAAAAAAGGAATTTGTTTTTAAAAGTCCTTTTTCCATTAATTCTTTTTTTAAATCGGCTAAAGCTTGTAACTTATCTTCTTCGTATTTTTTATTTTCATCGACATAGTAACTGTTTTCTAAATATATTTGGGCCAGTTCTGGGGTTATCTTTTTTTCTAGTAAAAGATACGTTAACGTTTTTTCATCGTAATCGTAGTAATACGCTTTTTTAAATTCTTCTTCGGTTAATACTTTTAATTTTACCAAGCAAGATTGTTGGTGGAAACAATCTAAGATGCGTTTTTTTTGACGAGATGGAATCAACAAAATTCCTTCTTTATCCAAATATTTTTCTAACATGTGCTCACTTCCCATCTTTTTCTATTTTTATTATAAACTTTTTTAAAAAGATTGGAAAGACTAAGAACAGTTTTTGAACATCAAAAAAAGCGACTTCAAATCGCTTCTTTTATTTCTTCTTTTTCCAAAAAGTTCGCACTACATAAAATTCAAATACGACCATGATACCGAAGAAGCACCACATTAAAATCGTCGAAAATAAACTATCGGTATATTTGTATATAATGGCTGGAATACTTGCTGGAAAACCGATTCGGTTAACTAATGCCGTAATTTCAGGCGCCCCGATATTCTTGGCTAGGAAATCGACTAATCGTAAGAAAATATCGATAATACCTACGACGTAAACAAAGCTTGAAAAACGGCGAAAGCAACAAACTACTATTATGATTATCGCTGCTATAATGATTAAATCCCAATACATACTACTTACCACCTTTGATTATTCTTACTCTTTTTTAATTATAACAAAAATTTAATTTTTCTTCAATTCCTAAAATAGGGATTTTCTTGTTTTTCCCAACCGAGATAAGTACTTGGCCCATGTCCTGGATAGACTTTAATATCATCATTATAAGTTTTTATTTTTTGAATACTCTTTTGTAAAGTTTCAAATGAACCGCCTTCAAAATCCCATCTTCCAACTGTTTCCCGAAATAAAAAATCGCCGGTAAATAGTATCTTTTCTTTCGAAAAATAAAAAGAGATAGAATCTTCGGTATGACCTGGCGTAAAAATTACCTGAAAAGAAAAAGGTCCTATTTTGTACTTTTTCTCTATTAGATTCTCATACGTATACACCGGTACAGGATAATCTTTTTTTAATTCGTCCAAGGCACCGACATGATCAAAATGATGATGGGTAATAAGTACTCCCAGCACTTCTTTTAATTCCTTTTTTATTTTCGGATATTCACTTCCCGGATCGATTACTAATTGTTTTCCTTGAATTTCTAAAATATAGCAATTTTCATCTAAACTTCCTTGCGTCGAAATCGTTTTAACCTTCATAGACAAGCCCTCTATTTTCTTGTTCACTTTGTCTTTTCGAATAGATACAGCCACAATAATTTTGACGATATAGATGATATTGCTTCGATAATTCGATACTTCGTTTATACCCTTCTTTTTTCTTAAAATCCGAATATAAATAAGGAACTTTTACTTCTTCACTTAATTCTTTTCCAATTTCATTTAACCAATTACTATTCTTATGTGGACTCACCGATAAGGTCGTTCCAAAATAGTCAAAACCTTGCTCTTTGGCTACTTTTGCTGTTTCTTTTAAACGAAGATGATAACAATCGTAGCAACGTTTTCCCCGTTCTTTTAAATCTTCTTTCCCTTCGGCCATTTTAAAGAAAGATTCCGGATCGTACTTTCCTTCGATAAAATGGACCGGATATTTAAAATTCATTTCCTGTAAAAGTCTTTTTTCTTCTTCTACTCGTTTATGATATTCTTCTTTTTCCGTAATGTTCGGGTTGTAATAAAAAATCGTAATCTTAAAATAGTTACTTAAATATTCTAAAACATAACTAGAACAAGGGGCACAACAAGCATGAAGTAATAAAGTAGGAACTTTTTCTGTTTCAACAAGTTCTTTAATTAATGTATCTAATACTAATTGATAGTTCATCGATAGCACCTCTTTTTCCATTTATCAAACTTATTATAGCAAAGAAAAAAGAGTACGACTACTCTTAATCTTCTAAATTTGTATATACGTCTTGCACATCGTCGATATCTTCCAAAGCTTCGATTAAGCCATAGACTTTTTCTTCGTCTTCTTCTGAAATTGTCATCTTGTTACTTGCAACGAAGGTAACTTCACTCTTTAAAAAGTTAGTAACCCCTATTCCTTCGAGGGCTTCTTTTACTTTTAAGAAATCTTCTGGTTGAGTATAGATATAAAAGTTCTCTTCATCGGATTGGAAGTCTTCTGCTCCGGCATCGATCGAAGTCATCATAACGTCATCTTCCGAGACTGCTTTATCGGTGATAATTACCCCTTTACGGCTAAATAGATAACTGACACTTCCATCGGTTCCAAGGTTTCCTCCCCGTTTGGTAAATGTCGAACGAACGGATGATGCCGTACGATTACGGTTATCCGTTAAACAGTCGACCATAATGGCTACTCCGCTTGGTCCGTATCCTTCATAACGAATACTTTCGAAAACTTCTTGGCCTCCTGCACCTGTCGCTTTATCGATTGCTTTTTGAATATTATCTTTTGGCATATTGGCCGCTCTTGCTTTTTCGAGAACTAAACGAAGACTTGCATTGTTATCGGGATTCCCATCGGTTCCTCTTGCTGCCACATAGATTTCTTTGGCGATTTTTTGGAATACTTTTCCTCTTGCTTGATCGAGCATATCCTTCTTACGATGGATGGTTGCCCATTTTGAATGTCCACTCATGACATTTCCTCCTCCCACGTTATTGATCGAACTAAGATTAACAATCTTATATTATCATAAAATGACCAAGAAGAAAAGAAATTAACAAAAAAGTCTATCTTTTTACTTTAAAAAGTTATTTTTGATGTGATCGGTACAAAGGTATTCGTTTTGTTATCTTTCACCCAAAGTTGATCGGTGGCTTTACCGAGCGTATCTTCTTTTACTTCCATAAAGCCGTAATCAAAACCGACCACATAGTAATATTGATCGAGGGAATTATATCTTAAGTAAGCAAGATACGTTTTTCCTTCTTCTGGAATGAGTCCTCGATCTGTTGACGTCATCGTACTTGTGTCGGCTCCAGAGGATTTGGCAAGATCTATTAACTTTTCAGCATCATCGACATGCTTAATCCACTCTTCCCATGGCATATGTCCCCCTTGCTTTACCAAAATGATATCTTTTTCCGCCGTTCCCTTGATTGTCGCTTCAATACTTCCTTTATGATAGGTCATAATCGAAGCCGTAGATTCTTTCGTTTTAGGATTATAATTTTGCATGTACTCGGTTTCGTCCACTTTTACTAATGCGACTACATCACTATGATCGTATAGACTTTGTGGATTCGATATATCCCAAGCAAGATCCATCGATTCTCCAAACTCTAATAAATTTTCATCGAAGGTTTCTGAAGGCGTAATCGTAGGATCTGCGACCGAACTTTCCTTATTACTTTGGAAGTTGGAAGAACTACTACCCACTACTACCCAGGTCACTACAAGAAGTACAAAGGATCCCATGACCCACTGTATTTTCCAAGGACTTATCTTTGACTTTTTTTCTATTTTATCTTCTAATTGATAAAATTCTGTTTTTTTCATCGTTTGCACTTTCTCTTTAAATTGATTTTTTAATAAGGATTTACGCATCGTATTTCACCTTTTCTTTCTTTATTTCTTTAATTGTTCGATACAAGTAATTCTTTACTTGAGATTCTGTTAAGTTAAAAATATCGGCTATTTCTTTAAGCGTGTAATCGAAATAGTAATAATAGTAAAATATTTTTCCAATAAGGGCATTTTTATTTTTGAAATATTGAAATAGTTCTTCTACTTGTACTTGATCGAGTACTTCTTTTTCCAAATTGTATGATGTAGGAATTTGTTCTATCGAATCCATTTCCATTTCTTCTTCGCGGTATGTTTTTTCTCGATAATGTTTTCGATAATACGATTTTATTTTCTTTGTTACAATTCCCATCAAATAACGTTTGGGATCTTCTATTTTTCCTTTTTTCCATTTTCGATAAAAGGAAAGATATATCTCTTGTATTAAATCGTCCACATCTTCTATATGGTGACAACGATAGAGCACTATTTTCAATACTTCATCGTAGGTCTCTTCATAAATTTGTTCCCAAGTTCGCATACTTCATCTCTCTTTCTTGTTTCGTTTGTATCGTCGCTTTGACCCTTAAAAAAGTTTCAAAAAAAAGCAAAAAAACTAGCAAAACTAGTTTTAATGATTGTATTCAAATTCAAAATCTAAAATACGTACCTTATCGCCATCTTTTGCGCCTAGTGATTCGAGTTTGTCATCGATTCCTATTTTTCGAAGACGTCTTGCAAAACGAAGAATACCTTCTTGCGAATTGAATTTGGTCATTTGGAAAACTTTTTCAATTTCTTTTCCAGCGATGACCCAAGTACCATCATCTTCGCGTGTAATGGTATAGGCATCTTCTTTTTTGAAGGTATAAAGAACATGACTTTCAAATTGATCTTCTTCGTATAAAGGTTCTGTTTCCTGTTTTTCTAATAAGTCTGCGAGCGCCGTTAAGACATCGTCTAGGCCTTGTTGATTCATGGCCGATATCGGATAGACTTGGACCTTCGTATGTTTTTGAAAGCGTTTTAAATTTTCTTTGGCATCCGGTAAATCCATTTTATTGGCAATTACCACTTGCGGTTTTTTCATTAACTTTTCACTAAAAAGCGATAGTTCTTTGTTGATCGTCTCGTAGTCTTCTATCGGATCTCTTCCTTCAAAAGAACCCATATCGATTACATGTGCAATAATTTTGGTCCGTTCGATATGACGTAAAAATTGATCTCCTAAACCTTCGCCATGACTCGCACCTTCGATTAATCCAGGAAGATCGGCCATCACAAAACTTCTTCCATCCTTCGTACGAACTACACCGAGCGATGGACTTAAAGTCGTAAAATGATATGCCGCAATTTTGGGTTTCGATTTAGAAACGGTCGCTAATAACGTAGATTTTCCAACACTTGGAAGTCCTACCAAACCGACATCCGCAATCAGTTTTAATTCGACATGTAAAATTTTCTTTTCGCCCGGTTCTCCATTTTCTGAAAAATCAGGAGCGGTATTCCGTTGCGTCTTAAAAGCCGTATTTCCTCTTCCTCCACGGCCGCCATAAGCGACAATGGCCTCGTCGTCTTTTCCTACTAAATCGGCTAAAATGAGACCGGTATCGGTATCGGTTACCACCGTTCCTTGCGGTACTTTAACAATCACATCTTCGGCATTTTTTCCATGTTGATTTTTTCCTTTGCCGTTTTCTCCTTTTTTTCCTTTAATTGTCTTTTGATAGCGAAGATCGAGCAAAGTATGAAGTCCTTCATCTACTTTGAAGATAATATTGGCTCCTCTTCCTCCGTTTCCTCCGAAAGGACCTCCCATCGGAACATATTTTTCGCGTCTGAAAGCGGTGCAGCCATCTCCCCCGTTTCCGGCTTCTACTTTTAATATAACGTCATCAATAAACATGGGAATCCCTTCCTTTCGTAGGCCTATTTTATCATTTTCTTCTCATTAAATCAACTCTATTATAACATAAAAAGAGGCTTTTATTCCTCTTTTTGTAAGGCTTGTTGAACGAGTTCTTTATACCGTTCTACACCCGGTTGATCAAATGGATTTATTTCTAGTAAATAGCCTCCAATTGCCGCAGTTAGAAAATAGAAATAGATTAGTTCTCCAAGCGTATAAGCATCTAATCGGTCAAGTTCGATCAAGATTGTTTGGGTATTTCCTTCTTGATGGGCTTTGGCGACTTGATCTACAACTAAATTATTGATTTCATGTAAATCTTTTTCTTTGCTCGGTACCCATAAGTTTTCTGAATTTTCGATTTTGATAACGGTTTCAAAAGCAATATCGGCACCTTCTTGTAAATATTGTCCTAACGAATGAAGATTTGCAGTAAAGAAATTGGGAACCGGTAAAATTCCTTTTTTATTTTTACCTTGTGTCTCTCCTAAAAGTTGACCTACCCATTTCCCAAACGATTCTAATTTCTCTTCGTAAAAAGTAATTAACTCCACCGGAAAATGGGCTTGTTCCTGTTGATAACGAAGGGAAGCATACGTAAAGGCATCTTCTAAATAGTGAATACCATTTCTTGCTCCTTTTAATAACAAATCGATATCGACTCCTCCGATGGCTACCGGAAGAAGACCTACTACCGTTAAGCAAGAGAAACGTCCCCCAATGTTACGCGGTACTTCAAACAAACGGTAACCTTCTTCTTGTGCATGTTTTAAAAGGCTTCCTTTTTCCCGATTGGTCGTAACCACAATTCGCTTTTGATAATCTGGATACCGTTCCTTCATTTTCGCTTCAATAAGTTCAAAAGCGATCGAAGGCTCTAATGTATTGCCTGATTTCGAAATGACATTTACATACACATTTCTTTCGTTCATAAGATTTTGTACGGAAGTAAGATATTCGCTCGATAAAGAAGTTCCTGCAAAAATTACTTCGATGGCGGATTTTTGAAAATACGGATTCAAAGCATCTAGAATCGCTTTGGCTCCTAAATAAGAACCTCCTATACCGATTACGATTAAAGTATCGGCATGGTTTGTTTCCATTTCTTCTTTGAGTGCTTTGATGCGATTTATTTCTTCTTGTGTAACGGTTCGATCAATATCGAGCCAATCACTCATCGGAAACGATGGATTTAGTTTTTCACGCCAATCTTTCTTGGAATTTTCTAATAATTTCGTTTGATCTGGTACACAATATTTTGTATTTAAGTGAAGCATTCTATCCCCTCCAATATACCGTTACTTCGTGTGCTTTTAAATCGTTTTTTAATTTTATTTCACTTTTCTCTTTACCATCGATCAAGATTTTATCTTTCGTCGATTTAACTACATTAAAATGATACGTCGTATCCATGTAACGATACGTTATCTCATATTCCTTCCAATCGGCTGGAACTTGTGGTTTCAAGACAATCTTTTCGCCTTCTTTATGGAATCCTAAAATGTCTTCGATACCTACTTTGTAGAACCAACCGGCACTTCCGGTATACCAAGTCCATCCGCCTCGGCCTTTGTGATTTTTATTCGTATATATATCCGCGGCAATTACATAAGGTTCCGTTTTATATACTTCTACTTGTTTAGCTGTTAAAGTTCGGTTGATCGGATTGATTCCTTGATAAATACGATAGGCTTCTTCTTTTCTACCTGCTTTAATTAACGCTTCGATATACCACGCGACTGCATGGGTATACTGACCCCCATTTTCACGAATTCCTTCCGGATAATCTTTGATATAACCCGGATAATTTTTCGTTTTACTGAAAGCCGGCGTCAACAATTTAACAATTTTGGAATCGGAATCTACTAAATATGTATCTACACTATCGAGGAGGGTGTCATACCGTTCTTTCGGACAAACTCCACTTAAGATGGCAAAACTTTGAGAAATTAAATCGATCTTACATTCTTCGTTTTCACTCGAACCTAATTTTTCTCCATTATCGAAGAAGGCTCTTAAGTAATAATCTCCATCGTAAGCGTATTTTTCGATATTCACTTTCAAATTCTTTTGGGCGTCTTCATACATCGTACAATCGATACTCGGATAGTATTTTTTCGTTAAGATGATAAAGCGTGTCAACATATCGTAGAAGAAGAAGGCTAACCAAACACTTTCTCCTCTTCCTTCTATTCCCACTTTATTCATTCCGTCGTTCCAATCGCCTCCACCCATTTTTGGTAAATGATGTGGTCCTAAATCGTTTAACGTACGTTGAATCGCAAGTCGAAGGTGTTCGTAAATCGTCGCATCATCTTGCGAATAATGGAATTGAATACCACGTTCATCTTCATTTTCTTGAAGCATCTCTCCTTCTACAAAAGGAGCTTTCATCTCTAAAATAGCACTATCATCGGTATAGCTAATATATTGACTTACGGCATAAACCAACCATAAATAATCATCTTTAAATCTACTGCGTAGTCCAAACGAACGAGGCTCTAACCACCAGTGAAGAACATCGCCCTCTTTAAACTGATGACTCGCATTTTTGATAATTTGCTTTTTCGCCATTGCTGGTAAAATCGAAGCAATATTCATATTATCTTGTAATTGATCACGGTACCCAAAAGCACCACTTACTTGATAGAATCCGGCTCGTGCTAAAATTCTTCCGGCAATGGTCTGATATAAGTACCATCCGTTCAAGACGTAGTTTAACGACTCATCTTGCGTTTTGACTTGAATGGTTCCCAATAAGTTTTGATAGTATTTTATAACTTCTTTTAACTCTTGCCTTACGGCATTTTCATTTTGATACTTTTGAAGTAAAAGATGAATTTCGTCGTTGGAAGAAGCTACTCCTAAACTGTATACGATGACTTTTTTCTCATTTGGCTCTAAAGTAAAGGTATTGGTAATCGATTTTACTAAAATACGATTGATACTGTAATCGGTTAGTTCTTCACTCGAGGCCATAAAGACAAGGGTATCATGATAATCTCTATTATACACATTTTGTAAAGTGATAAAGGGATCCGTGGAAGCACGTTCTCCCAATAGATAACGGCTCGTTTTTTCTTCCTTTTCTCCTAATACCGGATTGATATAGAACGATAAGCGTACTTCTTGTTTTTCGGTGGAACGATTCGTTATCTCAAAAAGATAAATTTTTAAGTTATCGTTTCGTGGTACAAATTCAGTTAAGTTTTCTTCAAATAATTTTGTTCTACTCGTAAAGGTACTATAACCGAAGCCATGCGTCGTATCTCCCGGAACCATTTTTTCGTGATTGATTCTAAAGCCTTCCGACGGATCGTAACTTACAATATCATTGGTCCAAGAAGTTAATTTAAATTCTTGACTGTTGTTAAAGTAAGTAAATCCCGATAGATTGTTCGATACTAACGTACCAAAAGTTTCGTTGGCTAAAATATTAAACCATGGTGTAGGCGTATCTTCCTTTTTAATATAATACGCTTTACCGCCGTCTTTAAAGCCACCGTACGTGTTATCGAAAGTTACTTTTCGCGTACTATCGAAGGAAACATTTTCTTGTCTTCTATCCGGTTGATATAAGGCAGTCGTGTTTTCACTTTGTAACATTTTGATAAAGTCACTTAACGAAGTGTATTCTTTCGTATCTAATCTCAAGCGTGCAAACGTATTTAATAAGATACGTTCATCTTCATTTATATCTTCTTTATCGATTAAATAAATTTGACCTGGTCGATTACCGAAATCATTTAATTTATCAATATAGAATTTCGTAAACTCTACTTCTTTTTTAATATGTTCGCGATACTGTTTTTTCTCATCATTTAAAATGGCAACATCGACATAGATTCCTTTTGATTTGAAGTATTCGTACGCTTTTAACACTTGTCTTACAACGCCCATTTCAGAAACATCATCGATGGTTACAGCAATTAATGGACGATCTCCCGAGATACCAAATTTCCATAAATTTTCCTGGGACATACGATTCTTTTTAAGTAGTTCTCTTCTCGTTTCATTGATACTGATACGCGTCGTCTGATAAAGATAATTAAGCATTTGATTAAAGGTTTGCATATCTTCTTTTTGGATACCTAATTTCTTCGTGTTGTTGGCGTTCGCTAAAGAGGCCTCGGTAATCGCATCCTCTACTTTTTCAAGACTTTGATAAAGCCGTGCAAAATCGGTTACTTGTTTTACCGATGTACCAAAGGCATTCATGATATAAACTGTTTTTTGTTCATTCGGCGCAAGTTCGATTCGATTACGCATACTCATGACCGGGTCAATCGGTGTTCCTACCCGATTATTTAATTTACGATTAAGGGCCACCGGATTTTGACTCGTATGATTGCGACCGATAAAACTTTCTCGCATCGTCTCATATTCATACGGATTCAAATGATCTTCGACCCATAATTTATGTAATAAATAGTATGGATTCCCTTGATTACGAACAATCTTTTTCATAATCAAGGCTTCGATTTCATCGTCGTAACTGCTTTCCATAAAGAGACTGTGGAAAGTACGATGGGTTACGTCGTTTATATTTTCCGTTATAATCGGTTCTAAGTAAGAAGTAAGTTCTAGTTGTTTTTTCTCTTTGCTGTGGTTCTTTAACGTAATTTTTCGAATTTCGACCGGCGTATTATCGGTGACTACTACCTCGGTCGTCGTCGTTATATTATTTTTACTTAGTACATACTTGATACGATCGGATGCAAAAACAATTTCATATTGATCCGGATCTTCATTGACTGGAGCATACGTATTAGACCAATAAGCACCACTCTTTAAATCTTTAATATAAAGGAAGGTACCATAATCTTGTTCCGTTACTTTGCGATAACGATTCAATTGAATTTCTTTGTAACGAGAGAAGCCATCTCCTCGATCATTCATCAATACGGTATACTTACTGTTCGAAACGACTGCTACTTCCGGTAAATCACTCAAATAAGTAAAGTAACGCATATCGGTTGTAATCTTTTCTTTCTCGTAATGGAACCGTTTGTATTTGGCAATGGTCAAATCGATTACCGGATGAAGTTGAATCTTTTCTTTCGTCAAAATCTCAAAAGCCTTATTACGCATATCACTCGCAAAAAGATCTTGGATAATTCCCTCTTTTAAATAATTGGCAATACTTGCTAGAATCATTCCTTGATGGTGAGCAAAGTATGAAAGTACTGGTTTTTCTGTCTCCGTATCGTAAGATTCGTAAAGACCATATTTGCTTTCCATTCCTAATTTTTTTAATTTGCGATAATTCTTAAATACTTCGCGCGGTTTCTCTGGAAGCACCATCATCGAACTGTACGAAGAGATGACAATACGATCGGAAGCCGATCCTTGTAATTTTAAATACGGTACCGAGAAAGTGGCATACTTATAGTTAATTCCATTATCGAATTCGTCGTAAGCACTTTCCGAAATACCCCAAGGTAATTTTCGATCGATTTCTTCCATATATTGTTTTTGACAATGATAAGCAAAATCATAACTTTCGTCCAACAATGTATTTTTATAATTGCGCATAAAAATCAAAGGCATGTAGTATTCAAAAAGCGATCCTGCCCACGAAGCTAATCCTTTACGATTTTGAAACTTTGTTAACGTTTTATCGAGACAGAACCAATGTTTCGATGGCACATCCCCTTTCGCAATGGCCACATAACTTAAAAGTCTACTCTCACTCGCAAAACGATTGTAATGATAGAGGGATAGTTCGTTTTCAATATCGTTATAACCAATACTGAAGACATCCTCTTTGGTATACAATTTTGAAAAATCAGTCGCATCGATTAATTTTTCCATACGGCGAGCTAACTTTTCTTCTTCGATCTTTTTTAAAAACTCTTTTGTTACCATCATACAAGCGACAAAGTTTCCACTATCGACACTCGAAATAAAATGCGGTTGCATAATCGTTAACTTTTCAATGTTATACCAGTTGTATAAATGTCCTTGCCATTTCGGTAACTTTTCGATGGTCGTAATCATATTTTCTAGTAAATAGAGACATTTATCTTTTTTAATATATCCTAAATAGTAAGCCGATACCACCGACGTAAGCGAAAATCCAATATCGGTAGAAGAGGTTTTAAAGTCTCTCTTTTGTTCCCTATTTTCTTGATAGTTATCTGGAATTAAGAAATGGGTCTCTTCTTTTAATTGATCTTCAAAGAAAGCCCACGTTTCCTTTCCAAGATTACGTATCGTCTCTTTTTCTTCCTCTTTTAATTCGTGGATTTTATCCTTTTTATCGCGACTGATCATGTATGTAACATACGGTGCAAGAAGGAAGAAAATACTTAAAATAACCGCATGAATAAAGTTTTCGTAGTGCAAGAAATAAGTAGCTAATAACACGACAACGATAATTACGTAATTAGCTTTGAAACTACGTAAATAATTAGGTAAGGTGTTTTTAACATTCTTTTCCGCTTCTTCGGCCGTCATCCATTCCAACAAATGTTTTTTAGAAAAACATAAGCGCCATAATGCTCTTCCCATCGAATCTAAATAAAGCATTGCTTTGTATGGTAACGTCATAATTTGAATTAACGAACGAATAAAAATCGCTTTCGTTCCTGCCCAAATATGGCGATAAGGTTTTACTTTGACTTTATTTGAAAATTGGAAACTGATTTTACTATTGAGATAAAAGACAAGTGGTAAAAAGATAATTAAAGCGACAAATCCACTCCACCAGTGAACGGATACTTGGCTTCCCACTAAAGCAGCAATTAAAATACTTAATAAGCATACATCGATTAAGTTTCTTCGAACATTATCGATAATTTTCCATTTCCCAAGTATTCCAGTTGGATTTTTTTCTTTTTTACCGTCTTCATTTTTTACTTTTGCCTTTAACCATGGCATCATTTGGACGTCTCCTCTTGCCCAACGATGATGTCTTGTCATATCGGCTAAAAAGCTCGAACAAAAGTCATCGACAATTTCGATGTTCGAAGTAAATCCTCCCCGTAAATAATTTCCCTCTAAAAGATCGTGACTTAAAACGGTTTGGGTTGGGAAACGATGATCTAAAATCGTATCGAATGTGTCGACATCATAAATTCCTTTTCCCATGAAACTTCCTTCGTCGAACACGTCCTGATAAAAGTTTGAAATTAGCGTATTGTAAATATCGAAACCACCGAGACCCGCAAATAATTCTGCATAGGTCGACTTATTTGAAGAAGTGATATCAATACTTAATTTGGGTTCCAAAATACCATGACCGGCAATGACTTTCGTCTTTTTCTTATTTAAGACCGGTTGTACTAACGGATGCGCCATCGTCGCCGCTAAATCGGTCGCACTATTTACGACGGGAACATTTCCTGCATCGACCGTAATCACATATTTTATTTTATTTTTTAGGGAAGAAATTGTTTCTACATTAAAGTATTGAGCGATTTCTTCTTTACTCATTTTTCCTTTTAACAAACGGTTAAAATGAATCAAAGCACCTCTTTTTCTTTCCCAACCGAGGTAACTATCTTCACTTTCATGGTAGACCCGCTTCCGATAAGCAAAGTAAAAAAGATCTTTTTGATATTTTCGGTTCAAGGCTTTACAACGTTCGATTCCATAACGGGTGATTTCTTCATCCACTTTAATAACTGCCTCTTTTTGTTCACTGCAATCTCCTAAAAGAGCAAAATACAAGTGATCCGTTTTATTCGATAAATAATACTGTTCCAAATCAGAGAACATCTTATCAACTTTTTTAGTATCTTTTAAAATCGTCGGTATTACAATCACCGTCGAAGATTCTTCTGGAATTCCCTCTTTGTAAGCTAAGCGTGGCAAAGTTTTAGGCGGATGAAGTTCAATTAAAACCTGATTTACTATTTGAATAATTAATTCACTTGCTGGAATTAATAAAATAATAAAATTTAAAAGAAAGTTGGTAGTTAAATAAAAAGATAAATGGAATGTAAGTAATAAGGTTAACGAAAGGATTACCAACAAATAAAGTATCGCTGGATAACGATATTTTCTCGGTGGAAAAAGATAAAATCCAATATGACGATGTTCTTTGGTTCCTTTGGCCACTAACCTTCTCGCATAAGTAAGTTCACTAATATGTTTCGCTTTGGCTTGTCTTCGAATTTGATCGCGATAACTATTTTTGGTCGTTTCATCCATTTTTCCATAAATCGGATCTTTATTTAATTCTTCTTCGGTCTCGCTAATGCCATCGTAAAGCACTTCGATATCGAACTCTTCCGTCAACTGTATTAAACTGAATAATTTCGAAATATATAAATTATCTTTGATACGGTTGGCTTGTGTCTCGTGAGTCACTTTACGAAGCGATAAATTATTGGCTTCTAGAATTTCATTAATCTTGTAGAAAACTTCATTTAAAGGAGTTCCAATGCGTGTCAAATGGTAATTAATACGATCGAAATAAACCGGGTCTACTTCCATTTCTTTTCGTAGTTTTAGAACGTGAATCGCATTGCATCTCGAAAGATTTGCTTCGATGTAGGCAATTCTTTGATCGACGTCTGAAATCGTTTTTAAATTTTCTTCTTGCTTAACACAAAGTTCTCTAATCTTCGAAATTAAGAGCATAATAAAGAGGGGCTTGATTAAAACAATGTCCAAATAATTTAAAGTTTTTTTCTTGGCTTTTTGATAATTATTAACACCGCGTATTAATGACTTTTCCGTTACTTTATAATTTTGATTTTCTAGAATCGTATTTAAAAGAGGAACTAAATAATCCCCCGACTTTTTTAACGCTTTCTTTAACTTTTTATCGGTAAAAAATTCGGTTACGTCATTGTTCTTTTCTAAAATCATTGCATAGTTATCAATAATCCATTCGTTAATAATACCAACATTTTGATGACTATCCGTTAGGGAAACTAAATATTCATAATACGTTTTTATATACGCTAAATCATTTTTAAATTGTTTACGATATTTATCCATATTCTTTTGAGTAAAAACTCAACCACACCTCTCTTCCGCTGTTTTATGATTCCGTTACTTAAATTATAACACAGAAATAAGAAAGTAAAAACTAATTTCTCCCCTTTCCTCGTTTATTTTAGAAAATAAAAAAGAACGATTAAATCGTTCCTTTCTTAACTATTCTACTGGATAGCAACTAGCTTGTTTTTTATCTTTGCCGACACGTTCAAATTTCACAATTCCATCTACGGTTGTAAATAACGTATCATCTTTTCCTTTTTTCACATTAGCACCTGGGAATACTTTTGTTCCACGTTGACGATAAAGAATCGATCCAGCGCTTACATATTCTCCATCAGCGGCTTTGGCACCAAGTCTACGTCCTTTTGAATCACGTCCGTTGGAAGTAGAACCTTGTCCTTTATGGTGTGCAAACAATTGAATGTTTAATTCTAAAAATTTCATGGAATTTCCTCCTAACTTATTTTTAAATTTTTGGGATAGTCTCTTTCTAAATCACGAAATAAACGAAGCATATTTTCTAATAAAGTTTTCGTTATTTCATTTTGTTTTTGAACTTTGACTACCACTTTATCTTTCATTTCTATTACTTCTAAATTTTGGTCATCGAACGATTGAATTCCATTCACCGTCGTAATTAAAATACTACTTGCGGCGGCACAAACAATATCTTTTCCATAATCATCGTATAACGCATGTCCTAGAAAAGTAATCGTATCGATATTTTCCTCTTTATAAGTAACTTTCATCGTTAACATGATTTTTACCCAATTTTTGTAATTTCTACTTTGGTGTATGGTTGTCTATGTCCTTGTGTCAAACGATTACTTCTCGATTTTTGTTTGTACTTATAAACACGAATTTTCTTTTGTTTTCCATGTTTAAGTACTTTTCCTTTGACACTGGCACCTTTTACGTAAGGATTCCCTACTTTAGAATCAAGCATAAGTACTTCGTCGAAAGTAACGGTATCGCCTACTTCATTGGCTAATTTTTCGAGGTAAACGACATCTCCTTCTTGGACAATATACTGTTTACCACCATTTTTGAAAACTGCTTTCATATATACCTCCTTTAAATTTTACTAGACTCGCTTTTTAAGGTGGAAACGAAATGTTTCACTTAAACCTGTTCAATGCGGTTTGAGCACGAGAGGCATCAAACACTAAAAGTCTATCACAAAAGTTCCTTTTCGTCAATGTTTTTCCTTTTAATTATTCCCTTTTTTATAAGTATAGACAATCATTTTATTCTTTTCATCTTCACAATGGCTCATCTCAAATATAGGGTCATCTTGGTTCCAAGACTCGTATTCATCCGTATGAAACATACAGTACGCGACACACACGCCATTTGGATCCAAATAAGGACCTAATTTTTTCTTAATAAAGTCCGGATAATAAGCTTGACGAATATCTCCTAACCAATCATAAATATTCGAAAGTAACATCACTTGATACGGATTGTTTTTATCTAATACCTTGGGCAATTTACTAAGTTCACTTTCGATATAGTGATAGTTAATATACTTTAACCTTGCTCTTGTCTTTTCGTAATTCTTCTCCTCCAAATAACTTTTCGAAGAAACATTTAAATCCGAAGGATCAAGTATTAACAATTGATTTTGTTCTTTATTTTTTTCTCGTTCAAATCCCTCATCATATAACGTATCCCAAAAAATTTGAACATCACTTGCTAAATAACTTCTTATTTTTTTGGAATATACATCCTCTTGGAAGGAAGCTATCTTTGTACGATAAGCAAAGAAGCGCATGAATTCGTCCCATTCTAGTCCTTTCATTCCCGCGATTTTTAGGGCACTCATGTAGTAAGCAAAATGGTTTTGGTCGAAGGCAGTAATATCTTTTGCTCCTCGAAAAACAGCTTCTAACACATGATCTCCCGAGGATGCAACCGTTAAGATTCTTGCCTCATTCAAAGGAAATAACGGATAGTATAAATAGAGTGCTTCATTGGTTTGATAGAAAGGTGGATAATACTTTTTTCCATACAGTAATCTTTTGGTTCCATGCATATATTTCAAACCATTTTTAATATCTTTTTCTAAGTTATCCATCTTCATTCCACCTTTCTAATTATTATTATATTTCTTTTGATACGTATAAAAATGTACTTTATTGTCACCAAAATAAACTTCTTCAAAGTTTTTACTATCGATGCGATCGTTACAATTTATGGGCAAGTAAGCACAACAGATTCCTCGTTCCGTTAAAAAAGGACTTATTTCTTGATCGATAAAGGAATAAAAATTTTTTTGTCTTTCTGTTCCTAACCAATCATAGATGTTCGATAACAAAATCACATCAAATGTTTTATTTTTTAAAACCGTCTGTTTGGGAAGTTGATGTAAGGAGCAAGTTAATAGATGATACGACCCATAAGAAATACGTTCTTGTAATGTTTTATATTGTTCTGGATAAAAATATTTATCTTTTTGTGGGTAAGTTCCAGACGGATACATCGTAAATGGATCCCGAAATAATTTTTCTCTTTGTGAGGGAGTCGTCTCTTCGATTACAAAATCCCAAAAATAACTTTCTATCTCATTTAAAAAAGGACGCACCCGGTGATAATAAGAAGTATCAAAAGTTCTAAAAAAAGGAACGAAATCCCACCATGGAAGAGCTTTCACCGAAGCCACTTTTAAATTCGCAATATGCGATGCAAAATGATTTTGATCAAAAGCATATACTTCCGCTACTCCTTCTTTTATGGCTTCTAGTACTTGATCCCCACTTCCCGTTACGGACAAGACACTTTTTCCTTCCAATGCAAAGTAAGGATAGTATTGTTCGAGCGGTTCATTCGTCTGTAAAAAGGCAGGATAAGTGCGGCCTCCAAAATTGGGAATCCACCCTTCTATAATTCGTTTGGCTTTTCGTATATCCTCTTGCACTTGGCGTTTTTCCTTCGTACTCATAACCGTTCTCCTTTAGTATCAACATCCTGTAATTTTCTTTCATCCCAAAAATTAGTTCTTATTATAGACTTTTACTTTCCAAAAGTAAAGAAAAAAGTCTAGTTTTACTAGACTTCTTGAATCACTGTTAAAATCATCGGTTTACATTCTGTTTCGCGGTAGAAGAACTTTCCTAACTGTTCTCTTACCTCATTTTTAATTTTCGTATAATCGACCCGGTGATTATCTTCAAAAATATTCGCTTCGATTACTTGTTCACAAATTTGTTTCGTTTCCTCAATCAATTCTTGACTTTCTCTTACGAAGATAAAGCCACGCGTTAAGATCTCGGGTCCTGCTAATATCTGTTTGGTATTTTTATCGAGGGTGCAACTTACAATAACAATTCCATTTTCTCCTAACATTTCACGATCTTTTAGAACTAATTCTCCAATATCACCATTACTTTTTCCATCGATTAAAATATCATCTACTGGAATATGTTCACTTTCTTCTTGTAATACCCCGTCGACAAAAGTAGCAACATCTCCGTTTTGTTTTAAAATGATATTTTCTTTTGGAATGCCTAATTCGCTCGCGATGTCCGCATTAGCTACTTGATGACGATACTCCCCTTTTACCGGAAAATAATATTTCGGATTCATCAAATTAATCATTAACATTAAGTCCTCGCGAGAAGCGTGATGAAGTAAATGTTTTTTTGGAGATAAGGAAACCACTTCGATATTCTTCATGGCAATTTCATCCATAATTACCGCAAGTCGTTTTTCAATTCCTTCGTAGCTCGGTTCGGTAATAAAAATGGTATCCGTCTCTTTTAATTTAATATATTTATCGAATCCTTTTAAAATACGTTCCAAATTAGCAAATGGTTTTTCTTTTTCATCCGAAATGAATACTACTACTTCTTTTTCATTTAAAGTACTCAAATCCCCAATTCGATTTCGATCAAATTTTAAATATCCCATTTCCATGGCACGATTTACCGTATCTTGAAGTGTCTTTCCCATGATTACTACTTTTCTTTTGGTCTTCATGATTTCATTAAACAATTCTTGAATACGATAAATATGCGCTGGAAAAATGGTCGCAATAATACGATCTTCACTTTTTCTTAAAACTTCACGAATATATTCGCTTACTCGGTTATTAGGAGAAGTATGTCCCTGTTTCTCGGCATAAAAAGATTCCGCTAATAAACAAAGTACTCCTTGTTTTCCAACGTAGGCTAACTTTCCGATATCCGTCTTATAAGAGCCCATCGCGGTCGAATCAAAAACAAAATCACCCGTATAGACAATGGCTCCATCTTCCGTATAAAGTACATAACATACGGCATCCGGAATCGAATGCGTTACACTGATAGGAAAAATCGATAACGAACCAAAATCCAATTTGGAATGTGGGCGTATTTCTTTTAAATGCGTTGCATTCACTTCTGAATCTTTTAAATCTTGTTTTAAAATATCCATTGTAAATTTCGTAGCATAGACCGGTAAATCAGGAATTTCTCTTAAAATATCGGCCGTTGCTCCCATGTTTTCATCATGTCCATGGGTTAAAAATAATCCTTTAATATTTTTTTTATTCTGAACTAAATAGTCAAATTTCGGAATAATATAATCAATTCCTAACATTTTATCTGTTCCATATTTAAGTCCTGCATCAAATATAAATATATTCTTATCAATCTCGACTACATACATATTTTTTCCATTTTCATTTAAACCACCGAGACTGAAAATATTAATTTTACTCAAAATAGTTTCTCCTTTCTTTTTCTTAAGTAGTAATTAAACCTTATTCATTGTACCATAAGTTAAAGAAAAAATCTATGTTTAAAAGAAAAAACTTACAAAGCTTGTTTGTAAGTTTTCTTATTATTTATTTACTTTTTTACGAACAACAACCGTTCCCATCATTCCGAGACTCGATAAAGATGCAAGTGTTACATAAGCTAGTATATTATCTCCCGTAGGAGGGTTTTTCTCGTCTCTTTCATTGATTACAATTACTTCGGTTTCTTCTTTATTTAAAGTCCCGTTTTCATTGGTTACGGAAGTTTTATAACGTTCTTTATTCGCTTCAACTTCTCTTACGGCATATTCAATTTCATATGGTAAGTTCTTAATGGTTACTTTTTCTCCTCCTCTTAAGATAACCACACCTTTATAGAATCCATCGATATCTTTCGTGAATTCGATAATTCCATCTTCTTGATTATTCTTTTGATAAGGGAATTTTCCATTAAGTGGAAGTTCTTCGTCCGATTTCAAAGTAACTTCAAAAGTCCATTCACGGTCTTTTTCGACATCGTTACCACGAAGAATTTTTTCAATCGTTAAGTTAACTGTTCGATAACGATAATTCGTATATTCAACGGTGGTTCCGTTATCGTATATTGTTCCATAAATATTATTCGTATAATCGGTAATATAACCATTTTGATTTGCTTCAATTTCATTTACAGCATACGTTGTTCCCTCTGGTAGACCACGAACAGTAAAGGTTTCACTATCTTTTAATGTAACAAATCCTTCGTAATTACCTTGGGCATTTTTATTTAAATACAACGTAAATGGCAATTCTTCAATCATTTTTTCGTTATTTACGTAATTAACAATTGCTTTGGTACCTTCGTAAGATGTTTGTAAATCAAAGTGTTCTGGTGGTGTCAAAGTGATTTTAAACGTAAAGTCACGCGTTAATTCTCCAAGTATACCTTTAACATGCTTTTTAACTGTTAAGTCAAAACTTCCTAAACGAATATTTTCATATCTTACAGTCGTATCACGTAATAAGATACCACTTTCCGATCCAACTACCAATGTTAAGTATCCATCTTGATTTGCTTCTTGTTCTTCAATTTGATAACTTGTATTCTCTGGAATGTTTTGAATCGTTATTTCATCGTTATGCTTTAAAGTAATCGAGGCAAGATAGCTTCCATCGGATTGTCTTACAAATTGTAATTCTCCATTCTTTGTTCCTACATAAGAATATTTTTCTGGAATAACCGCATATTCTGCAGGTGTTAAACGAATGTTGAAATTCCATTCTTTATCCGTCTCTCCTAAAGCACCGGTTACTGTTTTATTTAATGTTAAGTTATAGTATATCGTTTTGGCATTGGTAAATGAAATGATACTTGCGACATTATCTTCACCAATAGTTCCCGTCACAGCACGGTTGGTACTCGTCGTGAAATCATCCGTATTCGCTTCTAATTCTGCTACTTCGAATAATGTATTCACCGGAATTTCTTCAATGGTGATTGCTTGACCATGTTTTAAAGTAATGGTTGCAAGATAACTTCCATCTTCTTGTAAAACGAAGGTTAAGTTTCCATCACTTGGAGGGGTAATTCCCTCTAGAGATGTTCTACCTGTATAATGATATTCTGTTGCAAAATCGTTTTGATGTTCTAACGAAGGTGTCAATTTGATTTGGAAAGTCCAATCGCGATTCAAATCTTCGTCTGTACCACGAACTTCTTTTCCAATCGTCAACGAGTCAGATGGTAATAATTCGTTCGTAAATTTAACGGTTACCCCATCACCCATATCGTCTTCATCTAAAATACCGGTTCGATTATCTGTAGAACTTGTAAAGTATCCATCTTGATTTGCTTCTTTTTCAACAACGGTATATTTCGTTGTTTCAGGAAGACCATGAATCGTAATTGATTGACCATGTTTTAAAGTAATCGTTGCCGTATAAGTTCCGTTATGATTATCTACAAAATTAAGTGTTCCTCCAACTGGTGCTGGAACTTCTGGTATCGTGCTATTTCCTTCAAATTCGTAACTACTTGCTAGTGTTACATCACTTGCTGGAATTAACGTAATTTCAAAGTTCCAATCACGGGTTGTATCTGCACTTTCTCCTGTTACTTCTTTTTCAACTGTCAAATCGATCGCTGCTAAATTAATATTCGTAAATCTTACCGTTTGACCATCGACAAGGCCATGGGTATTTCCCGAATCTCTCGTCGTATAAGAATCTTGATTTGCCTCTACTTCGGTAATCGTATATTCCGTTTTTTCAGGAATATTTTCAATCGTAATGGATTGACCATGTTTTAAAGAAATCGTTCCTTTATAAGTATGATCTCCTTGAGATTCGAAAGTAATTTCTCCATCAACTGGAGCTGCGACTCCTTCGACAATACTTGATCCCTTATAATGGTATGTCTTGTCGGTAATGGTCTCATCGACATCATCGGCAAATTTCAAGGTAATTTCAAATTGCCACTCTTTATTCTTATCTCCTAATCCACCACGAACAATCTTTTCGAGTGTTAAGGTGTGGCGAGAATATTTTGTATTAACAAAGTTTACTTCAAATGTTTGGTCGTCGGTAAGTGTTCCACTCGCATTATCTGGAACCGTTGTAATATAGTCGTCTTGATCTTTTTCTACTTCCTCAACTAGATATTGTGTATTCTCTGGTATTCCATGAATCGTAATTGATTCTTGGTCTTTAAGTGTTATGGTGCCCGTGTAAGAACCCGAACCATCTTCTAATGGTGTCAATTGGAGGTTGCCCTCTTTTGAACCATCGTATGGATACTGACTCGCTAAACGAGCGTTTTCTCCTGGAGTTAAAGTGATTTTGAAAGTAAATTCCTTCGTCTTATCACCTAAAGCACCGGTAACTGTCTTACGAACTGTTAAATCATAAGTCTTCCATTTGGCATTAAAGAATCCTACTTGTCTATCCCAGTCGAAAATTCCTGTGCTCGTATCATAATGGAACATATGCTCCTTACTCGTATCATAATATCCTTCGCCTGTTTTTTCATAAGTTTCATAACCATCTTGATTTGCTTCTTGTTCACTTATTTCGTAAGCTGTGTCCGATGGAATATTAATAAGTTTAATCTTTTCATTATGTTTCAAAGAAATATTCGCCGTATAACTTCCATCGTCCTGTTTCGTAAATGTAAGTTCTTTCTTTCCTTGTTCCACACAAGCATCATCGATACTTTCACACTTTCCATAATAGTAGAAAGTAGTTTCTAATTCTTCACCTTCGACTGGAGTTAACTTGATTGTAAAGTTCCATTCTTTATCGGTATCGCCATCCGTACCTAATACTGTCTTATCGAGAACTAAATCATAATGAGCTCGATAAAGATTGACAAAGTGAACGTCTTTAGAGCCTCTAAAATATCCACCCTCTGTGTACTCTCCCGTACTTGGATTTTTATAAGTTAAGTCTTGACCATTCGAGCCATAGACACGGCCGAAATTGTAACCGTTAGCCATTTGATCTTCTGTTATCATTTCATAGACCGTATAGTTAGTTCTTTCGTCGAGTCCAGCTAAGAAAATACCTTCACCATCTTTAAGTGTAAATCTAGTCTTGTTTTTATTTTCAAGAGCTGTTAACCAAGCCCAATCGGCATCACTCATACCATCCGGTTTTGAAATATCACTTGGTACTTCACCATAACCAAAGTATAGTGTTGTTGTACCATACATCGAATCCGTTGCAAATTCAGAAGTCAATTGGTCTTTTCCATGTTCATATGGATTTAGCGTTGATACGACAATTGGACTTCCTACTTTTCCATAACTATTTGGTAATTCGAAATGCCAATCTCCACCATCGACTTCGGTAGCAGGAATTAAATAGGCATCTGCAATCCAAAATTCCATTGTTCCAGCTGGTTTATCTCTTGTTGCTTGAACGTATTTAATTTTATCAGAAGAAGTATAATCCCCTGGATTCGTTACGTAATTTGTTCTTCCTACTCCTTCTAGTGTTTCATAATTAGTATCATTAGCATCATATAAACGGAATGAATATGGGTCATCTTCACTTTCGAGACCATCCATCGCAATCGTATCAACCGCATTACTTCCGTCTCCACCAACGTAGACATAATAGTTGATTCCACCAATATTTTGCTTATATAAACTATGACTATGTCCACTACCTTCCATTTCGACAACTTGTTGTAATAGACCTTCATTATCTGTAATAACATCAATCGTATTTAGTCTTAATTGCCATAAATTATCAGCAAATGGACTACGAATCATATTGACAGCACTAAAGTCTCCCGTACGACCCTCTATTTGTAAGACGTAATTAAATTCTTCATCGCTATAGTCATCACCACTAATCGAATTTACTTCTTTCGTAATTTCTAGCGTGGTATTTGGTATAACTAATTTACCATTATTACCTAAATATCCATTAATAATGATATTATTACCTGTCGATTGTTCACTTATCGTTGGGATGTAATAGTTATGAGAAGTACTTGTTGTATTCTCGCTCTTTTGTAGTCTACCATTTAACATATTACCAACACGTAAGCCACCAACTTTAGTAGCAACGACATAATCTCCACCTGGACCATCTTGGCTACGGTCGAATTTTTGAATATCGTTCGTCTTTGGATTATACCAAACGAGGTAATCGCTATAAGAAACATCTTCACCTGCTATTTCTGAACCAAATTCTCCACCTTTACGAGTAACGGCAAAATGTACAAGTTTTCCTTTACCATCTTCCGTTGCTTGATAGTATTCACCAACAATCCAATAATAATTATTTTGTAATATTTCGCCTCTTGTTTTTACTTCTTTTCCTTCATGTTCCGTAATAAATTTTTGATATGCATCTTCCGTATCCAAAACTCTTTCTTCATAAAAGTTTGTGTTATCATCTTCATCTGGTGTACCTTCATATTGATATAGAATTAAAGGCTTTGTGAAGGCATAATATCGGTTATCCGTAGATGGTGAGAAAGTGAAGTTTGGATCACCTCTTTGATATGTATCACGTCCATTTGTTACATATCCTGTATAAACGGTATTACTGTAATAATTCGATAAGAAGTAAATTTCACTTCCTCTTCCGTCAGCAGTTGGTTGAGAATGCTCTGTAATATATTCATTATCCAAACGAGGTACATCGATATCTAGTCCATCATCTGTCATAATTTCATCTTGAACACCAACTCCATAATATAATCTGAAAGGTGTCGATTGATTTTTGTCAGCAATATCAGCAATATTTGTCTCGTATTTAGAAACATTACCATCGGCATCTAAACTAATTTTAGCTACTTGCAAAGGTAGGGCGTTAGCCGGAATGTTGACATATAATGCTTGATCGAATCCTGAATCAATCATACTACCATCGCCAGTACCTTGGTAGTTTCCTGTGTCTTCTACCCAAACACGAATATCACTAAGAAGATACTTGACGTCAGCACTCTTTTCATAACAAGGATTAAGGCGCTCCGTATTTCGATAGTTAGTATCTTCAACCTCTCCTGTTGTTATATTTTTATCAAAACGATAAATCGTATAAACTGTATTCTTTTGGGTATCGGTTATATTTTCAAAACTATCTGCATTAAGTGTTGATACATATTTAACAGCAGTATCCCAAGGAATACGATAAACCCAACCCTCTTCCCAAGCTTGAGTCGCATTAGCACATCCATCTGGAAGAGGTTTTTCTAATTCTTCTTCAACAGAATTATTCCCTTCGATACTATTAGTTAGTTCTGGTGTTCCCCTAAACCATCCGGGTTTAAATAATTGTCCACCTGTACCACCATTCATATTCTTCATATATGTATCGTTCCATTGGAAATCATAAATCGCTGTTTTAACTAAACCGTGCATTTCACCAAAAAGAGTTAAACCTAAATCAAATGTTTCACCATTGAGAATAATACTCTTATCTTTTACTTCCATATATTCACCAATTGGATCCATATATGTAAGTGAATCGGATACACCAGAGGCATTTTCACCTGCTACCGGACTAAATGTCGTTCCAGTAATCTGTTCGAAGATTTGATTGAATATTTCTGATAATTCTCCACTACCAGCGGTATAGTATTTATCTATATAGTAGACATCTTCAAAACTATCTACATCATTTTCTGTATCCGCAGGATGGTTCCAAGTAAAGTTAGCATAAATTCGTCTTGTACCAACATATCTATAAGTTTCATCATTATTACGTGGGAAACGCATTTCTGGATTGGAACCTTCAATATATTCCTCAATGGCGTTTCTAGCATCTGTTCGTTCTTGTTCCCCAAGGCCACTTTCTGGGAAAGGAATATTCGTTCGATCTCCAAAGTAAGTCCTTGGATCAAGGGTTGCTAAAAGTTGCTCATTGGCATAATCACCAAGCCCTCCAACATTAAATCCAATCGAGAAACCAAGCATATCGGTATTATAATGCGACTGAATCTTATTTTGATAGTAACCGGCTAACAAAAGATTTGATACAGTTCTTGGAGCAATCGCTTGAATTTCAATGTTTTTGTTAGCAGCACTATTTCTTTCTGATGCATCAAGGCTTGCATCACCCTTTCCGGTATTTTCGTTACAGTCGGCATAAAATGGATTAATACCTGCTGCTACATAGTGGCCTCCATCGTTTGCAATAACACCACTTACCGGTTGATACCATTGGTACTGGGTTGATGAATGACTTGTACTTGAAGCACTAACGATGTTTGTTGCCCCATCGGTTAAAACAATCACAACAGGTGTACGAGGTTGTTCTGAATCTGTAATATTATCATGATAAGTAGTTTCTTCTTCAGAAGCAAGCATCGACATACCTTCATATAGTGCTCCTTGTAGATAGGTAGAATCTCCCACCATCACACGACTACTATTTTCGTATCCATTTACATTCGTATTAATACTTGCAAAATAAGTAGTTTGATTCGGATCGCTACCCGTCTGAGGAGTTCGATCTCCTATACTGATATAATTATTATCACTTTTTGCAGTATAATGACCTAATGGAAGTAATTGCTGTGAACCACCACCATAGACAACGATACCTACACGGTTATTTGGATGAACCGGATATGCTTCATCGTTATTCATTAAACGGTTAATTAAGGTATTTGCTTCTCTCATCAATTGATGAAGAGGATCGTTTTCTTGATCCGTTGCCGTTGTCATCGACCGTGAAATATCGAGTAACATGACGACGTCTATCGGTTTAGTAGCAACTTCATCTACGACTTGACTTGAACCAATTGTCGAGAAGACGTGTAAAAAGTCAGTATCTGATTGAACTGTACCATTAACACCATCGGTATCCCTATCCAAAGTTAATATATTATTAACAAATTGATTAGACTGATAGCCGTTTGCAAATACTGTCTTGTCTGACCAAACACGACCCGCAGCCCGTGAATTTTTTGCTAAATTGAAAACTTCCATGTAGTCATCCATCGTATTCGGATCGGCAACACGCTCATAGTTGGCGTTGTATCCTAACAAAGTCGGTTTTGTTACAATATTTAACATTTCAAAACCAGCCATGCAAAAAGCGGTAATTAACAGGATGAATGCTATTAAAACTTTACCGTATTTTTCTACATTGGGTTTCCAATGTTTAAATAAATTTATACCCCCCCCTATGCGCTTTATCACTTTTTTATTCTTTTTATCTTGATGATATTCCATATGAGTTTCCCCCTAAAAAATAGATATGGTTTCTATTCTAGTTTTTTCTTTTTTTGATGTCAATAATTTTTTTGTTTTTTTGCATTAAAAAAAAACTATTTGCATCTGTTAACCATCTGCTAATAGTTTATCCTTTACTTATTTAATTTATGTATTATTTATTTTATATTATTTTTTAATTACTAATTTGGATAATGCATCTTTGGCAGCTTCTTGTTCGGCTTCTTTTTTTGAAGGAGCAGTACCTATTCCATAGATGATATTATCTACCTTGACTTCAATCGTAAAACTTTTATGATGAGCGGGTCCTTCTTCTTTTAGTAATTCATATACTAAACTTCTCTGTTCGGTTTGAATATATTCCTGTAGGGCACTTTTATAATCACTAAAGAAGGAAATTTTCGGATCTTCGATATAAGGTACAATAATATTAAGCAAAACTTTACGCACGGTTGCATAACCTAAATCGAGATAAACGGCTCCCATAAAGGCTTCAAAGATATCGGCTAAAATTACTTTTTTATATCTTCCACCGGTCTCTTCTTCCCCGTGCCCTACTCGAATATAATCACTAAAATTTAAATCTGTAGCATATTGGTAACAGGCATTTTCACAGACGTAATTGGCACGCATTTTTGTCATATCGCCTTCTTCGATATTAAAATGCTTATAAAGATAGTCCGCCATTACTAAATCGAGTACGGCATCCCCTAAAAATTCGAGTCTTTCATAATCGTTTTTTAAATGATTTTCATACACGTAAGAAGAGTGGCAAAAAGCCGTTTCGTACAGTTTTAATTGTTTGGGTTTAATTCCTAATTTTTTAAATAAGGCTTCCATGAATATCCTTCTTTCTTCACTTATCTCTATTTAGTATAACAAATTAGAAACACTTTATCAAAGTCAATTGTTTTTTTTCTTTTTTTCTTGTAAAATAGTAATAGTGGTGAAAAATGAAATACTTTCTGGTTGGATTAATTAAAATCTATCAAATGATACCGGGTCCTTGGCATCTCTATTGTAGACATATTCCTACTTGTTCGAATTATGCAATCGAAGCCATTGGAAGTTATGGAAGTATCAAAGGAAGTTATTTGGCAGTTCGCCGTATTTTAAAATGTAATCCACTTTTTAAAGCAGGAATTGATCCTGTACCAAGGAAGGAAGAAAAGAATGAAAAAGTTTAAATTATTAGGGATTTTGGCTATCGTGTTATTACTTTCAACCGGTTGTTTTAAAAGAGATAGTCTCGAAGATATCGAGATTGTTACGACCGTATATCCCCTCGAATATATTACGACCGAACTCTATGGGGATCATGCGTTAGTTACTTCGATTTATCCGAACGATACCAACACCAATCACTACACGTTAAGTGAAAAGCAATATAACGATTATAGCAAGAAGGAATTGTTTATTTACAATCACGCTAGTAATGATAAAGATATTGCATCGGAATTCTTAAATCGAAATACCAACATGCTTATCATCGATAGTGCATTTGGAATGGAACCTACCTATGGGGTCGAGGAACTTTGGTTAAATCCATCGCACTTACTCATGATGACGCAAAATATTCGAAATGGTTTAAAAGAATATCTTACGAACAGTTATCTCGAAAAAGAAATTGATCGGCATTATGAAGAATTACAAATCGTTCTATCAGAACTCGATGCCGAAATCAAACTCACCGCTGAAAACGCGGTCAATAAAACACTCGTCGTTAGTAACGATACCCTTAAATATTTAGAAAAATATGGATTAAACGTCATATCGCTCGACAATCGGAACGGAGAACCTACCGATAAAGTTATTAACGATGTAATCAATTTAATTCGGGATGGTAATATCGATTATATTTTTATGTTCGAATACGACGAACAAAATGAGGCGATTAAAAAGATTATTGAAACGACCGGATGTGAAACACGACTATTCCGGAGAATTGATAATCTTACCGAAGAAGAACGCGATAACAAAGATGATTATCTTACTATTATGAATAAAAATATCGAAGTTTTACGTGAAGAATTGTATCAATAAAAGGATCTGGTTAGATCCTTTTTATTTGCTTTAATGCTTGTTTTTGATTTGGGGTTAGCCGATATGAGTCATT
>CANRCR010000004.1 GCA_947629165.1 uncultured Bacilli bacterium
AATTCATTTATATCATCTTTATTATCCATAATTTCACCCCCTAAATATCAAGATTTTGCACATTCCATGCATTTTCTTCAATAAACTTACGACGTGGATCAACTTCATCTCCCATAAGTTTTTCAAATATAGCATCTGCAGCAACACAATCTTCAACCGTAATTTTACGTAATACACGTTTTTCAATGTCCATTGTCGTTTCGTTTAATTCTTCAGCATCCATTTCTCCTAAACCTTTCATACGAGCAATTTCAGCACGAGAACGAACATTTTCTGGAAGAGAATTCATATAAGCATCTAATTCTTCTTCATTAAGTACATATTTACGTGTTTTTCCATGCATAATACGGAATAAAGGAGGTTGAGCAGCATAGACATGACCAGATTGAACAATAGGACGGAAGAAGCGATAAAATAAAGTTAATAACAATACACGAATATGAGAACCATCGACATCAGCATCGGTCATAATAATAATCTTATCATATCGTAATTTAGATAAATCAAAATATTCCCCAATTCCTGTTCCAAAAGCAGTTATAATTGTTTTAATTTCTTCATTTCCTAAAGCGCGATCTAATCTTGCCTTTTCAACATTTAAAATTTTACCTCGTAATGGAAGAATAGCTTGTGTCATTGAGTCTCTACCTTTTTTAGCAGAACCACCAGCTGAATCTCCCTCGACGATAAATATTTCTGAAATTGTTGGATCTTTACTCTTACAATCAGAAAGTTTTCCAAAGAAATTTGTAGTTGCTAAATCGCTCTTACGGGTAGCTTCTCTCGCTTTTTTTGCAGCCATACGCGCATTTCGAGCTAAGATTGCTTTATTGATGATAACACGAGCCTCTTCTGGATTTTCTAGTAAGAATCGTTCAAATCCGTCTGCAAAAACGCTATCCGCTAAATTTTTAACTTCAGAATTACCTAATCTACCTTTTGTTTGACCTTCAAATTGTGGATTTGGATGCTTACAAGAGATAATCATAGTAAGTCCCTCTTTCACATCGTCATCACGTAGATTTTCATCTTTTTCTTTTAAAATATTATTTTTCCGAGCATAATTATTAATCACACGAGTTAAAGCTCTTTTTACTCCATCTTCATGAGTACCACCATCGTGGGTATTAATATTATTAACAAAAGAATAAATATTAGCGTTATAAGAAGTATTGTATTGCATTGCTACTTCAAACATAACTCCATTTTTCTCACCACTTAAATGAATAATATCTTCATGAATCGGTGTTTTTTCTTGATTGATGAAGCGAACATACTCACTAATTCCGCCTTCGTACATAAAAGTTTCACCGGTTGTATCTTCCATATCACGATCATCTCTTAAATTAAGAGATAATCCACGGTTTAAGAAAGCAAGTTCACGAATTCTTGTTTTTAATGTTTCATAGTCATAAATATCGGTATCAAAAATATCAGGATCCGGTTTAAAAGTAACGGTTGTTCCTGTACGATTTGGATCACATTCCCCTACTACATGTAAAGGTTTGGCAGTATGTCCCCCATTTTCAAAACGCATTTGATGAATTTTACCATCTTTATAAACTGTAACTTCGACCCATTTAGAAAGCGCATTAACAACACTCGCACCAACGCCATGAAGTCCACCGGATACTTTATATCCGCCACCACCAAATTTTCCTCCAGCATGTAATACGGTATAAACTGTTTCAACGGTAGATACACCCGTTTTAGGATGTATATCAACGGGAATACCACGTCCATCATCTTTTACCGTTATAGAGTTATCTTTATTAATAACAACTTCAATATTTTTACAAAAACCAGCAAGGGCTTCATCAATCGATTTGTCAACAATTTCCCATACTCAATGATGAAGTCCTTTTACATCTGTAGTACCAATATACATTCCTGGACGTTTTCGAACGGCTTCTAATCCCTCTAATACTTGAATATCCGATGCATCATAATGTGTATTATTATCCATTTATTCCACCTCTTCTACTATTTTTACAGTTCCATCTTCCTTTCTGTGACATTACCATCACAAACATCAAAAATTTTTGCATCTTCTAAAATGCTCTTTTTTATATCTTTTAAATCAGTTGTAGTAATAATAGTCTGTATGTCTCTTTCTATATATTTGAGTAATTTATTTTTCTTTTTTCGATCAATCTCACTAAAAATATCATCTAATAAAAGAATAGGAAAAGAATTTGTATCTTCTTTAAAAATTTCAATTTCAGATAACTTAAAGCATATAATTGCTAATCGTTGTTGACCTTGGGAACTAAAAAGGCGCATATTTTCATCACCTAAATAGAAAGAAAAATCATCTCGATGAGGACCATATAATGTTGTACCTTGTGAAATTTCTCGATCACGATTCGATTTAAATTTTGAAATTAATTGAAATCTAATTTCTTCATCAGTATAATTTTTTAAATCTAAATTAGGTTCATAATGAATTGATAAATCCGATAAACCTGTTATATTTTCAAAAATAATACCAATCTTTTTATTAATACGCTCTAAAAAAGAACGACGAAATTGATAAATCTGAATCGCTCTTTCTATTAACTTTTCTTCTAAAATAGATAAATAATTTTCATCACTTAAATGATTGATATACATCATTCTTAAATATTCATTTCTATTTTTTAAAATTTTACTATATTCATTATAGATTTGAATATAATTACGTGATAATTGACTCATCTCAATATTAAGAATATTTCTTCTTATTTGAGGTGCTCCTTTAATAATATCTAAATCGTCCGGTGTAAAAATAATTACATTTAGATTAGTAATATAATCAGCTATTCTACGAATTTCCGTGTGATTTACCAAAACCTTTTTTTGTTGCTTTGTAAGTTGAATTTCTAGATCGCGAAAGATTTTATTTTCTTTCACAGTACCTGTTATTTTTGCTGTTTCCTCCCCTATTTTAATTAAAGTATTTTCAATTCCAAAACGATGTGATTTCGTCAAGGCTAAAAGATAGATACTTTCGAGAATATTGGTTTTTCCTTGAGCATTATTTCCTACAAAAATATTAATTCCAGAACTTAATTTTAAATGTAGTTTTTTATAATTTCTAAAATTTATAAGTCCAATTTTTGTTAATATCATTTTTAGGTATAAAAACACTCATAGAATCACCTTTATTCAATTTCCAATACTCCTGTACATACAAGACTATTATATCATAGATTTATATCTGTAACCACAAAAAAAGGCTTTTTTAGCCATTTTTAATGATTTTTTCTTTGATTTAAAATTGATTCTAAAAGTGTTGCTCGTAAAAATTGATTTTTTAAAGAATAACTTGATATATGAGTTTCTATTTTTTTCCCATTTTTAAAATAAATGAGCGCGTTTTTAGGATCTTTACTAACCGTATCAAAGTGTTGCAAAGAAATCCACATACATCCTTCTAATGAAGGAGATTCCGTAGGAAAGAAAATTAATCTTCGACTTTCTTCTACAATAATAGGTAATTTATAATTTGCATCTAACATTGCTCTAGCCCCTACTACTCTTCCTTCATAACTGCTACCAAAATATCGACAACTTTCATCCATAATCTCATAAGCTGATTTATCTACGAGATATTCTTCTTCATTTTCTACTACTTTTGATTGGTGATCTGAAACACTTATAATAGCAAGTGTTCCTTCATTGATTTCATAATTTTTCATATTTCCCCCTGTGCAAATTTTTAATTTGCGACAAAAATATAACATAATGAATTGTCGAAATTACTTGAATTTTGTCGAAAATATAAAAAAATTATAAAAAAAAGAAAGTTATTAAAAACTTTTCTTTTAATAAGTTCGAATCGGAAGAACTAATTGTACAAGTGTTTCATCTTCAGAAGATTTTAATATAATAGGTTTTATCTCTCCAACAAAAGAGATTTCCACTTTTTCTGAGGAAAAAGATCGTAAAGCTTCCATCATATATTTAGCAACAAATGAAATTCGAATATTTTCATCATTATTTTTTTCTACATCCATTTTTTCTTCTACGCGACCTAATTCAGCAGAGTTTGATTTTATAATTAGACGATCATCCGTAGTTTCTAAAGTAACTACATTTTTTTCTTTATCACTTGTTAAAATACTTGCACGATCAATTACATTATATAATTCATTAACGGTAGTAGTAATAGTTAATAAAGATTCTTCTGGTAATAAATTAGAAGTATTTGGATAAGTTCCACTAATTAAACGAGATTGAAATAATAAATTATCATATTTAAATAAAATTTTATTATTGAAAATATGAATCTCAATATCATCGTCACTTTCATTAATAATTTTATTAAATTCAATTAAGTTTTTACTAGGAATAATAATATTATAAGAATCATCTACTGATTGATTTAATTTAATTGTCTTTCTAGCTAATCGATAAGAATCCGTAGAATTACATTCTAATATATCTCCTGCTATTTTAAAATTAATTCCAGTTAAAACGGGTCTTGATTCATCACTTGATGCTGCAAAAGAAGTTTGATTAATTATTTCTTTGAAAATGCGATTTTTGATAGAAAGTGGTTTTTTGCTTTCTTCAAGACTAATATTTGGATATTCTGTCTTACTGATACCATTTAAATTAAATTCACTGTTATCGGTATAAATAACAATCTTTAAGTCATCTACTACTTCAATATTAATATATTCATCCGGTAATTTACGAACAATATCTAAAACGTAACGACCTTGAATAATAATACAACCTTCATTCTCAATTTCCATATTATCTTTTGATTCGATAAATGTTTGAATAGTAATATCATTATCCGAAGCAGTTAATGTAAGCCCTTTCTTAGTTAAATCAAATTTTATACCAGATAGAACTGGAATAAGATTTTTAGTTGAAATAGCTTTTGAAACTTTATTTAATCCTTCAAGTAAAATTTCCTTTTTAATTTTTAATTTCATATATATTCCTTCTTTCTTTTACTTTTTTATTATTTTTACAGTGGAAAAAGTTTATAACTCACTTTTTTCCTTTTATATCAATAAAATAAAGCTATTTTTATTTGTGGATAAAATGTTGAAACTGTGAAATAAATTAATGAATATCTTTTTTTAACTTCTCAATCGTATTATATAATTCTTTATTTGTCTTCATTTCTCGATCAATCTTTTCACAGGAATGCATTACAGTAGAATGATCTTTCCCGCCGAACTCCATTCCAATTTTTGGAAAAGATTCATCGGTCATTTGTCGACATAAGTACATAGCAACCTGCCTAGGGAAAGCTAAATTAGCACTTCTCTTCTTACTTTTCATATCCTCAGGAGAAATTCGAAAGAATTCAGCGACAATCTTTTGAATTTTTTGAATATCATTTTTCTCACTAACGCCTCGATTAATAAAGTCCTTTAATGCTTCAATAGCAAGGTCTAAAGTAATCTCGGATCCACCCATGATTGTGGAATATGCCAGCAATCGATTCACTGATCCTTCTAATTGTCGTACGTCACTTCCCATATTGGAAGCAATATATTCAATAACATCTTCTGGAATATTCTTTTCAATCGCTCCACCAAGTATTTTCTTTCGTAAAATCGCGACTCTTAATTCAAAATCCGGTGGGAAGATATCTACAGTTAAACCCCAACAAAATCTGGTTCTTAAACGATCTTCCAATAATTTTAAATCATCCGGTGATCGGTCAGATGAAATAATAATTTGTTTATTATCACTATATAAAGTATTGAAAGTGTGGAAAAATTCTTGTTGTGACTTCGCCGCTGTGCCTAAAAACTGAATATCATCAATGATTAATACATCAACACTTCGATATTTATTTTTAAAATATTCGATGTAATCAAAGTTGGTACCCATATCATCTTTTTTATTAATACCGAGAAAATCACTAATAAATTGTTCACTTGTAACATATAAAACACGTTTGTTAGAGTTTTGCACAATATAATTTCCAATCGCATGCATCAGATGTGTCTTCCCTAACCCACTATTTCCATAAATAAACAAAGGATTGTACATCTTACCAGGATTTTCCGCTACTGATAGCGCGGCGGCGTGTGCAAATTTATTACTATTTCCTACAATAAAATTATCAAAGGTATAATTAACATTTAAATTAGATTTAAGCGGATTATTAAAAGGAACCCCTACTTCCTCTACTTTATTTAAATCTTCTTTTCTTCGGTCAATTTCTTCTTTTTCTTCAATTTCATCTTGTAATAAAAATTCGATATCAAAATTAGAATTAGCTATTTTATTAAATGTTTCAGTAATTAAATCCTTATAATTATCAGCTAAATGCTTTTTATGAATAGCTAACGGAACAATAATAGTGGCAGTTCCATCTTTGAGAGAATAAAGATGAGTATCTTGAAACCAAGTCTCATAAGACAGTGAAGTAACTTCCTTTTTTATTTCATCTAAGAAATTGTCCCATAAGACTGTAACATTCATAATATCACATCCCTTACCAAGTATTCTCAAAAATAAAATTCATGTTTTCTATTGTAACTGAATTTGTGCAAAAAAGGAAGAAAAAAATTAAAAAAATATTCATCCACAACCTATTCACAATTTATACACAAAGTTTTCCACTATTTATACTCTTATTATAAAAGGATTTTAGTTATTTTTCCACAGAATATGTAATTTTAACTATGCACATATCGGATTTTCTTTTCCACAAACTTGTGCAAAATGTGAAAAAGAAAAATTTAAAAGAGGTTGACAAAACTTTCTTTTTCTTATTATAATAATGGAGATTTATGTTTGGAGGTGGAAATAATGAAAAGAACGTATCAACCAAATAATCGTAAAAAAGCAAAAAAACATGGTTTCTTTGCAAGAGTAAAAACGAATGTTATTAAAAGTCGTAGAGCAAAAGGGCGTAAACAACTAGCAAAATAATACCACTGATCCTTTCAGTGGTTTTTTTACTATTATAATAAGGAAGTGATCCGATGAAAAAATGTAATACAGTAAAGAATAATCGAGATTTTAATGATATCATTGGAAAAAATAACTATGTAAAAGATGCTAATTTAATGATATATTATAATAATAAAGAAAAGGGATTTTATCGTTTTGGTATTTCTGTAGGAAAAAAATTAGGTAATGCGGTAGTTAGAAATTATAATAAAAGAAGAATAAGAAATATTATCGATAAAAATAAAAATCTCTATTCAAATGAAACAGATTATATTATAATAGTAAGAAGAAATTGTTTAAGTCAAAGTTTTGAACAAATTAATGAAAGCTTTGTCCAATTAATGAATAGAATTAACCAAAAAGAAGGAGCAAAGAATGAAAAAAAATAGTAAAAAGAAAATAATTATTATTTTGTTAGTGACATTATTATTGACTGGTTGTACGCAAACATTAAAAGATCAAGAAAACAAAGTAGTTACCAATCCAGAAACTGGTCAAAGTTTAACGGGAAATATTTTATGTCAACCAACGGATGAAACTACTAGGGAATTATATACAAACGCGGGTGTCGATTTAAACAAATATGTAGATTGTAGTAAATTTACCCCATTAACCGGCGGAGACGATGGTCTATGGGAAATGATTTTCGTAAAACCATTGGCATTTGTTATTTTATGGGTTAGTCAATTCGTAAATAGTTCGGCTTTTTCCATAATTATTGTAACTTTATTAATTCGTTTAGCCGTTTATCCTTTAACAAATAAAACAGCAATGCAATCCGAATTAATAAAGAAAGCGCAGCCTGAATTAAATAAGTTAGAAAAAAAATATGCTAATCGCAACGATCAAGAATCATTAATGAAAAAAAGTCAGGAAATGACGATGATTTATAAAAAATATAATATTAATCCACTTTCAGGATGTTTATTTGCATTTATACAATTACCGCTATTCTTTGCTTTTTTAGAAGCAATTAATCGTTTACCAGTAATATTTGAAGAAGTATTCTTAAATATGCAAATGGGAACAACTCCATGGAACGGTTTATTAAATCAACATAATTTTATCTATTTATTATTAGTATTACTAATTGGTGTTTCTACTTTTATCTCGATGAAAATGAATAGTACAAGTTCTACTTCCGATGAAGATCCAATGAAAAGTATGTCGACAATTATGACAGTAATGATTATAATAATGTCATTCTTTATGCCGGCAGCATTAGGAATTTATTGGTGCGCATCAAATGTATTTACGATAATCCAAAATTTGATTGTAAAAAGGAGTAAGAAGTTAAATGGATAAAAGAATTTTTTCAGGAAAAACAAAAGAAGAAGCAATTGAACAAGCATTAATTGAACTTCAAGAAGATCGCGAAAATATTTTTGTAAAAGAACTCGAAGAAACAAAAGGTGGCTTATTTAAAGCAAAAAAAGTAGAAATTGAAGTAGTAACTAAAGATGATATTATCGATTTCATTAAAGAATATCTTCAAAAATTAACACATGATATTGGAATTGGAATAAATCTTGAAGTAAAAAAGAGAGAAAATAATCTTTCTATTACGATTTTGTCGGACAATAATGCCTTGTTGATTGGTAAAAATGGAAGAACGATGGATGCTTTAAATACAATATTGAGACAAGCTATCTATGCCAAATTCGGTTTCTATTATAAATTTGTTTTAGATGTTGGAGAATATAAAGAAAAACAACAACATAATTTAGAAAGATTAGCAAAACAACTTGCCCGAGAAGTTGCCAGAACGAAAGTAGAAGCAAAATTAGATCCAATGAATTCTTACGAAAGAAGAATTATTCATAATGCCTTAAACGATTATAAAAAAGTATATACAGAAAGTGAAGGAACTGAACCAAATCGTTATGTTGTAATAAAACCAAAAGAGGAAGAATAATCCTCTTTTTTTATGAATTTTTATTTCCCGGGAAATAATTTTCATCTAATTTTATATAAAAAACAGAAAAAATATGTTATAATCAGTATCATTGTTTTGAAGAAAAAGGATGTGAGTTTATGAATGATACTATAGCTGCTATTTCCACCGCTCTAGGAGTAGGTGCAATATCCATTATTCGAGTAAGTGGAAAAGAAGCAATTTCAATTGTTAATCAATTATTTAAAGGAAAAGATTTAACTAAAGTAAACTCGCATACTATTCATTATGGTCACATTATTAATCAAGAAGAGATTATCGATGAAGTATTAGTATCTGTTATGAAAGCACCTAAAACATTTACTTGTGAAGATGTTGTTGAAATTAATTGTCATGGTGGAATTACTACTACTCATAAAATATTAGAATTGTTATTAAGAAATGGTGCTCGTTTAGCAGAACCAGGAGAATTTACTAAAAGAGCTTTTTTAAATGGTCGAATTGATTTAGTCAAAGCAGAATCAGTAATGGATTTAATTAATGTGAAAAGTGAAGCAGCACGAAAACTTGCAATTCAAGGATTGGAAGGTCATGTTAGTAAAATAATTCGCGACTTACGACAAAAATTATTAGAAATAATTGCTTCTATCGAAGTAAATATCGATTATCCAGAATATGAAGATATTGAGGTTATGACCAATGAAAAATTATTGCCAAAAATAAAAGATGTGAAGCAAGATTTAAAACATATTATTGATGAGAGTGAATCTGGTCAAATTATAAAAGAAGGAATTAAAACGATTATTGTAGGACGTCCAAATGTTGGAAAAAGTAGTTTATTAAATCGTTTAATTAATGAAAATAAAGCAATTGTAACGGAAATTGAAGGAACTACGAGAGATACGGTCGAAGGAACACTTATGTTAGATGGAATACAACTTCAGATTATTGATACTGCAGGAATTAGAGAAACAGACAATTTAGTAGAAAAAATTGGGGTAGATAAAAGTATTCAATTAATGGATGAAGCAGATTTAGTTTTGGTTGTATTAAATAACAATGAAGAATTAACTTCGAATGATTGGGAAATTCTTGATAAGACGAAAGATAAAACAACGATTATAGTAATCAATAAAAATGATCTTCCATCGAAAATAGATCGTACTTTATTAAAAGATTATCCAATAGTAGAGATAAGTGTTACTGAAGATCAAGGAATTGATCAATTAAAAAATAAAATTAAAGAAATGTTTAACTTATCGAAAATAAATCAAAAAGATTATAATTATCTATCGAATGTAAGACAAATATCGCTTGCTAAAAATGCCGATAAAGTTTTAAATGAAGTGATAGATGGAATTAATCAAAAAATGCCAATCGATATGGTGGAAATAGATTTAAAGAATGCTTGGGAAATATTAGGGGAAATAATTGGAGAAACTTATACCGATGAATTATTAGACCAATTATTTAGTCAATTTTGTCTTGGGAAATAATTAATTTTATTTCCCGGGAAATAATTTTTAATTAGAGGAAGTGTTTTACTATGGAATATGACATAATTGTTGTCGGAGGAGGACATGCTGGATGTGAAGCATCGTTAGCTTCGGCACGTTTGGGAAATAAAACATTATTGGTAACTGGAAATATTAAAAATATTGCCGATATGCCTTGTAATCCATCGATTGGTGGTCCAGCGAAAGGAATAATTGTTCGTGAAATTGATGCGCTCGGTGGAGAAATGGGAAATAATATTGATCATAGCTTATTACAAATGAAAATGTTAAATACGAAAAAAGGTCCTGCCGTGCGAGCATTGAGAGCACAGGGGGATAAAGTAACTTATCCGAAAGAAATGTTAAATACATTACAACATACTAAAAATCTAGAAATAAAAGAATCACTAGTAGAAAGATTAATTGTTGAAAACAAGAAAATTCGAGGAGTTATTTTAGAAGATGGTACAAAAATAGCATCAAAGATTGTTATTTTAACTACAGGAACCTATTTAAAAGGAATGGTTCTAGTAGGAAGTACGAAGACACCTAGTGGTCCTCATGGAGAAAGACCTTCTAAATTTCTTAGTGACCATTTAAGAGAATTAGGTTTTCAAATCCAACGTTTAAAAACCGGAACGCCACCTCGTATTGAAAAAGATAGTATTGATTTCAGTAAAACGCAGCTAGAACCAGGCGATAATGAGCTATATACATTTTCTTTTGATAATGAACCAAATTACACAGTAGAGGACCAAATTCCATGTCATTTAGTATATTCAAATGAAAAAACACATCAAATAATAAGAGATCATTTAAAAGAATCAAGTATGTATGGTGGTTATGTCGAAGGAATTGGACCTCGTTACTGTCCATCTATCGAAGATAAAGTTGTACGCTTTGCTGATAAAGAAAGACATCAATTATTCCTAGAACCAGAAAGTATTTACTACGATGATATTTATTTGCAAGGATTTTCGACAAGTATGCCTCATGAAGTCCAAGAACAAATGGTCCACAGTTTAGTTGGATTAGAACATGCTAAAATAAAAAAATATGCTTATGCTATCGAATACGATGCGATTGATCCAACTTGTTTAAAACAATCTTTAGAAACAAAGATAATTGAAAATTTATTTACTGCCGGTCAAATTAATGGAACTAGTGGTTATGAAGAAGCTGCCGGACAAGGTTTAATGGCAGGAATTAATGCCTCTTTAAAGTTGCAAGGAAAAGATCCTTTAATTTTAAAAAGAAATGAGGCTTATATTGGAGTATTAATTGATGATTTAGTAACAAAAGGAACCAAAGAACCTTATCGTATGCTTACTTCCCGTGCAGAGTATCGTCTTCTTTTACGCCATGATAATGCGGATTTACGACTTCGGGAATACGGTTATCAAGTCGGTTTAATTAGCAAAGAAAAGTATCAACGTTTTCAACAAAAAAAGAAAGATATCGACGAAGTAATAAAAAAATTGAAAGAGAATAAAATAACTCCTAAAAAAGCGACGAACGATTATTTGGTAAGTATTGGATCCATTCCAATTTTAGATGGAATTACTTTGTATGATTTGTTAAAAAGACCAGAAATAAAAATGGAACACATAAAACACTTTTTAAATCTTGATTATAATAAAGAAGTATTAGAACAAGTAGAAATAATGATTCGATACGAAGGATACATTGTTAAAGCAAATCGTGAAGCTGAAAAAATGCTTACGCTCGAAAATATAAAGATTCCAGTTGATATCGATTATCACGAAATAAAAAATCTTGCTCACGAAGCACTTCAAAAATTAGAAGAAATAAGACCTACTTCCATTGGTCAGGCCGCTCGTATAAGTGGTGTTAATCCCGCAGATATTGCTATTTTAAGTGTATATCTAAAAAAACAGGAGCAAAAATAATATGAATAAAGAACAATTTGAAGAAGCAATTACTTCATTAAATATTAAACTGACCGAACAACAAAAAGAACAACTAGAAAAATACTATGAATTATTAATAGAATGGAATCAAAAATTTAATTTAACGCGTATTACTGAAAAAAGTGAAGTTTATTTAAAACATTTTTATGATAGCCTTACTTTAAATAAAGCTATTGATTTTAATACAATTGAAACAGTTTGTGATATCGGAACGGGTGCGGGATTTCCAGGATTGGTTTTAAAAATTGTTTTTCCTCACTTAAAAGTAACATTAGTCGATTCCCTTCAAAAAAGAATAAATTTTTTAGATGAAATAATTCGTATACTTGGGTTAAAAGAAGTATACACGGTACATAGTCGAGGTGAAGATTATGCAAGAATCCATCGTGAAGAATATGATCTTGTTACATCTCGTGCGGTAGCGGAATTAAGAATTATAAGTGAAATTTGTATTCCTTTAGTTAAAGAAAAAGGTTATTTTATCCCAATGAAAGCGAATATTAACGAAGAATTAGAGCAAGCTTCGTCCACTTTAAATAAACTAAATGCTACAGTTGAACAAGTAATTACTTTTTATCTTCCAAAAGAAAATAGTATACGAAATTTAGTAAAAATAAAAAAAGAATCAAAAACAGATAAAAAGTATCCGCGTTCGGTGGATAAAATTAAAAAAATAGCATTGTAAAATGATAAAAAATAAATTATAATAATAATAGGGTATTAAAAAGAATAAAAAGTGAGGTATAAAGTATGAATATGGATAAAGAAATAGTAGATTTATTCGTGGATGATATTATTCCTAATCGTTTTCAACCACGGGAAATTTTTGATGAAAAGGCTTTAAAAGAATTATCAGATTCAATTAAAGAACATGGTGTAATACAACCCATTATCGTACGTAAAATAGGTGATAAATATGAGATCATTGCCGGAGAGCGCCGTTACAAAGCCTCGATTATGGCTGGTCTTACTAAAATACCTGCTATTATTCGAAATTTAGATGATAAAGAAAGTTCAAAAGTAGCTCTTCTTGAAAACTTACAACGAAAAGACTTAAGTGCGATTGAAGAAGCAAGAACGTATCAAAAAATTCTAGATTTAGATTCGATGACACAAGAAGAACTAGGAAAGACGATGGGCAAATCGCAAGCTGCAATTGCTAATAAATTACGTTTATTAGCGCTTCCAGATGAGATTCAAGAGGCATTACTAACTAATCAAATTTCGGAACGTCATGCAAGAAGTTTATTAAATGTAAAAGATAAAGAACAACAAATTAACTTATTAAATAAAATTATTGAAAATAAAATGACAGTAAGAGAATTAGATGCTGAAATTAAAAATTTAACTGGTGAAACAGAACCTGCACCAACGATGGTACCAAATGAGATGCCAACATCATCAACACTTGAACAAACTACTTCCAATGAGGAACATCGTTTTATTCCAGATATGAATCCTGAAGTAAAACCTTTTGACACAATGGATAAAGGAATTAGTGATATTAAGTCACAATCGTCAGATATTTTAACAACGAGCACACCACAAACAATGAATATAGAGCAATTATTAAGAGTTGATCCTGCTCCTGCAAATCCGCTTCCAACCCCAACAACGATTCCAGAAGCACCTAACGCACCAGTGGAAATGCCAGCAACACCAAAAACAGTCGAAGAACCAAAAGATGCTTATCATTTTATTCCTACGTTTGAAGAACAACAGACGAAAGAAGATTTACCAAAACCTTCGATTATACCGGATACTTTTAACGGAACACCAAAAGATAATACAAATTCAGTAATGGATTTCATTGCAAATGTTCCATTAGTAACTCCAGAAGACGAGGACGAAACACCAACCGGTGGAACAGTTCAAACTCCTGTAGTAGAGCCACCGAAACCAGTACAAATTGATGATGCTACCATTGATACTAATTCAAAACCAACGACCATTCCAAATTATCAGCCATTTACCAATACGGAGAGTTTACTTGATGAATTTCGAACAAAAAGAGAACCCGTAGAAGCACCTGCTGCAATGGTTACAAACCCAACTCCTGTAGTTGAAAAGGAAGAACCAGTATCAGCTATACCAAACTTGAGAGTTGCTATTAATATGATTCGTGATATGGTCAAAAAATTAGAAGAAAACGGATTTGTAGTAAATTTAGATGAAATGGATTTCGAAAATAAATATCAAATCAATATCAGTATTGATAAAAATAAATAGTAGACGAATAAGTCTACTTTTTTTTATAAAACCATTTCCTAAAAGAGCAATTTTTGATACAATAATAATACATAAAAAAGAAAAGGTGATAGTAGATGGGAAAGATTATTTCATTAGTTAATCAAAAAGGCGGAGTAGGTAAAACTACAACTAGTATTAATCTTTCTGCATCTTTAGCATTATTAGGAAAAAAAGTCTTATTAGTCGATATTGATCCACAAGGTAATGCAACCACTGGAATTGGAATTAATAAAGGCGATATTACGATAAGTGCTTACGATGTAATAACGGGTAGATGCGGTATCGAAGAAGCAATTAAAAAAACGAAATACAAAAATTTATTTATTTTACCCGCTACAATTAATTTAGCAGGCGTAAATGTAGAATTATTAGAGCGTAGTCGTCAAGAACCGGGATTTGTTAAAGGAATGGCCCTAAAAAATGCGCTTCAGCCAATCGTAGATCAGTTTAATTATATTATCATCGATTGCCCACCTTCCCTTGAAATATTAACAACGAATGCTTTAACGGCATCACACTCGGTAATTATACCTGTTCAATGTGAGTTTTTTGCCCTTGAAGGTATTACTCAATTATTAAATACGATTATGCTTGCCCAAAAAAATCTAAATCCAAATTTAAATATTGAAGGAGTACTTCTTACAATGCTTGATTCAAGGACTAATCTAGGATTAGAAGTGGTAGAAGAAATTCGAAAGTATTTTAAAGAACGTGTTTATAATACCATTATTCCAAGATTGATACGTTTAACGGAAGCTCCATCTCATGGAAAACCAATTATAGCATACGATCCAAAAAGTAGAGGATCGGAAGCTTATTTAAATTTAGCAAAGGAAGTGATTGAACGAAATGGAAACATCTAAAAGAAGAGCCCTTGGTCGTGGCTTGGAAGAACTATTTAATAATGAACCAATTGATTATAATCAATTAGAAGAACGAATTCTAACTTCTACTTCAAAAGATGAAATCGTTGATCTTAAATTAAGTGAATTACGAAGTAATCCATATCAACCACGAAAAGTATTTGATCAAAAAGCACTTGAAGAATTGGCATCTTCAATTAAAGAACATGGTGTATTTCAACCAATTATTGCTAAAAAGAGTATCAAAGGTTATGAAATTATCGCTGGAGAACGAAGAGTAAAAGCGTCTAGATTAGCAGGAAAAGAAACGATTCCTGCCATTGTTCGAGATTTTACCGATGAAGAAATGATGGAAATTGCTTTGCTTGAAAATCTTCAAAGAGAAGATTTAAATGCGATTGAAGAAGCAACGGCGTATAAAAAATTATTGACAGAATTAAAAATTACCCAAGAGGAACTTGCTACTCGTGTTGGAAAGAGTCGTAGTCATATAACGAATATGATTGGTTTACTGAACTTACCTGAAACTGTAAAAACGATGCTCATGGAAGATAAAATTTCAATGAGTCATGCCCGTATATTAAGTAAAATTGAAGATCCTGAAAAAGTCCTCGATTTAGCCAACCGCGTATATAATGATAATCTTAATGTCCGTACGTTAGAAATACTTTCTTCATCCAATGATTGGAAAAAGAGAAATCAAAACGTAAGACATTATCATAAATCGAATGAATATCAATATGTCGAAGAGTTACTAACTGATAAATTAGGAACCAAAACGAGAATAAAAAATAATAAAATAGAAATAACTTTTGCAAATACGAATGATTTAAATCGAATTCTAGAAATAATAGGAATGGATAACGAATAATGGAATATATATTTAATTTTATAAATCAAAAGACAATCTATTTACCAGTTCTTTATATCTGTATTGCTATTTTAGTTTATGGTGTTTGTAAAAGAATATTAACTTATATTATTCAACTTCAATTAAAACATCTTCCTCAAAATGGTGGAAACTATAAAAAGGTAGAAACCCTTGGCATTTTACTAAAAAATATTGGGAAATATATCATTGGGTCGATTACTTTATTAGCTATATTAACCGTTTATGGTATTGATGTCGGAAGTATTTTAGCCGGTTTAGGTATATTAGGAGCTGTTCTTGGATTAGCTTTACAAGATACATTTAAAGATTTTATTGCGGGTATATCGATTCTTTTAGAAAATCAATTTGCAATTGGAGATAATATTGAAATTGATGGATTTCGTGGCGAAGTAATTTTTTTAGGATTAAAGACTACAAAAATTAAAAGTTACGAAGGATCCGTTAAAATATTAGCAAATCGAAATATAGGGAATGTAATTAACTACAGTCTATCTCCTTCACTTGCTTTAGTAGATATTGCTGTATCGAATCGGGAAGATATTAAAAAAGTTGAAAAAATATTAAAAGAAGTAGCAGATGAACAAAGTAAAGAATTACAAAAACTAAAAGGACCTGTAGAAATTTTAGGAATTAACAAAATAGAAGATAGCAATCTAGTTTATCGTTTGTCGGTATTAACCGAACCTGCTGAAAATTTTCAAGTAGAAAGAGACTTAAGAAGAGCTATCAAAATTCATTTTGATCAAGCAAATATAAAAATTGCTTATCCTCATATGGAGGTAACCCATGGAGACAAATAATTATCAATTAGGTTCTAAAGTTTTAATGAAAAAAAAACATCCTTGTGGTAGCGCTGAATGGGAAATCATTCGCGTTGGGATCGATATTAAAATAAAATGTATGGGATGTGGACATACTGTCTTAATTCCACGAATTGAATTTAATAAAAAAATTAAAAAAGTATTATCTGAATAAAGAAGGGAAAGTATGAGAGAAAAAAAGAAATTAAAACTTAAAAAATTTAATTTACATCCCATCACATCCATTATTATAATGATTTTCTTAACCGTTATTATAAGTGGTATTTTTTCATGGTTGGAAGTTCAAGCAACTTACAGTAGAATTAATCCAGCTACAAACCAACTTGAAAATGTCTTAATTACGGTAGAAAATCTGTTTAGTTACGATGGCTTAAAGTTTATTATAAGTAATGCGGCCCGTAATTTTATTAGTTTTACTCCTTTAAGTACCTTATTGATTGCCTTAATTGGAGTAAGTGTCGCTCAAGCAACGGGTTTTTTTGATACTTTGATCAAACGTCATTTTGTAAAACTAAACAATCAATTTATTACTTTTATGCTCATATTTGTTGCGACTATTTCAAGTATTATTAACGATGTTGGATACGTAATACTAATTCCTTTAGGAGCTATTATCTTCCTTGCAAATAATCGAAATCCATTGGCTGGAATTATCGCTGCTTTTTCGGGAGTCGCTTTTGGATATGGTGCAACCATATTTGTGGGTTCGATGGAAGTGAATTTAATTCCGATTACAAGTCAAGCGGCAAGTTTAATTGATACCACTTTAATGGAAGGGGTTAGTCATATCAGTTTGACTTCGAATTTATTTATTATTATTGCCACTTCCTTGATTCTTTCTATCGTCGGAACACTCGTAATCGAAAAAATCATTGTTCCAAAATTAGGTCGTTATAAAGAAAAGACGGATTTATCTGAAACGACGACCAATCTTCAAGTTGTCGATATCGAAGAAGAGGAACAAAAGAAATTAGAGACTGAATTAAGAGAAAAGAAAGGCCTTCGTAATGCGCTCATTGCGGGAATTATTATTCTATTTATATTTATTTATTCTTTAATACCGGGTCTTCCATTTTCTGGAATATTACTAGATATGGAACAAAAGGCATATGTGGATCAACTCTTTGGAACCAACGCTTATTTTCAAGATGGATTTACTTACTTAGTATCGATTTTCTTCCTCGTAACCGGAATTGCATACGGAAAAGGTGCAAAGACATTTAAAAACGATAAGGAACTCTTTAATAAAACTGGCGAAGTCATGAAAGATATTGGAAGCATCGTAGTTATGATCTTCTTTGCTTCTCAATTAGTAGCTATCTTCCGTCAAACGAATATCGGAAATATAATTACGGCTTGGGGTGCCAATATTATTAGTAATTTATCCTTTACAGGTATTCCTTTAATATTACTTGTGTTAGTAGTAATTGCTGTAGTTAATTTATTTGCCACAACACCGGTATTAAAATGGAATATTTTAGCTCCTGTCGTAGTTCCTTGTTTAATGCAATCAAATATTACGCCTCAATTTGCCCAATTTATTTTAAGAGCAGGCGATTCGATGACCAAAGGATTGACTCCGCTACTAGCGTATTTTATAATTTATGTAGCTTATTTAAATATTTATAATAAAAAAAGAGATACGCCAATTACTATTAAACAATCGATTGCATGGATTGCTCCCTATGGTGGAATCATGTGTATCACATGGATTTTAATTATTGTCGGTTGGTATTTAATAGGATTACCGATTGGACCAGGGGTATTTCCTACGGCATAAAAGATATAAGAGAGAGGTTTTCCCTCTTTTTTTCTTTCTAAAAAGAAGTACCTATGCTATAATAACTATGAAAAGAAAGAGGTAATTAAAAATGAGTTTAACCGCTGGAATTGTTGGTTTGCCTAATGTTGGTAAATCAACCTTATTTAACGCTATTACAAAAAAGAATATTTTAGCAGCCAATTATCCTTTTGCAACTATCGATCCGAATGTAGGAGTGGTAACGGTTCCTGATGAACGTCTTGCAAAATTAGAAGCGATGTATACACCTGAACGTACGATTCCTACTTCTTTTGAATTTACGGATATTGCAGGCCTTGTCAAAGGGGCAAGTCAAGGAGAAGGTTTAGGAAATCAATTTCTATCTTATATTCGTGAAACCGACGCTATATGTGAAGTTGTTCGTTGCTTTGAAGATAACAATATCATCCACGTCGAAGGGGGAATTGACCCTATTCGTGATATTGAAATAATCAATCTAGAATTAACGATTGCCGACCTAGAAATTGTAGGAAATCGAATTGATAAAATGAAGAAAAAGGTCGAATCTAGCAAAGATAAAGAAGCACTAATTGAAATGGAGGCTTTAAAAAAAGCAAAAGAGGCCCTAGAAAAAAACATTCCTTTACGATTGGTAGACTTTTCTCAAGTGGAACAAAAAGCCCTTAAATCTTATAGTTTCCTTACGATTAAACCAATGATTTATCTTGCGAACATTAGTGAAGATGAAATTGCTAGTAAAGATAATGATTATGTATTAAAAGTACGCGCTTATGCCGAAAAAGAACATGCCAAATGTGTTAAAATATGTGCTAAAGTTGAATCGGAATTAAGTGAATTAAATGATGATGACAAAAAAGAAATGTTAGAAATGCTTGGTTTAAAAGAAAGTGGATTGGATCTTTTAATTAAAGAAACATACGATTTACTTGGATTAGCAACTTATTTTACCGTTGGGCCAGATGAATGTCGGGCATGGACTTTTCGTAAAGGAATGAATGCAAAAGAATGTGCAGGTATCATTCATACGGATTTTGAAAAAGGTTTTATTCGTGCCGAAGTAATGTCTTATCAAGATTTAGTTGATTGTGGAAATGAACTTAAAGTTAAAGAAGCAGGAAAAGCTCGATTAGAAGGAAAAGATTATATTATGCAAGATGGAGATATTTGTCATTTCCGTTTTAATGTATAAATCATTTAAATTTTTAATAAAAAGCAAAAAGAACATTTACAAATAATGAAACTTTTGTTATACTACTAGCGAGTATTTCGATACTCCTTGCCGAATTAAATGTTCGGCCATTTGTCCAAAAGGAGGTGTAAAAAATGAAACAGTACGAAGTAATGTTCATTGTTAGACCGGATTTAGAGAAAGAAGCAAACCAAAAGGTAGCAGAAGAAATGAAGAAGGTTTTAACAAGCAAAGGTGCTAAAATCCTCGAAGAAAAAGAAATGGGTCAAAAGGAATTAGCTTACGAAATTAAAAAGTACAAAACAGGATATTACTATTTCTTCAAAGTAGAAGTAAAGGATGCTACTGCAACCGAAGAATTCACTCGTGTAGCAAGTTTAAACGAAGATGTAATTCGTCATTTAGTGGTTAAAGTAGAAGACTAAGAGAGGTAAAAAGAATGAATAAAGTATTTTTAATTGGACGCTTAACAAAAGATCCTGAATTAAGATATACAGGAAGTAATACACCTGTAGCAAGTTTCACTGTCGCTGTAAATCGTAATTTTACGAATCAGTCAGGGGAACGCGAAGCTGATTTCATTCCTGTGGTTGTTTGGAGAAAACAAGCAGAAAATGTAAAAAATTATTTAACACAAGGTAGCCAAGTTGCCATCGATGGACGCATTCAAACACGTTCTTACGACGATAATCAAGGACAACGTCGTTATGTTACAGAAGTCATTGCCGACAATGTACAGTTTTTAGATACAAAAGGTAGTAGAGAAAACAGTACATCAAACAATGAAACTTCTAATAACAATCCAACTCCTTACGATTTCGATCCAACCGATGAACCGAAGACTACCGATGTTAAAAACGATCCATTTGCTGATTTTGGTGCCAATATTGAAATTAGCGATGACGATCTACCATTCTAATAGAAAGGAGATTTAACATGGCAGAATTTTTTAGAAAAAAGAAAAAAGTTTGTTACATGTGTACCGGTAAAAATATCGATTACAAAGATGTAGAAACTTTAAAGAAATATATTAATGATAAAGGTAAAATTTTACCTCGTCGTGTAACAGGAGCTTGTGCAAGACATCAAAGACACATTGCAACACAAATTAAAAGAGCTCGTGCTATTGGATTATTACCATATACAAAATAAGAAAACCGAAGTTATTCGGTTTTTTCTTTTCGTGTACAAAACTTGGAAAACGAACTAAAATAGTGTATAATATATATTGGTATAGTGCCATTAGGAGGAATTCATGGAAATAAACAAAAACAACTTTTTAAAAGCCTTAAATGGAATCGAAAGAGTCTATATCATGGGTCACATTGAATTAGATTTAGACGCTTTAGGAAGTGCTATTGGACTAGTAAGTATACTAGAACAACTAGGAAAAAAAGCAGCTATCATCATTAATGACAAAAAACCTGAGTTAGCCGTAAAAAGTGTTCTTGAAAAAATGGGTAATAAGATTACTTTTCTAAAAGGATCAGAGGTAACCCCTCATAATAAAGATTTAGTAATTGTGGTTGATACGAATAAACAAAGTATCGTTCAAGATCCAGAATTACTTACCAAAATTCCCAATCGCATGGTAATCGATCATCACAGTATAGGAGAAGATCATCTTGAAGCAAAATATATCTTCATCGATAGTGAAGCATCTTCTACTTGCCAAATTATCGTTGACCTATTAAAAGAGTTAGCAATCACTTTACCGAAAGAAATAAATACGATTCTCCTATCTGGGATCGTTCTAGATACAAATAATTTTGTTGTAAAAACAGATGAAAAGACGTATTATAATGCTTATCTACTCACCAAAGCGGGAGCCAATCCTACCGAAGTACAATATTTACTAAAACAGGACATAAAAAACTACAGTGCGCGTCAAAAAGTAATTACCAATGTAAAAGTGTATCACGGTTTAGCAATTACCACCGGTGATAGCAATGTTCGTTATCGAAGAGAAGATCTTGCTAAAATTGCCGACACATTATTACAATTTAAAGGAATTGAAGCCTCGTTTGTAATCGGTTTATTAGATGAAAATACAGTAGGAATAAGTGCTCGTTCCATGGGAAATTACTCTGTTCAAGAGATTATGGAAAAAATGGGTGGTGGAGGAGATCACGATGCGGCCGCTACGAAAATAGCAGGAAAATCTTTAAAAGAAGCGGCCAAAGAATTATTCCAAATCATAAAAGAAAGATAGGTGAATTATGATGGAAGTAATTTTCATTAAAGATTTAAAGGGACAAGGAAAAAAAGACGAAATTAAAAATGTAAAAGATGGATATGCACAAAACTTTCTGATTAAGAAAGGATATGCAGTACCTTTAAATGAAATGAATCTTGCTAAATTAAAAAGAGATCAAGCAACTGCCAAAAAGCAGGATGAAGAAGCTCGTCAAAAAGCGATGGAGACAAAATCAAAAATCGAAAAGGAAATATTTACTTTTCAAGTGAAAACTGGTAAAGAAGATCGCGTTTTTGGAAGTGTCAGTCCAAAACAACTCAAGGAACAACTTGATAAAAAAGGATATCTTGTAGATAAAAGACAAATTCAATTAGAAAATAATCTTACCAGTCTCGGTTTTCATACCGTAGAGATTGAATTATATAAAGGAGTTACTGCAAAAATACGCGTACAACTCGTGAAGTAGGAGGTGTTTTTATGCCAGCCAAAAGTTTACCTTATGATAGTGAAGCAGAAGAATCGGTTTTAGGAGCGATGTTCCTTTCTCCTTATGCTTTACAAAAATCTTGTGAAACTTTAACGAAAGATTCTTTTTATCTTGAAAAAAATGCCAAAGTCTTTCAAGCAATGAAATCTTTGGCTGATCAAAAAACCCCCGTTGATTTAACGACCGTAACGGCCGAATTAAAACAAAAAAAAGAATTAAATGATATCGGTGGAGTGGAATATTTAACGGAAATTTTAAACTTTGTTCCTACGGCTGCCAATATTGATCATTATTTAAAAATCGTCGAAAATGACGCTATTTTAAGAAATTTAATTACGACAGCCACCGATGTAGTAACGTTAGGATATAATAGTGATGGAAATGTAAACGAAACGTTAGATGAAGCCGAAAGAAAAATATTAAGTGTTATCAAGAATCGGAAATCAAGTGAATTCCGCAATATTAAAGATGTGCTATATAAAACCCAAAATGATCTAGAAAAGTTAGCGGAACGAAAGGGTGAAATAACAGGACTTCCAACCGGTTGGTACGATATTGACCGTATTACAGCAGGACTTCACGAAAATGAGTTTATTATTGTTGCGGCTCGACCAGCCATGGGAAAAACGGCCTTTGCGCTCAATATGGCAACCCATATTGCTATGAATACCGATAAGACCGTGGCTTTATTTAATATGGAAATGAGTGCTGAGCAATTAGCATTAAGAATGCTTTCGAGTCTAGGGCAAATCGAAGGCTATAAATTACGTACAGGAGCCCTACTAAATAATGATTGGAAACGTATTAACGAAGCGATCAGTCAACTTCAAGATGCAAAATTATATATCGACGATACGCCTGGAATTACGATTGGAGAGATTCGTTCAAAATGTCGTCGCCTAGCCAGTTCAGAAGAAGGACTTGGAATCGTTATTATCGACTACTTACAACTTATTTCAGGTGGAGGAAAATATGGAACTAATCGACAACAAGAAGTATCGGATATTTCCCGTAGTTTAAAGACGATGGCAATGGAACTTCATGTTCCCGTAGTAGCGTTAGCCCAATTGTCTCGTGCTGTTGAAGGACGTGAAGACAAACGCCCAATTATGAGTGATTTACGTGAATCTGGATCCATCGAGCAGGATGCCGATATTGTCTCTTTCTTATACCGTGACGATTACTACAACAAAGAAGCGCGTACCGACGATAATACGAGTATAAGTGAATTTATTATCGGAAAACACCGTAATGGACCTACGACCACCATTGAACTTTTATTTAAAAGAGACACGAGTACTTTCTTAAGTTATAAAAAAGAGGATAAAGAGGAAAAGGGTGAAAAGAATGAATAAAAAAACCATTTTATTTACCATATTAGCAGTATTTACTAGTGCTTTATTAGTTATAATTGATATTCCAGAAACAAAGGCAAGCCAACCTAAAGAAGTTTACCGCGTTTATCTTGATGGTCAATCACTCGGATTAGTGGAATCCAAAGACGAACTAGAAAATTATATTGACCAAGAACAAACCGAAATTAAAGAAAAATATCATGTAGATAAAGTATATATTCCAAACGAACTCGACATTGTCAAAGAAATTACCTTTGATGAAGAAACTGTTTCAAACGAAAAAATTTATAATCGAATTCAAAATCAAAGTCCATTTACGATTCAAGGATATAAAATTTTTATCCAAGGAGTCGAAGAACAAAATGAAAATGGCGAAATTGAGAAAGAACCAGATCAAGTATTATACGTATTAGATGAAAATGTCTTCTTAGATTCCGTATATAAAACAGCGCGGACATTCATTGATGAAAAAGAACTAGAAGCGTATGAAAATGATACTCAAAAACCGATTGTCGATACCGGTAAAATCATAGAAAACGTCTATATTCAAAACGAACAGATGATTACGAAAGAAAAAATTCCAGTCGATGAAAAAATTTATACCTCTGAAGATGAATTAAGTAAATATCTTTTGTTTGGTACGACCGAAGAGCAAGAAAAATATACCGTTCAAGAAGGCGATACCATTGAGGAAATTTCTTTTGCTAATAAAATTTCACCAGAAGAATTTTTAATTGCTAATCCTTCTTTTACCTCGGCAAATGACTTATTATTTCCTGGCGAAGTAGTTAATTTAGGTATTTTACAACCACAACTTAATATTGTAGAAGAAACACACGTAGTTGAACGTCAGACTATCGGTTACAATACTGTTTACGAAGATGATCCAAACCAGTATTCTGGACAAGAACAAGTAAAACAAGAAGGACAAGAAGGAATACAACTAGTAACGCAAAAAATTAAAATTGTTAATGGCGAAAAAACGAACGTTGTAACCATTGAAACAAAAGAGGAAAAACCATCCGTTGATCGTATTATTGTTCGTGGTACAAAACAACGTAATGTCGGAGGAGGAATTGATGACGGAGTAGAAGTACCAGTAGAAATAGGAACTTGGGTATGGCCAACCATTTCTCCATATCAAATAACGAGTCCATTCTCTTATCGTTGGGGAAAATTACATGAAGCCGTCGATATTTCTGGTTGTGGTTATGGTTCTCCAATCAAAGCAGCAAACAATGGTATTATTGTTTACTCCGGATATAATGGAACGAATGGTAATTTTATTTACATTAAACATAGTAATGGTCAGTATACGGAATACGCGCATATGGCTACACGATATAAAAAGGCAGGAGACATTGTATATGCCGGAGACGTTATTGGAACCATGGGTCAAACCGGATATGCTTTTGGAACACACTTACACTTTGGACTTTGGTGGGGTCATCCACATCGTAGTTCTTCGACACCGGTTAATCCGCTCAGTCATTACTAATGAAAATTAAAGTATTAGCAAGTGGTTCCAAAGGAAATAGTACTTATATCGAAAGCCACCAAAGTAAAATATTAATCGATATAGGAATCAATTATTTAACATTACAAAAAAAATTAAATGAGATAGCTATCGATGCTAAAACCATCGATGCTATCTTTATTACCCATACCCATACGGATCATATTAAAGGATTGGCTAGTTTGGTAAAAAAGAATAAAATCCCAGTATATGGCTCTCCGTTAGTAATCGACGAATTAACGAAAATTATTTCCCAAGAATATTTACATGTTATCGATCGAGAACTAACATTTCAAGATATCGAAATTGAAACGATTCCTTTATCACATGATGCCGAAGGCACAGTGGGTTATAAAATGAAAATGGATCAAGAAAATTTAGTTTATATAACGGATACGGGATATGTAAATGAACGCTTATTTAAACGGCTTACCAATGCAAGTGTCTATATTATAGAAAGTAATCACGATGAAAAAATGCTCATGAATGGTCCTTATCCTTATTATTTAAAACAACGCGTTGTAGGCGATAGTGGCCACCTTTCGAATTATACCACCGCCACTTATTTAACCAATTGGATTGGTCCTAAAACAAAGTATGTAATATTAGCCCATTTAAGTGAAAACAATAATACAGAAGAAGTAGCGTATGAAACCGTACATGGTATTTTAGTGGAAGCAAAAAAAGAAAGACCACTCGTCATCGCTAAACAACGAGAAGCCACACCGTTAATCGAGGTTTAAAATGATTAAAATAATATGTGTTGGAAAACTCAAGGAAACTTATTTACGAGAAGCACTTGAAGAATATCAAAAAAGACTTTCTAAATACACCAATTTAGAAATAATTGAACTACAAGATGAAGGAATCGAAGATAAAGTAGTCGCTTTAAAAAAAGAAGAGGAACGTATTTTAAAAGTACTTTCTCCCAAGGATTATGTAGTTACTTTAGAGATTGAAGGAAAAGAGTACGATTCTATAACATTTTCTAAAAAAATAGAAACCTGGTTCATTCAAAATAGTAACCTAACATTTATAATTGGAGGATCCTACGGATTAAGTGATACGATTAAAAATCGATCGAACGAAAAAGTATCCTTTAGTAAAATGACTTTTCCTCATCAACTATTTCGTATTTTACTATTAGAACAACTCTATCGTGGTTTTAAAATTAGTAAAAACGAATCTTATCACAAATAAAAAAAGATTGATTATTCAACCTTTTTTTATTTTCTTTTTAATTTGAGTTTAACTTTATATAAAGGAGAAAGTGGAAGTGAAAAACTTCCGATATATTCTTCGACATGACCATTGAATTTTCGTTTGAATTCGTAGACGCCATACTCGGGATCTTGTTTATCAAAAATACCCGATATTCCATAAAAATTATATAATGGGAATTCCTTTTGAATAGCATATTTAATCATGTGCCATTGCATTAAATACTGGGCATTAAATTTCATATAAACATCGATATTTCCACTAAACAAATAAATTACTTCGTTTCCGTAAGTCATAAACATGGCAGCTGCAAGGGGTAAATAATCGCCTTTTTCTTGTTGTAGTTGCTTTGCTTCGACGATTCTTTTTTTACAAGAATCGATTAATTCTTGGTGTGTCTGAATATAGTTTTGAGAATATTTTTTAGTAGTTTGATTTAATTTATCTTCTTCTTCGTGTAATTCTTCTTCGAGATTATGAAGATATTCCTTAAGTGGCAATTGAGCCAATAAAAATTTTACTTCTCCGGAATCGTGAAAAGCTTGATACATTGTCTGATAATAGGCCATTGGGCGGTCTTTAAAGTTTCTTCGTTTACTAGTATCTTCGGTAATCGCTTTATACTGATCTAATTCATCATAAGAAAGTTCTTTGATTTGAACACCTATTTTTTCTGCTTTTCGAATTAAATTTCGAGTGATTGGTTTCATCTCATTCCAAATCGTAGTTTCATCTTTTCCTTGAAGTGGAAGCGTAAAAACCCATCGTACCTGTTTAGAATTATCGATTCCTCGATGGAAACCGTCATGTTTAAATCCTAACGATTTTAAGGTTTGAACAATTTCACTATGATCGTATCCACCTTCGACAAGTTCGCCATTAATATCACGTTCTTTATAGGTAATTTTAGGATCGATAATTAAGACATAACCCTTTTTCTTCTTTAAATATTTTTTTAATTCCTTAATAAAAAAAGTTAATAATTCTTTGTCTTCGTAATCTAAAATAAGCCCACGAGGCGCATAACAACATATTCCAAATTTTCTTTTTTCGAGAATAATTCTACTTCCTGCTACAATTTGATTATTCTTTTTAACACCTACATAACAAGAGGGATAGCCATTTAATAAACTAATTTCTTCCATTTTAGGAGACTGTGCAAAGTCGTTAAGCGGTTGATTTTTAAGAAATAAAGCAAACGCTTCTTTATCTAATTCGCAAAAATCCAAAATGATCACATCCTTCTATTTCTTACTTCTAGTATAACCTTTTTTTATTTATTTTACAATGTAAGAAAAAAAGAACTATTTTTCGACAATAATAGTGGATAACTTTTAATAAAGTAGTAATAGGTGATTCAAAAATGGAAAGTTTAAAAAAGATAACTTGGGGAATAGCAACTTTCTTTTTATTAGGAGGAGGAATTTACTTTTCGTACAAATTAAAAGGAATTCAATTTCGTTTTAAAAAAATGTTCGATAGTTTTAAAAGTAAGAAAAAAGATAAAATAACCCCTTTTCAAAGTTTAATGATAGCATTAGCCGCCCAAATAGGAGTAGGATCTTTAGCAGGAATTGCCTTAGCTATCTTTTTAGGAGGACCAGGAACTTTATTTTGGATATGGCTTACCACGATACTAACGGCACCCAATGCTTTTGCAGAAAGTTGCTTAAGTGTTGTTTATCGTGAAAAAGATGGAATTTATCATAAAGGAGGTCCTTCTTACTACATCCAAAAAGGGCTGGGAAATAAAACGTTAGCCAAAACGTATGCCTTACTTATTTTACTTGCCTATATTGTTGGTTTTATGACAATTCAAGCAAATACGATTGCTGTTTCCCTCCAAGAGACAATAAATTTAACTCCGTGGATGACAGGACTTGTTTTAAGTATTATTTCTTTTGCGATTATTAGTAAAGGTTTAAAAGGGGTTACCTCAATTACAGAAAAAATGGTACCAATCATGGGAATTACTTATTTTTTGATTACATTGGTTATAATTCTTTTAAATATTCAAAAGATACCGATGATATTAGGAACGATTCTTCAAGAAGCATTTCGTCCCAAGACGATAGGTGTAGGAATGATTACAACCATGATGATTGGATTAGAAAGAGGAATCTTTGCTACCGAAGCAGGATTAGGAAGTAGTGCCATCGCAAGTGCTTCCGCGGACGGAAATCATCCGACAGGACAAGGATTAATTCAAATTTTAGGCGTTTATTTTACGAGTTTTATTATTTGTACAGGAACAGCTTTTATGATATTAACTTCGAATTATCAAGAACTTTTTCTAGAACACATCAATGGAATTGAATTGACCCAATATGCCTTTTCTTACCATTTAGGTTCTTTTGGTAATTTAATTTTAACGATAATGATTATTTTCTTTGCCTTTTCTACGATTATTACCGGTTACTATTACGGTGAAATCAATCTTAAGTTTTTAAAAAAAACATCTTCTAAAGAACTATGGATTTTAAAGATTGCCACCGCTTCCTTACTACTTTGGGGAAGTGTTGCAAGTGCTCCTTTTTTATGGGATTTAGTCGACGTTTTAGTGGCACTTATGGCAATTATTAATATGTATGCAGTACTGAGTCTTTCGAAAGATATTCAGTATGAATATAATGAAATAATAAGGTTGAATAAGCCGTAAACCTGTAGTATAATTACCTTATCCAAAAAGAGACGCATCCGGTACAAGGAAGTGATAAAATGATTGGAAATGATTGGGATCAGATCTTAGAAGAGGAAATGAATAAACCTTACTTTGAAGAATTGATCGAATTTGTTAAAAAGGAATATAAAGAAAAGACCATTTATCCTAAACAGACTGAAATCTTTAATGCCTTTCGTTTTACCCCGTATGCAAATGTCAAAGTGGTTATTTTAGGTCAAGATCCTTATCATGGAATAGGACAGGCTCATGGACTATCATTTTCGGTCCCAGAAGGTATCCCCAAACCACCATCGCTTATAAATATTTTTAAAGAATTACACGATGATTTAGGATGTGCTATCCCATCGACAGGATGTCTTATTCCTTGGACAAAAGAAGGAATATTACTATTAAATGCTGTATTGACCGTTGAAAAAGATAAAGCAGCATCCCATAGTAATCACGGTTGGGAACAATTTACAAATGCGGTAATTCAAAAGTTAAATCAAAAAGAAGACCCTATCGTATTTATATTATGGGGAAGTTATGCACGAAGTAAAAAAAGTTTTATTACCAATCCAAAACACTATATAATCGAGTCGGCACATCCGTCTCCTTTCTCTGCTTATAATGGATTCTTTGGTAGTAAGCCTTTTTCCAAAACCAACGAATTTTTAATTAAAAATAAAAAAGAACCAATTAATTGGGAAATCAGGTGATTTTATGTTAGAAAGAGAAGTTTTAGAAAAACTATTTATCGAAGATCGAGATGCTTTTGATCTCTATATGGAATCATTAACACAATTAACGAAAGCAAAAGAACGTAATTCAGATTTAGTTGAGCAAGAAAAAAGTTATCGTGAAAATGATTTGGATGAAGTTACCAAAGAACAAATTACGCGTTATCCTGCCCAACTTCAAACAGAAGTAATCACAGCATGTTTGGCAGAACTAAATCGTCTAAATAAAACGGTAAAATATACAGAAGAGAAGAAAGAACTAGCAAGTATTCGTAACAACTTCTTTCACGGTATGTGTTTAGCACTAGATTATTACAGTAAAGGTACCAAAGATCCCGATGCCGATGTAAATGAAATTTATTCTTACGAAGATTACTTAAAAGATACGATTGACGTAAGAGGAGACCTTGTTACCTTTTGTATTAAAAGAAAAGAACCAACTCATCTTCTTACGACACTTGAAGCTTATAAAATGACCCAAGAGGCGATGGCAAGACAGAAAACGAGCGATGCCACCGAAGCGGAAGAAGCCAAAGCAATTTAAGAACGTATAATAAAAACGTTCTTTTTTTGTGTTAAGTTTGTGTTCAGTGAATTGACGATACCTATTTTTTCCATTAGAATGAAAGTAGGAGGATACCATGGAAGTAAAAAATTTAATCCTTTTATCTCCCGAGGAATGGCAAAAAGAAAAAAAGTTATTAAAAAATAAAAGTCTTTTAGCGCGCATTACTGACTTTGGTATTTTAACGGGTGGTTATGTCAGTTCCGACTTTCATGTCGAACAGTTTTGTCTCGAAGATCGAACCGGGTATTATTTTACGCAATCAAGCGACTTCGACCGTGTTGAAGTAATTAATGATATGGGATCAAAAGGTCTCTATTACGTTAATGAGCGAAAGATTGGAATTCGTCCGGTTTTAGAATACGAAGGAGCTCCAGCAAATTATCGTTTAAATGAAAAAGGAGAATTTCTTTTAGAATACGGAACTTATCCAACAAAAGTAGTTAGGTTACCCCTTCAAAAGAGTTTGGAAGAAAAATATCAACAAAAAGAATTAGAAGAGGGTACTAAAACAATTCATATTCAAGATAAAATATTGCCAACTTACCTTTTTTTGGAACAAGAATATGTTAGAGTACCTGCAAACTTTAATAAAAAGACCGCCATTTTATCGAATCGTCAAGGTTATGTTCAAAAAGATGATGTTTGGGTTCAAGTAACGCCCCTTTATTGGATGCTTGATCTTGATAATAAAAGAGCAATCAGTGAAAATATTCTAATTGCAGGACTTCCTTACTGTAATTCCAATAATCAAAACATCATAGAATATTTTAATCCACTATTATTAGAAGACATAAAAGTAAAAACCAAAAGAAAAGACTAGGTAACTAGTCTTTTAATATTTGAAACATTTCTTCTTTTTCATCAGAATAGAATTCTTTGTGATGATAACGGAAGATAAAACCAACTAAATTGGAAGGAAAAACGTGTACATATCGATTATAATAAGCGACATTATCATTGTAATATTTCTTAGATGCCTCTAAATCATCCTCGTTTTCTTCTAATTCACATTGAAGTGTACTAATTTCTTCTACTTCATTTAAAGAAGGATTAATATCAAGTAATTCTATAAATTGATGCATTCCTTTTTCTAATTCCGTATTAAGTTCAAAAGAATTAATATTTTTAGATTTTAAAAGCAATACTTTTTCAAAATCCTCCGTTCCTTCTTTTAAATTATCTTTTATAACTGGAACAATACGACATAAGATATCTAACTTTTTCTGTAAATAAATATCGATATTATTCTCGGCTTCATTTATTTTAACTAAAGTAAACTGGAATTTATTTTTGTAGTAAATTGTTCCTAAAACAATAATTAAAAGTACGATAGCAATAATTCCAATCGTCAAGACAAGTGGATCCATACAATCACCTCTAGTATAAGGTAATTATATCAAAGAAAAAGAAATGTTACAACATTCCTTTAAACTTTTACGGCTTCATCAAAGACGACATAATTGAGATAAACCGTCCATAGTAATGTCCATTTTCCGGTATTCGGATCTTGTAGTAAAGCATAATCTCTTCCTGCTGCTTCGATGGTTCCAGTAAAAATTTTATCTCGCCACTCGAGGGAATCGGAATAAGACATATAAAAAGTAGCTAGTTTTCCTACATTTTTTTCTAGTATGTTTTCTGCGTAGGGATCTGGATTTCCAGCTTGGGCGCCATAACTAGGAATATTGTTTGGAATATTTTGTAATGGTGGTTGAGTACTTTGTCCAGGAATAGTAACAGGTTCCCGAAATAAGGGATTTTGAAAGTAATTATTATTCATCTTTGGTTCATCCTTTCTCACTTTACAGTAAAACTATATGAGAAAAACTATCTCTTTATCCCAAAAAGTAATTTCTTTGTTATAATGAGAATGAAAAGAGGGAAAAAAATGAAAGTAACGGTTGGAATATCGAATCGCCATCTTCATTTAACCGAAGAAGACTATAAAATTTTATGTGGAGATGAACCGATTGAACAAGTGCGACCTATTAATCAACCAGGACAATATGCATCGAATACATTTTTAAAATTAAAAACGGATAAAAGTGAAATCGACCGTGTTCGTCTTTTAGGACCTTTACGTTCGTATACACAAGTGGAAATATCACGAACAGATGCTTATCAATTAGGGCTTGATCCACCACTTCGTGAAAGTGGAGATGTCGAAGGAGCGGCTCCGATTACAATTATTGGTCCTTGTGGAACGATTACTAGAAATTGTGCTATTCTAGCTACGCGCCATATTCATATCGATCATGCGAAAAGAGAAGAATTAGGATTATTAAATGTAGATAAAGTACAAGTAAAAGTTCCGGGTATTAAAGGTGGAATTTTGGATAATGTCAGTATCAAAGAAACAAATCCTGCCTACTTTGAAATGCATTTGGATACGGACGATGCCAACAGTCATCTCTTAAAAAACAACGACGAAGTAGAAATCATTGTAAACGAAAAATAGAACCTCAAGCAGGTTCTTTTTCTTTGTCTGTTAATTCATCAAAGACGGGTTCTAATCCAGTCGGTTCCGTTCCACGTAAATAATAAAGGATTTTGGTTTTAGTATCCTCACTTGTCGCAGGATTTCCTGTAATTGGATTGACGAGTACCCCAACGACATTTTCTGGTTGAGCATACCAACTATCTTCTTTATTTGCCATATAATCTTCCATCGTATCGGCCCAAATATTACGCGAATATTTATAATCACTCGTATCCAAACTTTGATTATCGTCATAACCGATCCAAACGGCCGTAACGACTTCAGGATTATAACCGATCGACCAATGGTCGGTATCGGTGGTACCGGACTTTAAAGCGTAAGTATGGGTTAGTTTAGCCGCAATATTAATGGCCGTTGGATAGCTGTAATCGATAAAAGCTGCATCGTAAGTAGAGGTCAATAATTGACTTAAAATATAAGTGAGATTACTATTTAATACCTGTTCTTTTTTATTGGATGCCTGGTATAGTACATTTCCCGCTAAATCTTCGACTCGTTCGATTAAATGAGGAGAAACACGGTATCCCTGATTCGCAAAAGCGGCATATCCTGCGGCCATTTCCATAATGTTTATTTCGGCCGTTCCCAAAGGAAGGGAAGGAATTGCCTGTAAATCAGCCGTAATTCCAAGCCGATGTGCGGTATCTACCAAAACTTCTTCTCCTAAAAACATATGGGTCTTAACTGCATAAATATTGTCTGAATAAGCGATGGCAGTAGCAAGTGAAATTGGTTTCCCAGCATAGGTTCCACCGTAGTTTTGGGGCGAGTAAGTTTTATTATTAGAAAAAGTAAAAGTTGTTTCCTGACTCATAAATGAAGTACTCGAAGTAAATCCATTTTCGAGTGCCGCATAGTATAAAAAAGGTTTCATGACCGATCCCACTTGTCGCTTGGATTGTACCGCACGATTATATTGACTCGTAGTATAATCTTTTCCTCCAATTAATGCAAAGATACTTCCGGTATCAGGATCCATCATCACACTGGCCACTTGTAAATTAGAATCCGCTTCAATATTATCTTTCACGTTTTCTTCGAGGGCCTTTTGAGCCGTTAAATCCAGTGCCGTAAAAATACGAATTCCCCCGGTTTCAAGGTAGGATTCTGGAATTTCCTCAATACTTTCTAACTCGCGCATAACTGCATCTTGATAATACATTACCGTATTTGTATTGATCGTATTTTTTTCGCCAATAAAAGTTAACTCTTCCGCCATGGCTTGATTTTTTTCATCTTCCGAAATATAACCATTCTCTTGCATTCGATTTAAAATTGATATTTGTCTTTTTTTAGCAATATCGTAATTGACTAAAGGAGAATAATTGGCTGGTGATTTAGGAATTCCTGTCAACATCGCGGCTTCTGCTAAAGTTAAGTCTTTCGCTTTTTTATTAAAATAGTAATTACTTGCATTTTCAATTCCAAAGTTTCCATGTCCGTAGTTAATCGTATTTAAATAACCTTCTAAAATTTCATCTTTAGAATAATGAACTTCTAATTGCATAGTTAACCACATTTCTTTAATTTTTCTTTCCCAAGTACGATCGAAATCCAAAAAAAGATTTTTAGCATACTGTTGTGAAATAGTGGATGCTCCTTGACTAGTACTACCACTCATAATATTAATATAAAAAGATTTTAAAATTCGTAAATAATCGAACCCAAAATGTTCATAAAAATGTTTATCTTCCGTCGAAATAGTGGCATTGATTAAATAAGGAGAAATATCTTCAAGATTAACCCATTCCTGTGTCCCACTTCCCTGAAAAAATAAAGTGTTATCTTTATCGTACATCATGACGGCATTGGCACTTTTAATCTCTAATTTTGGAGTTAGTTTGGCATAGCCATACATTAACAATTGAATAAAAACAAAACTAAATAAAAGAAAAATAATCGCTTTAAGACCACGTTTAATCCACTTTTTCATATTTGTTTCCTCACTCTAACTTTAGTATTTCAAAAAGAATATAAAAATATGTATAGAAAAAAGGGACCTGTGTTATAATCGATAGTAGCAAAACGAGGTGATCAAATGATTTATCACGTAAAAGGATTGCTCAAAAATAAGGAACAAACGATTCAATATGATACCAAAGGTATTTGGAATCCGACTTTAGAAACTTTAACTTGGAAAGAGGAAGATGCCTTACATACAACGAATGTACTCGATTTAAAAAATGGAAAATTATGTAGAAGTAATAAAGAATTAAAAATGATATTGACATTTGCTGAAAAGGAAGATAAAATCTTGAATTGTAAGTTATCTAGTATATTGCATCCATTGATTATAAAAGTTCATATTTTAAAGATAAAACAAGAAAAAAATTATTTATTTTTAATGTATGAAACGAGTCTAAAAGAGGAAAAACTAGATAGCATCACACTAGAAATTCATTTTTCTAAATGGAAAAATGAAAAACAGATGCTAGAAGACATCTAAGTGCATATAATGTTTTAGTAAAAACATAATTGTTTTAGTGGAGGATGTTATGAGTGTAAAAAAGATGAAAAAAGATGAATTGGAATTATTATCCCATAAAGATATAACGAATTTACTATTAGAAGAAAAAGGAAAACGTAATACGGCCGATTTGTTTAAAGAGATTATTAAATTACTAGATTTACCGGCCTCAACTTTCGATACGAAAATTGGAGACTATTACACTTCCCTTACGACCGATAAAAGATTTATTCTTTTGGAAGATGGAACATGGGATTTAAAAAGTCGTCATACTTCCGATAAAAATATCCTAATCGATGACGAAGAAGATGAAGATTTAGAAGATTTAAAAGAAGAGGAAGAAGACGAAACCGACGAAGAAGATTTTGATTCGGCAAATAGTGATGAAGACGACGAGTTTGACGATACCGATGATGATTTAAAAGATTTAGTTGTCCTTGATGAAGACGAACTAGAATTAGAACAATAATTCTAGTTTTTTTAATCGAAAACTATGTTATAATAATACCGACGGAAGAAAGGGTGAAACTATGCTTGAAAGATTAAAGGCAATGGAAGAAAGGTACAATCAATTAAATAATGAATTGATGCAACAAGAAACGTTGACGAATATTCAAAGAACGACTGAAATATCAAAGGAAATGTCCGAATTAGAGGAAGCCGTACAAACATATCGTCATTATCGACAAGTAATCGAAGATTTAGAAACGGCGAAAGAAATGCAAAAAGATCCCGAACTAGCTGAAATGGCCCATGAAGAAGTCGAAAGTTTAACGCAGGAAAAAGAAGCCTTAGATCAAAAGATAGAATTATTGTTAGTACCTAAAGACCCAAACGATGGAAAAAATATTATTGCCGAAATTCGCGGTGCAGCAGGAGGAGACGAGGCCAATATTTTTGCCGGAGACTTATATCGAATGTATCAAAAATATGCTGAGAAACAAGGATGGAAGACTGAAGTGCTCGATGCGACCGAAGGAGAAGCCGGAGGTTTTTCGCAAATTCAGTTTATGATTAAAGGAAAAAATGTTTATTCCAAGTTAAAATATGAAAGTGGTTCCCATCGGGTTCAAAGAGTACCGGAAACCGAATCACAAGGAAGAATTCAAACATCGACCGCGACCGTTCTCATTATGCCGGAAGCAGAAGATGTAAATATCGAAATTAATCCGCAAGATTTAAGAATTGATATTTTCCGTTCTTCCGGATGCGGTGGACAAGGGGTTAATACTACCGATTCGGCCGTACGAATTACGCACCTTCCTACGAACACAGTAGTAACGTGTCAAAATGAACGAAGCCAAATTCAGAATAAAGAACAAGCAATGAAAGTTTTAAAAGCCCGTCTTTACGAAGCGGAATTACAGCGTCAAGAAGAAGAATTAGGAACCGAACGTCGAAACAAAATTGGATCGGGTAATCGTGCTGAAAAAATTAGAACGTACAATTATCCACAAAATCGTGTTACTGATCATCGTATAGGTTTTACAAGTAACAATCTCGATCGCATTATGAATGGGGACTTAGAAGACATTATTGAAGCCCTCATTACTGAAGATCAAAAAAGGAAATTGGCACAAGAAGAATGACCGTCGAAGAATTAATTGTTTATGGTAAACAAAAAGTTCATTCAACACATGCTAAAATGCTCCTTGCCGATTTATTAAATAAAAATGCTATCGAATTGATGACTTGTTTAAACGAAGAAGTAAAACCAGAAATTGAAACAAAATATAGAGAAAAACTACAATCTCTACAAGCTCAAAAACCATTACAGTACGTAATAGGAAATGTTAATTTTTACGGATATACATTTAAAGTCGATGAAAATGTATTAATTCCACGTTTTGAAACCGAAGAATTAGTAGAAAACACCTTAAAATTTTTAGATTTATTTGAAAATGCCAAAACCGTAATTGATTTAGGATGTGGAAGTGGAGCCATTGGACTCACTTTAAAAAAGAAAAAACCAGATCTTGAAGTAACGCTAGTTGATATTAGTCCTGAAGCACTACAAATTGCGCAAGAGAATGCCACCACTTTAGAAGCACCCGTTACTTTTGTGCAAAGTGATATGTGGAATCAAATCGAAGGAACTTTCGATGTAATTATTAGTAATCCACCTTACATTAAAGAAGGAGAACCCATCGATGAAATGGTTCGAAAAAATGAACCTGCACTAGCCCTTTATGGAGGACCAGATGGACTTGATTTTTACCGAAAGATTATTAAAGAAATAAAAAATCACATAAAAGATTCGTATTTAATCGCCTTTGAAATTGGTGAAAGTCAAAAAGAAGCGGTCGAACAATTACTAAAAGAAGCTTTACCAGAAGCTCACATTATTACTAAAAAAGACTTACAGAATCGCGACCGAATGGTCTTTGCTTATCATTTTTAAATAATTCCGAAAGGAATCGAACTTTGTCGTATCCTTTCTGTATAAATAAATAAATTTTTCAAAATGAGTATAAAAGAAAAATCACCTTTTCAAAATGAAAAATAAGAAAAGGTGATTTTTTGTGAATAAAAATATTTTAATTATAGTTATTTTCTTTCTTCTGATGAAGTTACTAACAAATTCTGTGGATAATTTAATTATTCCAACCGATGCGATTCGTTTTCGAGTAATTGCAAATAGTAATAGTATGGAAGATCAAGCTTTAAAAATAAAAGTGCGCGATAACCTTCAAAAAGAAATGTTCGAAGTTTTAAAGAATAGTAAAACGAAAGAAGAAGCGAATATCTTAATTCAAACAAGTTTACCAACACTTGAAAAAACGTTAAAGAATAGTTTAAAAGGTACTTCTGAAACTTATAAAATTAATTATGGTATGAATTATTTTCCTAAAAAAATTTATAAAGGAGTAGAATATCCGGAAGGTAATTATGAATCGTTAGTCGTTACTTTGGGCGATGGTTTAGGGGATAATTGGTGGTGTGTTTTATTTCCTCCACTCTGTTTATTAGAAGCCGAAGAAACGGAAGACACAAGTGAAGTAGAGTACAAATTTTTTATTCAAGAACTTTTAGATAATTTTAACGTCTAATTATACTTCTATTCTCGTAGAATAGTTTAGGTGATATACTTGGCAACCTTTTTTCCGATTATTCTAATGGGTATAGGACTCTCGATGGATGCTTTTTCCTTAGCTATTTTGTATGGAACGTTATCATTACCAAAGAAAAAGATGCTTACATTAAGCATCCTAGTAGGAATCTTCCACTTCTTTATGCCACTTTTTGGCTATGCTTGTGGCAAAACATTATTAAACTTTATCTCTATTAATCCACATGTTTTAATGGGAGTAATCTTTTGCTTAATTGCTATTCAAATGTTTTTTTCACTTTCTAAAGAAGAAGAACTTCTTCCTTTAGAAGGCATAATTACTTTATTACTCTTTGCCTTTACTGTCAGTATAGATAGCTTTTCGATTGGTATCGGTCTAGGTGGATTTAGTGGAAATATCTTCATAGCTCCACTTATCTTTTCGCTTACATCATTTACATTTACTATCTCAGGTTTAGTTTTAGGCAAAAAAATAAACAAAATCGTGGGAAATATCTCGACTTTAATAGGTAGCTTACTTTTGTTTATACTGGGACTTTATTACTTTTTTACCTAGTTTATCCTACTTTTTTAGCATATAGAATAAGGAACTGTTTCGGATTAAAGAGACAAGTCTGCAAAACTAATATTTGATCATTTTGAGTAACCTGCTCATTAGTATCAAAAAGCGCATTCTCTCTCATTCTTTGAACATGATTTACAAAGTCTTCTCCCTCATATGAAATAATCATATGTTCATCATAACTTTTGGGTTCCAAACTAGCTGCAAAGATTTTATAAGAGTAATTTCCTTGATCCGTTTTTAAAACCAAATCTAAATTGTTATTAAAAAAATTCTCATCTTGATATTTTTCTAACTTTCCAAAAGGAATATCCTGACTATCCGAATTATGTCCATATATATTTATTTGTTTGGCAGAATCTACATCAATCGTTCTATAATCCATAAAGATAGCTCCATTGATATCTTTATTTTTTTGAATGTTATGGTTTAAATAAAAATCATTGTCATTTCCTTTAACAACTAACTCCTCTAACTCGATAGAAGGTATTACTATAGAGGCGATAATATCGTCATTGTGATAAAGATCTCTAAAAAGAGCTAACGATTTTTCCTCTGCACTATTATTTTCGATAGGACTAGGGGTTGGTTCCATTGTTTCATTAGGTACGTTATTCTCCTGTTTATCTTGTCGATTGTTTTCATACAAAGCCCCCAAAACACCTAAAAAAATGACTGAAAAACCAATTATTACTATAGATAAAAACAAATATTTCTTTTTCATCGTTCCCACCTGGTATTAGTGTATCAAATAATCTATAAGAAGTCTATTTCGATTTTGCTAGGAAAATATTAGATAGATACTTTATTTATGTTGACTTTCCAAGCTTCATCTTGATAGAATATGCTATAAAGACAAAAACTTTTTATGGGAGGAATTTATGAAAAAACACAAAGGTAGGATAATCTCATTTGTATTATTTGCGTTAGTCTTCTTAGGCTTTGCAGCGGTACCACAGGTTTTAGCGGATCCAATTGTTCATAATGTTGAACCTGGTACAGGTACTTTAAAAAAGGCACTTGAAGATTCGAATGTAAATGATGGAGATATCTTTATTTTAAGAGAAGGTTCTTATAGTGGAGTAGCCGAAGAACCAGTAAAGATAACCAAGGCTATTACATTACAAGGAGTAGGAAGTAATTATCGTAGTAACCGTGCTACTACAACGATTAACGTTCCTATTGAGATTGATGTAGAAAGTCCTGAGAAGACAGTAACTTTAAAAGGTATTTCATCAGGTATTCAATCAGTCTCTAGAGATTATATGTTTGTCAAAGTGAATAGTCCGGTTCATTTAATTATGGATGATGTTTCTAACTGGGGAATATTACGTGGTGAATCAAACGGAAAATTTGGTGTTCATGAAGCAACATCTCTTAAAGTTGAACAAGAAGCGGATGGTTCTAATATCGAAATAAAAAATAGTCGCTTATCTCGTGCTGGAACACATTATGGAATCAATATTCTTTCATCGAATACCACAGTTACCGTTAATGATTCCGAGATTCATGGAAGAACAGCTATTAACTTAGAATCTGGAAGTGGTAATAACATTACCATTAATAATACAGGTATCGAAGGACGTTCCATTTATTATGCCGATGCTATGGCTATTAACGTAAAAGAACAAAATAATCTAACAATGAATTTAAATAACGTAGATATCGTAGGTACCTATACAAAAGATGGTAACCCTGACCAAAAAGAAAGTATCTTTGCTTTTAGCAATAATAATAATACGGTAAATCTTAGTCTATCTGAAGTTACGATTGAAGATAGAAGTAAATCAAGTGAAAGTGTAATTTTTGATTTCGGTGACAATGCTACTTCTCAAAATATCCAAATTACGGACAATGCCACCAAGTACTTATCAACAGATAATCAACCTGTCACTTTAGACCATAAATATAGTAAAGGTGACACTTATGCCGTTGTTGGAACTTATGACTTTGAAGGCAAAGGTGAAATTAATATCCATGCAGGAAATACCGAAATTTCAGAATTAGAAAATCCAAAATATATAACCAAGGAAAATTATAACTTTAAAGGTTGGTTCAAGAATTTTGATGGAACTGCTTATTCGGACGAATATACCAAGGCTGGTGAAAGTTATCCTCAAACTGTTGCAGGAACTAACTTGGATTTATATGCTAAACTAGTTAAAGTTTTGAAAGTAAAAATTACAGGTATCCCTAAAGATGGTGGAACGGAAGAAAAAGAGTTTGATGTCGAAGAAGGAGAAACCCTTGAACAAAGCGCTTCTCATGTAGATATAAAAGATGCTTTAGATAAGATTAAAGCTAGTAAACCTGATCAAACATTCCAAGGATATATTGTTTATAATGATAAAGGTGCCCAAACCTATAAACCTGAACAAGAAGATGTACTTTTCAAAGAATTATCGATTACTCAAGATTGTCAAATTGAGGCTATTCATCAAGTTAAAGTAACAATTAATGGTACGGAATTTTTTATCAATTCCGGTCAAACTTTAAAAGATCTTAAGAGTAGTAAACCAAGCGAATACGATACTGCTAAAATGTTAAATAGTAAAAACCGTGAATTTTCTCGTTTTGTTGATGCCGAAGGACAAGAAGTAAGTGAAGAAAAAATGCTTACTGCTAATGTCGAGTTAACTTCGAAGTTCCTAGTTAAAGTAACGATTGCTAGTCAAGAATATTCGATTGAAGAAGGACAAAAACTAAATAGTAAAGATGATATAAAAGAGGCTTTAGAAAGTCTTAAAACAGTCGAAGGAAAACGTTTTGGTAGATTTGTAATAAATAATGAAGAAATTAATCCAGATGACAAAACATTAACCGAAGATGCTACCATCACCGCTATTTATGTAATACAAGTAACCATCGGTGAAAGCGATTCTTATACGATTGATGAAGGCAAAAATTTAAATAGTTTAACAGCTCAACAAGAAGAAATAAAAGGTAAAATAAAGGCGCTAGAAAATACCGTTCCTATGGATCAAAGTTTTAAAGGAATCGCTGTATTTGATACAGAAAATGGTCAAGATAGGAAATTATATCAAACATCACAAGAAAAAAATATCGAAGCTATTGCTGAAGAAATAATGAATGAAACATTCTCTAAAGATACCAAAGTAATGGCTGAATACAATGTAAAAGTTACAATTAAAGGTGCTACGGAAGATGCCAATAAAACATTTGAGGTAGAAATTGGTTCAACCCTAGAAGACCTTACGAAAGATGCTAATGCTTCTTCTTATAAAGAGGCTAAATATCGGGATAAAGATGAAGATCGCTTCTCTCGTTTTATCGATGAAGAGAGTCATACGTTTGAAGAAAATAAACCGATTGAGGCCAATGTAACTTTAACGCCAATTTATTTTGTAAAGGTAACGATAAGTGGTAGCCAATATCTACTTGAAGAAAATCAAACCATCGATGATTTTACTAATGAAGATGCCAAGGCCGCTTTAGCAAAATTAAGAACTGATAAGACGGATGAAGATAGTAACATCAATTTACATTTTGAAAAGTTAGTACTTAAGGATAGTACCGATCAAACCGTCGATGATAAATACCAAATCACTAAAGATATTGAGATTATTGGAATCTATCACTACGATGTAAAAATTCACGAAGATTATAAAGATGAAACAGAAGATAAAGTCAAAAGATATAATGTCCTTGAAGGTAAAAATTTATCGGAAGATGACCAACAGGAAGCGATTTCTACATCCTTAGAAGCATTAAAAAACAGCACTATAGCATCAAATCAACAATTCTATAAATTTTATGATTTATTATCAAGTAAAGAATACACGGAAGAAGAATTATTAAATACTATTTTCAATACGCATATTGATATTTCTGCTAAAGTTTCTTATAAGGTTACCGTTGGTGGAACCAGTGAATTTATTCCTGAAGGAATGCCACTAAGTAGTAATCAAAATATAATGAATGCCCTTAATGCTCTTAAAGAAACTTCTGACAAAGAGTTCTCACAATATAAAGTAAATGAGGATTTAGAAGAGGTAAGTGGTGACACCATTGTTAATGAGCCAATGACGATAACGGCTGCTTATAACGTTTTATTAACGATTGGTGAAGAGACTTTTGAAATTCCTGAAAACGGAAAAATTACCGATTACAATCCTCAAGAAAAGATTACAGCAGCTCTTGATAATTTAAAAACTCAAGAAACGGCTACAAACCATAACTTTAAAGGTTATTACTATACTGCTGAAGATGGAAATCATGATATAGATGTGTCCGAAACAACATTTGCAAAAAATACTACGATTTTAGCAAAATACAATATTAAGATAACGATTAAAGGTATAACCGATGATCAAAATAAAGATTTTGAGCTAGACTCAAATCAAACGTTAAAAGATATTAAAGAACAACCGGATTATCAAACAGTAACATCGAAAGCAGATAGAACATTTGCAGAAAAATTCCGTGATGAAGATGGAAATATCGTTACCGAAGAAACACCTTTTGAAGAAAATGCTATTTTAACTCCAATCTTTAATGTTAAAGTAACTATTAATGATACGGATTATTATTTAGAAGAAGGAACAGAGTTAGGTACTCCAGAAATTAAAGCAGCACTTGAAGTATTTGAAAAAGAAGATAAACAAGTACATGGCTATGTCTATGGTGAAAACACTCCAATAACTTTAACTGATAAAGTTAACGATAATATTACCATTAAACCGGTATATTATGTTAGACTTACTATTCAATATGGAAGTGAAACTATTGGTACTTTCGAGTTCTCAGAAAACAAATCAATTGCTGACCTTGAACTTGCAACGAAAACACCTATTCAAAATGCTTTGACTACTTTAAAATCTAAAGTTGCTGCCGATGATTATAATTTCAAGAAATATGTATCCGAAGATAATACCGAATTTACTGAAAGTACTCCGGTTACTAAAAATACGACGGTAACTGCTCAGTATAATATTCAAATTACGATCGAAGGAGAAAATGGAACTGAAACCTTTGAAATCGATTCGAATGGAACTTTAGAAAATGTTAAACAAGCCGATAGCACGAAGTTTGATAATATTCAAGAAAAATCAGAAAGAACTTTCTTATATTTCGAAGTTCAAGATGAGGATAAAACGCAACTAAAGAACGATGATAATACGTATCAATTTACGAAAAACACTAAATTAGTTTCCAAGTATGCTGTCACTGTTAAGATTGATACTAATGATTATCAACTTCTAGAGGGAACCAAACTTTCAAGCAATGCGGATATTGTTACTGCTCTAAAACAACTTGAAAAACCAAACAAACATCTCGTTTCTTACTCAACGGATAAAGGACAAACAATCACTGTTGAAGATCTTAATAGCAAAACAGATTCCGTTATTAATGATAATGTTACTATAACTCCAAAATATATGATTGATATTGTAATTGAGGGTGCTGAAACATTTACAAGAACAGTTGAAGAAAATACAACTTTAGGAAGTCTCGATTATACAAAACCAACAAACTTTAAGAAGTTTGTAGACGCTGAAACAGGTCTTGATATATTAGAAGAAACTCCACTTACTGAAAATACGAAAGTAAAAGCAATTTATGGTATTAAAGTAATTGCTAATGGTCATGAATACGAATTAGATTCATTCAAAACCTTTGGTGATTTAAGTGGAGCCGATGATGATTTAGATGCCTTAAAAGAAGTACCCGCCGGCAAAGTAGCATTTAGTCGTTTTGTCTATATAAATGGGCAAGGTGTAGAAATTGAACTTAAACCGGATACCATTCTTACAACGGATATTACAGTTGTTCCTAAATTTACAATCGAATTAACTATCGTCTACACAGATGATAAAGGCGAACAAGTTGAACTTGTTAAATTAGAACTTGAAGAAGGAAAAACAATAAACGATTTAAGTGAAGAGGAACTAACTAAACTAAATGCAAAGATAAAGGAACGTGAAGAAGAATTTGAAAACGAAGGCAAACACGATTTCAAATTTACTAAGTTTACTATTGAAGGCGAAGATGTTGATGTTTCGATTGCTACTTTCAAAGAAAATGCAATCTTAGAAGCAATTTTCGAGTATAAACCCGAAACAGTACCAGAAAAACCTGAGGAAGATTATCCATTTAAAGAACCTGCTCCAAATACAGGCGTAACAACGACGACCAATAACACCATGTTTATACCACTAATTATTCTTCCTGTAATAGGTATTTTAGGCCTTAGAAAAAAATTATTTAATCATTAATAACTAAAAAAAGACAAAGAAAAGCTCTTTGTCTTTTTCAGTTGAAGAGAAAAACTTCTTAACAGCAGTTGTTATTTCCTCTTGAACTGCAATTATTATTTCCCCAGAATAAGAAAATAACAATAAATATAATAATGACTATCCATAGCCAACTACCAGAATTATTGTTATCGCCATAACTAGGGCACCCATAAACGGGATATCCATATCCGTACATAATATCTATTCTCCCTTCCCTATAATATATGGGAAAGAAAAAAAGGGCACTACAACAAATACCTATCCGTTTTTTCATTGACAACGCATAGACACCACGGACGATGCTTTTATTTGACTTCTTTTAAGCGATATACTATGATTAAATTAGGTGATTATATGCTAGTAAATGCTCAAAAAATGTTAGAAGAAGCGAAAAGAAATCATTATGCTGTACCACATTTCAATATCAATAATTTGGAATGGACAAGATATATTTTAGAAGTGGCTGAAGAACTTCATACACCACTTATTTTAGGTGTATCCGAAGGCGCTATGAGATACATGGGTGGATTTGATGTCGTTTATGGAATGGTAACAAATTTAATGAAAGATTTACATATAACGACGGATATTTGTTTACATGTCGATCATGGTTCTTCGTTCGAAGTATGTAAAAGTGCCATCGATGCTGGATTTACTTCGGTAATGATCGACGGAAGTAAATTTTCACTCGATGAAAATATTCGGATTACGAAAGAAGTCGTTAACTATGCCCATGCGAAAAATGTTACGGTCGAAGGTGAAATTGGTGCTATCGGAGGAGAAGAAGATGGTCTTGCCAACGAATTACTATACGCCAAGTTTGATGACTGTATAAAATTTTATAATGAAACAAAAGTAGATTTATTAGCACCTGCCCTAGGAAGCGTTCATGGTCTTTATAAAGGTGAACCAAAACTCGATTTTGAAACGATGCGACGGTTAAATGAGGCATTACCGATTCCACTTGTTCTTCATGGAGGAAGTGGCATCCCCGACGAACTAATTCAAAAGGCGATTGCTGCTGGAATCAGTAAGATTAATGTGAATACCGAACTACAAATTGCTTGGCACGATGCCGTAATAGAATTTGTTAAAGAACATCCTGAAAAATACGATCCTCGTAAAGTGATTGGTAGTGGAGAAGAAGCTATGAAAAATGCCATCCGTCAAAAAATTCAATTATTTCAACAAAAATAGGGACAAAAACCCTATTAATTAATAAAATATAATGATAAATACGGAGGTAAAAAATGAAAGCGATCAAGATTGTCGGTGGAAAAACCCTTTCTGGTTCCATTCGTATTAGTGGTGCAAAAAACAGTGCCGTAGCTCTTATTCCTGCGGCCATTTTAGCAAGCGATAAAGTCACCATATGCAATGTTCCAGAAATAACCGATACCGATGCTTTAAGTGAAATATTGGAATATTTAGGAGCCAAAGTAAATCGTGCAAGTGAAAGTATGGTCATTGATCCAAGTACGATTACGAACAAAGAAATTCCTTCTAGTATTTCCAAAAAATTAAGAGCATCGTATTATTTTATGGGAGCCCTGTTAGGAAAATATAAAAAAGTTAGTATGTATTTCCCAGGAGGATGTTCGATTGGAAAACGTCCCATTAATCTCCATTTAAAAGGATTTGAAGCCCTAGGAGCAACGGTCACAATCGAAAATGATTTATACAAAGTCGAAGCGAAAGAATTAAAAGGGAATCAGATTTATCTCGATATTGCTTCGGTCGGAGCGACTATTAATATCATGTTAGCGGCTGTTCTTGCCAAAGGGGAGACCGTTATCGATAATGCAGCCAAAGAACCAGAAATCGTAAATGTAGCCACCTTCTTAAATAATATGGGCGCTCACATTAGTGGAGCGGGTACTTCTAAAATTATTATAAAAGGTGTTACCGAATTAAAAGGATGCTTCCACGAAGTGATTCCAGACCGAATTGAAGCAGGCACTTATGCTATTATGGGTGCCTTATGTGGATCTTATCTAAAAATAGATAACATTATTCCTAAACATTTAGAATCGTTACTTTTAAAATTTGAAGAAATGGGAGTCGATACTGAAGTAGGAGAAGATTATATTAGTATCAGTAAACCAAATAATTATAAACCAACCTCGATTAAGACAATGGTATATCCTGGTTTTCCTACCGACTTACAACAACCGTTTACCGTTTTATTAACGCAAAGCAAAGGAACTTCGAGTGTCGAAGAAACCATATTTGAAAATCGTTTTATGCACGTTCCTTATTTAAATAAAATGGGAGCTAATATTGTAACTGCGGGAAATAAAGCCTCGATTAAAGGACCGACACCTTTAACTGGATGTGAAGTAGAAGCAACCGATTTGCGAGCAGGTGCCGCATTGGTGGTAGCCGCCTTAGTAGCCGATGGAGAAACAATTATTACGAATGTCGAACATATTTTAAGAGGATACGAGGAAATAGTAGAAAAATTGACAAATGTAGGTGCTAAAATAGAGATCGTTGAAATAGACTAAACTATGAAACGAATCTCTTTTTTTTGGGAGGGAACCTATGTTTAAAAAAATCTGGAAGTACCGTAAACCACTTATTTTATTTTTAACGCTTTCTAGTGTGTTTTTTATTTATAAAACAGCTGGTGATGATCGGATACGTTATGTCGCGTTAGGAGATTCTCTTGCGGCAGGACAAAATCCCTATGGAGAAATTAATTACGGATATGTAGATTATGTCGCCAACTATTTAAACAAAAATCATCTATTAAAAGAATTTATAAAAGATTTTACAATGAGTGGAGCTCGTACCAAAGATATTATAAACGATATTAATGGAGGGAAGACCAAACGGATAAATCAAAAAGAAATAAATCTAAAATACGCACTAAGAGAAGCCAATTTAGTTACTGTTTCGATTGGTGCCAACGATTTTTTAGAACAATTGACCTCTCAAGGATATAACTCCGCTCCTTCGTTAGAGGATTTGAAAGATTTAGTAGATACGGTCTTTATCGATATTGAACAAACCTTATCCCTAATACGTCAATTTGCCAAAGGACAAGTGATTGTGGTCGGTTACTATAATCCCTTCCCGAACCAGTATCTAAAAAATGCCAAAGAAATCGATACCTTATTTGCCTATATCAAAGATAAATATCAACAAGTTTGTGCAAAATATAAAATCGATTACGTCGATATATATGAATGTATAAAAAAAGATGCCAGTTATTTACCTAATCCGTTCGATATCCATCCGAATGCCAAAGGATATGAAGCGATTGCCAACGAGATAATTCGTTTCCTCGAGTCTTAAATAAAGATAAAAACAAGAAAAACACTTGCGTACCTTAAAAATAATTGCTATAATAAGTTAGCAAATGAATTACTATGATGAAAATTCATCATGGCGGAAGGAGAGATAGAAATGAAAAAAGGAATCCATCCTGAATACAAAGATGCAAAAGTAGTATGTGCTTGTGGAAATACTTTCATGACGAAATCTACGAAAGAAGAAATCGATGTTGAAGTATGTTCTAAATGTCATCCGTTCTATACAGGAAAACAATCTCGTACATCAAAAGCTGGAAGAGTTGATAAATTTAACAAAAAATATGGATTTGATAAAGAAGAAAAAGCCGCTTAATCAAGCGTTTTTTTTATGATAAAATAGTTATAAATAGGGAATTCGTGTTATAATAAAAGAAGAGTAGAAAGAAGGAATAAAATGAAGATTGGAATCGCTAGTGATCATCGTGGTCTTTTTCTAAAAACAAAGTTAATAAAATATTTAATAAAAAAGAAATACGAAGTAATTGACTATGGAACAAATTCGAAAGAAAGCGTCGATTATCCTCAATTTGGCTTTCGCTTAGGAGAAGCAGTAGTAACGAAAGAAGTCGATTTTGGAATTGCTGTTTGTGGCAGTGGAATAGGTATTTCCATTGCTTGCAATAAAGTTGAAGGTGTTCGTTGTGCGAAAGTAGATCAGCCGAAGGAAGCCATTGCGACAAGAAAAGATAACGATGCCAATATTTTAGCACTAAATGGTAGTATGCCCGTGTTTAAAGCTTTAGATATTGTGGATGCTTTTTTTAAAACAAATTTTTCAAACGAACCAAGACATCAAAGAAGAATCAATCAAATTCATGCTTATGAAAAAGAAAAAAATAAAGTAGAAACCAAAGAAGAAATAGAGCCAAAAGAAGAACAACAACCCGTATCTTATGAAGATTTTATTGAAGTTGAAGTGACGAGAGAAGGAACGGAAGATGAGCGCTAAATTTCTTTTATACTTAGTGATGACACCACTCGTTTTATGGAGTTTAGAAGCGGTTAATATAAATGGAATTTTTAAAAAGAATCGCGTCGTTCAAGCACGTATCTTTTACTTCTTATTAGGATTTGCTTTAATTTATTTAACAACAAATTTTATTTATGATATTTTTGAATCCTCGAAAATAATCTTTTAAATGATGTATATTTTTTTATCTTTCGTTCAAACTCTTAATGAGGTGGAAAAAAAGATGAAAAAAAGATTGAAATTGAAAGCATTTGTATTACCGATGATCTATACGACGGCAACATTAGTAATTGTTTTAAGTGCTTTCTTCTTAACGAATGCATTACAAAGTGTACAACCGGAAGAAGAAGACTTAACCTATGTATCCAATGTGGTAGCAGAGCAAGAGGTCCCAGTCGTTAATACGGAAAAGACGATTATTCGTCCGTATAGCGATTCGGCAGTTACCATCGCGCGTTATTTTTATGATTCCAAAGCGGAACAAGAAAAACAGCAAAACGCTTTGATTTATTATGAAAATACGTATATGCAAAACTCTGGAGCCGATTATACGCTCGATACAACCTTTGATGTATTAGCCGTACTCGATGGAACAGTACTATCCGTCGAAGACAACGAACTTTTAGGTAAAACAGTCAAAATTCGTCACGAAAACGATTTGATTAGTGTATATCAAAGTTTAAGTGAAGTAGCTGTAAAGAAAGACGATACCGTAACACAAGGACAAATGATCGGTAAGAGTGGAACCAATACCCTCGATAGTAATCTTGGAAATCATTTACATTTTGAAATATACTATCAAGGACAAGTAATGGATCCCGAAGCAATCTACAACAAAAAAATGAGTGATTTATAGGCGTAAAGCCTTTTTTTCTTCATAAAACAAGGTGCTAAATTATAAACTTTATTAGGTGATAAAGTTGAAAAAAGAGATGAAAGAAAGAGTTTTACAGGAAGCCTTATATATGGAGAAAACCAAAGAAACGATTCGTGCGATTGCAAGCCATTTTAATGTTTCGAAAAGTACCGTCCATAAAGATTTAAAAGAAAGATTAACTGATATTGACTTGGAACTGGCTTCTCGAATTAGCTCCATTTTAAATCATCATAAAGAAGAAAGACATATTCGGGGAGGAGAATCGACGAAAAAGAAATATATGGAAATGAAAATAAAAAAGTAGAAGGAGATATAACATGAAAGATATTGGAATCGATCTTGGAACAGCAAATGTAGTAATCTATGTAAAAGGACAAGGAATTGTATTGAACGAGCCATCCGTTGTTGCGATAGATTCAGATACCAAAAAAGTATTAGCCGTGGGAAATGAAGCAAATGAAATGTTGGGTAGAACACCAGGTAAAATTAAAGCCATTCGCCCTATGAAAGACGGTGTCATTGCGGATTTTGATATTACGGGTGCCATGCTCGATCATTTTATAAAAAAAGCCATTGGGAAACGAATTTTAAAACCGCGTATTTTAATTTGCTGTCCATCTAATATTACACAAGTAGAAAAAACCGCGATTGTCGAGGCGGCAGAACATACGGGAGCAAGAAAAGTATTTTTAGAGGAAGAACCCAAAGTAGCCGCGGTCGGAGCTGGACTCGATATTGCCAAACCGAGTGGAAATATGGTCATCGATATTGGGGGAGGAACGACGGATATTGCCATCCTATCATTAGGAGGAATTGTAAATAGTGAATCGATTCGTATTGCTGGAAATACTTTTGATAACGACATTGTGAAATATATAAAGGACAAGCATAAAATTATAATTGGCGACCGAACGGCAGAGCAAATTAAAAAAGAAATAGGAACCGTATACGATAGCAGTAAAGAGGAAACCATGGAAGTGAAAGGAAGAGATGCTGTGAGTGGTCTTCCTCGAACCATCACAGTAACACAGGAAGAAATAGAATCCGCTTTAAAAGAAGATGCGATGAAACTCGTAAGAGCAACCAAATCGGTTTTAGAGCAAACCCCACCAGAGTTATCCGCAGATATTGTGGATAAAGGAATTATCTTAACCGGAGGAGGAGCCTTACTCGAAGGAATTCCACAACTTTTAAAAGAAGAATTACAAGTGCCTGTATTTGTTGCTGACAGTCCGCTTACTTGTGTTGCAGAAGGAACAGGAGTACTATTAAATCATTTAGAACTTTTAGATAATTAGAGAAGATAAAACCTTATAAAAATAGGTTTTTTTCTTTTACAATAGAATTTTAATTTGCTATAATCTAGGTAATGAGTTATAAAGAGGTGTCGTTTATGTTCGATAAAGAAGTAACCAATGTTATTGTTATGGTACTAACGACGTTTATTGTAAGTGCACTTATTATGCCAGTGATGAAACGCATGGCACACCATATAGGAGCAATCGATGTTCCCCGAAATGATGAAGGGAAACGTCATATTCATAAAAAACCCATCCCTAAATTAGGGGGCGTTGGAATTTTTTTAAGTTTTCTGGTTGGCTACATGATCTTTGGTACACACAGTGTTAAAATGAATGCTATTTTAATTGGAGGATTCCTTATTATCTTGACTGGTATTATGGATGATATTCATGATTTGAGAGCATCTTATAAACTCATCGGTCAAATTGCTGCGGCATTAGTAGTTACTATTTACGGTGGAATTTTAATGGAAAATATTACCATTTTAGGTTTACCTAAAATTAACTTTGGAATCTATTCTTATCCCATTACGATCTTTTTCATCGTCGCTTGTGTGAATGTCATAAACTTAATCGACGGACTCGATGGATTGAGTGGGGGAATATCCTCTATTTTCTACTTAACGACCGGTATTATTTGTTTTTATCAAATGCGTGTCGGGAGTTTAGAAATGATTCTCAGTTTCATCATGCTAGGCGCTACTTTAGGATTTTTACTGCACAACTTTTATCCCGCCAAGATTTTCGCTGGAGATTGTTCCCAATTTATGGGATTTATGATCGCAATTATTTCCTTATTAGGATTTAAAACCACTGCTTTTACAACGATATTTGTTCCTTTATCGATTATTGCGATTCCAATATTAGATACCTTATTTGCTATTATTAGAAGACTATTAAAAGGACAAGCACCTTTTCAAGCGGATAAACAACATTTACATCATCAACTTTTAGGAATGAATTTTTCTCAACGAACTACGGTGTTAATAATATATGTAATTGATGCTTTATTTGCTTTAACATCGATCTTCTATGTCCTAAACGATTCTATTCTTGCTATGTCGATTTATGGAGTGTTATTTATTTTAATTATATGGTTTGTATGCTACACCAATATTATTACGGATAAAAGGCCTCCCAAATTTAAAGAGATAAAATCTAAAATAAAACAAAAAAGGGTATAACATCTACTATACCTTTTTAAGTGCCTTAAATTAATTAGAAAGAGTGATAAAAATGATTAATTTTATTATTTGTGATGATAGTCATGAATTTATAGAAGAAATGAAACAATTGGTAGATCGTTTTATGATGAACTACGATATGGAATACCAATGTATTTTATTAGATGATTATGGGAAGAAGTTTCGTGATGTAGTAAATAAAGAAATGGGCTTTAAAGTTTATTTATTAGATATTCAAATGGGAAAGAGTTCTGGACTCGATGCAGCACGTTATATTCGTGAAGAATATGATGATTGGGTATCGATTATCGTGATTGTTACTGCTTATAATCAGTACAAATACGATGCTATGAGCAATCGGCTCTATTTACTTGATTATATTAATAAGTTGGATAATTGTGAAAAGAAAGTAAAAGAAGTGTTAGAACTAGCAATCAAACACTATGACCATCGTCATAAAATGCTCACTTTTGAATATGAGCATGTCGTTCGTAAGATTGAGTACCGGCATATCGTCTATATCGAAAAAGAACCGGATTCAAAACTATGTAAAATTAAAACCACCTATGGAGAACAATATATTAATAAATCCGTCAATCAAATTGCTAAAATTTTAGAGAAAGAAAAACGTTTTATGAAAGTAAGTAGAAGTATGATTGTAAATCTTGATCAAATCGCAGAGTACGATACAATCGAAACAAAAATTTTATTCAAAAATGGCGAGAGCAGTTATCTTATCTCAAGAGATTACAAAAAGGAGTTGAGACGCCGTGTTAATAGCAATAACTAGAATTATATGTAATGAAATTCTATTAATAGCAGGTTTCTTTACGATACGAAAATTAATTAACGAACCTACTTTAAAATTTAGCCTTAACAAAATTATAATTATTTTAATTGGAGCATGTTTGGTTTCGTTTATAACAATAGAAAAGTATCAAATTATAACTCCTATTTTATCCTATTTAATATTTTTAATAATTTATAAATTTATATTTTCTTTTTCTATAACTGAAGCAGTCGTCGATACAGGAATATTTATGATATTGGTTTTTCTTGCAGAATTAATTCTTTCACCAATTGTCTTTATAACCCTTCCTAATGTAGAAGTAGCTCGATCTGTACCATGGATTATGATTCTATCTAATATCAGTATTAGCCTACTTGCTTATCTTATTAGTAAAATAAAAATTGTTAATAATATGTGCAGTAAATTAGTAAGTAAAATTGACAAAATAAAATGGAAAGAAACCATTACTTTTATTATACTAACAATTATTATCTTAAGTGTAATTTTTTCGATTATAGCTAATATCTATAAATTTACGCCCGAATCCTTTATTTGTTTACTGACCGTTATGATTTTTATTATATTGTTTAGTTTGTATAGTAGGGAAACAAATGAATATATTATCTTAACAGATCAGTATGATGAATTACTTAAATATGTAAGTGAGTTTGAACAATTAGCCGATAGTATCGAAGTAGAAAGACATGAGTACAAAAATGATTTAGCCATTTTACAGACAAAAGTAAAAGATAAAGAAATAAAAGAATTTATAAATCAAAAATTAACGCAGAAAATGGAAGTGGATACGAGTTGGCAAAAGTCTTTAAAAGAGTTACCGGAAGGCGGTATTAAAGGATTATTATATTATAAAATTATTCTAGCTAAAAATAAAAAAATTGAAATTAAAGTGGATATTAGTAAGCAATCAAAAAAGTATTTAAAAAGAATCGATGAACCCGATTACAAAATTTTATGTCGACTATTTGGAATCTATTTAGATAATGCGATTGATGCTACAATGAATTCCAAAGAAAAAAGTATGGCTATCGAAATATATGAGTTAAAAAATAAATTGAATATTGTTATATCCAACAGTTTTACTGGCACTATCGATTTATCGAAAGTAAATAAAAAGGGTTATACAACAAAAGGTGCTGGTCATGGTAAAGGCTTATATTATGCAGACAGAATAATTAAAGAAAATCCAATATTTAAAGCAGAGAATAGTATTATAAACCATTTTTATATTTTAAGATTAGTAATCGATCCTACTAAAAAGAGCCTATGATAGGCTCTTCTTTTAATCTTGTAAACTTTTTGGAGCAACAGGTTCGTCAATCATAATAATTAAGCATCCAAGACTTGCAGCACTTGACGCAACCATTGCAGCAGCAGCTAAAGCTAATGATAACATTTTTTTCATTTTTACTACCTCCTTTAATTCTTCTCTATGTGAAGTACATTGCTGTACACTTCACCTAATTGACCTTTTTCCAATTACAATAAGGTTGTCCTAAAATACGATAAGTAATTGGTAAAATAACAATCATTTGAATAATTAAAGAGATGAGTAACAAGCGACTAATCGTATCATTTGGAATGAGAAAAACACCAAGTGTATAGATAATTCCAATAATAACGGTAACAATTTTTCGAATTAACCTTTTCTTTTTATTTCGAAGAGGTCTTTTTACGGTGTCACTAGGAGCATATAAGAGATAAGATAAGAGACAAATACCACAAATAACTGCCTGAATCCAAAGATTCATTGATAAATGTAAAAAAATATAAGGGATTACAATAAAATAAATTGTAGAAGTAATTAAACAAGTTTTACTATCGCCAGCATGTACTCCAAAACCAGTAAAACGAATAATATTAAAGAGAATTAATATTAGAAAAACTTCCTGTTCCATATGGAGCAAGAAAGCCAAAAGAACGATAACCACAAGTTTAGTAAGGGTTAAATAAATTCCCTCCAGTCCATAACGTAATAATTCTAATTCTTCTTTTGTATATGGATCATGATATTGTTGAATTAAGTTCATAGTTTTATTTAAAAATAATTCCTTCATACTGCACACCTCGGAATTCTAAATCATAAAAATTATATACAAAAAATAGCCCAAAGAATTAAATTGGTATTAATTGGTAAAAAATTTGTAAAAATTTGGTATTTTTTGTCGAATTTTATGAATTTGTTACCGAAAAAGGCACTAAAATGACAAGTTAAGGAAATTTTTACCAAAGAGTAATTTTTTTGATAAGATGGATATGCGCAAAAAAGGAGTGTTATTCATGAAAACGCAAATAGTTGAAGAGAAAGAAGGAGGAAATGCTGTGAGAGGTACAGTAAAGTGGTTCAACAATGAGAAAGGTTACGGATTTATTGATAGCCCTGGGAAAGAAGATATATTCGTACACTATTCAGCCATTAAATGTGAAGGATACAAAACATTAGCTGAAGGACAAACGGTAGAATTTAAATTGCTTGAAACTTCAAAAGGATTACAAGCCGTTAATGTGACCCCAATCCAAGAAGCAGTAACAACCGCCTAAGCGGTTCTTTTTTTTGAAAAATTATGGAAAAAAGACAAAATTAGATAAATTTTTAAGGAAACTATGATATGATATAGAAAAGGAGGACGAATTGTACATGAAAGTTACAATCAGAGGGGAAAAGACAAAAATTACCCAAGCAATGACAGATTATGCAAATGAAAAGTTGGCAAAATTAGATAAGTATGTCGACAATAGTGCAACTGTAAATGCAAATGTTTTGGTGAAACTTCGTAATCATCAAGACAAGGTAGAAGTTACGATTCCCCTAAAATCTTATATCTTAAGAGCAGAGGAGTCACAAGATGATTTCTATGCTGCTATCGACGTCGTAGTAGAGAAATTAGAAAGGCAGATTCGAAAGAATAAGACCCGCTTACAATCACAAATAAGAGACAAGAAAGAATTCCTATTCGATAATTTAGAACAAGAAGAGGAAGAGGAAAAAGAAGTGATTGTAAAACGCAAAAAAGTCGAAGTAAAACCAATGAGTGAAGAAGAAGCTATTCTTCAAATGGAATTACTCGGTCACCAATTTTATTTGTTTAAAGATGTCGATACCAATCAGCCAACAGTAATCTATAAGAGAAAAGATGGAGATTACGGAATTATCGAGGCTGAATAAAATTTTATCTACGAAAAGAGAAGGAATAAGAAATACTTATTCTTTCTTTTGTGAAATAATATGTAATAATAGGGAAAAAACTTTTATTTTTATTTCATTTTTGTTAAAATAGAAGATATCTAAAGGAGTGATTCAGATGAGTATATTTAAAAGTCTTTTTGATCATGAATATAAAGAATTAAAAAAGTTTAATGCTATCGCCGAAAAAGTAGATGCATTAGATGAAGAAATGCAAAAATTAACCGATGAACAATTAAAGAATAAAACAGTAGAATTTAAAAAGAGATTAGAAGATGGAGAAACTTTAGAAGATATATTAGTCGAAGCTTTTGCGGTGGTTCGTGAAGCCGATTACCGAGCTATTGGACTAAAACCATTCTATGTACAAATATTAGGTGCACTTGCCATTCATTACGGTAATATTGCCGAGATGAAAACTGGTGAAGGAAAAACATTGGTAGCAACGATGCCTGCGTATTTAAATGCCTTAACAGGAAAAGGAGTACATATTGTAACGGTCAATGAATACCTAGCCGATCGTGATGCGAACTGGATGGGAAAAGTTTATAACTTTTTAGGACTAACCGTAGGTATCAATCGCCGTGATTTAACACCGAAAGAAAAACAAGACCAATATGCTTGTGATATTTTATATACTACTAATAATGAGGTTGGATTCGATTATTTGCGTGATAACATGGTTGTTCGTAAAGAAGATCGTGTACAACGTCCACTAAATTTTGCTATTGTCGACGAGGTGGATTCGGTTTTAATTGATGAAGCGAGAACGCCATTAATTATTTCTGGAGGTCAAATGCAAAGTGCCAATCTTTATATCGATGCCGATCGCTTTGCCAAGACCTTAAAGAAAGAAAAAGATTTTATATACGATGAAAAAACAAAAAGTGTTTCACTTACGGACGAAGGAGTAACAAAGGCCGAAAAACATTTTAAAATAGATAATCTTTATGATTTAAAAGCGGCCTCTTTAGTACACTATATCAATCAAGCTTTACGTGCTAATTTCTCTATGCGTAAAGATGTCGATTATGTTGTTCAAGAAGATAAGATTATTATTGTCGATCAGTTTACAGGGCGCTTAATGCCAGGACGTGCTTTTAGTGATGGTTTACATCAAGCTTTGGAAGCAAAAGAGGGCGTAACAATCAATCAAGAGACTAAAACGCTTGCCACTATTACGTTCCAAAATTTGTTCCGTATGTACAAAAAACTAGCTGGAATGACCGGTACAGCGAAGACAGAAGAGGAAGAATTCCGTAATATTTACAACATGTATGTTATTACAATACCAACTAATATGCCAGTAATTCGTACGGATGCACCTGATTTAGTGTATGCTACAAAACAAGCAAAATATAAAGCAATCATAAATGAAATCGAACGTCGTTATAAAAATGGGCAACCTGTCTTAGTAGGTACGATTGCTATTGAAACCAGTGAATTAGTAAGTAGTTTATTAAAACAAAAACATATCCCACATGAAGTTTTAAACGCTAAAAACCATGCTCGTGAAGCAGAAATCATTGAAAAAATTGGTATGGGTAAATCCGTAACCATTGCTACTAACATGGCTGGACGTGGAACCGATATTAAATTGTCAGATGAAGTGAGAGAATTAGGTGGATTATGTGTAATCGGAACCGAACGTCATGAATCACGCCGTATCGATAACCAGTTACGTGGTCGTTCAGGACGGCAAGGAGATCCTGGATTTACACAATTCTTTGTTTCGATGGAAGACGACCTTATGGTTCGCTTCGGTTCGGATCGTATTAAAACGATGATGCAATCCTTTGGATTTAATGATCAACCAATTCAAAGTAAAGCCTTTACGAAAGCAATCTCTTCTGCACAACAACGTGTTGAAGGAAATAACTTCGATATTCGTAAACAATTACTTCAATACGATGATGTTATGAATCAACAAAGAGAAATCATGTATGGAAGACGTAATGAAATTTTGGATAGTGAATCAATCCATACGACAGTATTAGAATCTTTCCGTAACCATGTTTCTGATTTAGTCAAATCACATGTATATCCAGAAGGACATTTAACGAATCAAGATGTAGCTGAAATAACAGACTATGTAAATGAAAACCTCTTAAAAAAGAATATTAAAAAAGAAGAAATTGATAATAAAACAGAAGAAGAAATGACCGATTACTTATACGATAAGGTCGTTAAAGAATATGAATCAAAATTAAAAGATTTACCGCCTGAAATTCGTGATGAATTTGAAAAAGCAATCACTCTTAATATTATCGATAATTACTGGATGGAACACATTAATACTTTATCGCATTTAAGAGAAGGTATTGGTCTAAGAGGATATGGTCAAGAAGATCCGCTTCGTGCGTACACGATGGAAGGATTCGATTTATTCGATCAAATGCAACAAAGAATTGATAAAGATGTTACAACATTCCTAGTTCGTGCCGAAGTAAGACAAAACATCGAACGAAAAGAAGTTGTAAAAGAAAAAATGACCAACGAAGATAAAAGTGATAAAAAGAGCGCTCCAAAAAGAGTAAAGAAAATAGGAAGAAACGATCCATGTCCATGCGGCAGTGGTAAAAAGTATAAAAATTGTTGTGGTAAATAATCTCGCAAAGTCCCATAAATAAAGGGACGACGAGATTTTTCTTTTGTTAAAAAATGCTAAAAAAGTAGTAAAACAACTTAAAATGTTATCAAAATGTGCACAAAAATTTAAATTGTTCCCAAAAATGTCAAAAATCCCCGTAAAATTAAGGTTTCCCAATGGGAACATTTATTTTGGATCAGCTTTTAAGCTGATTTTTTTGTTTTCATATAGAAATAGTTTAAAATTATAAACATTTATTTTAATTTTACGAATTAATAGTATATATATTTAAATAAAATATTTAAAATATAAATAATTATGATATAATTAATTTGAAAGTATAAAGGATGTGAAATAAAATGAAAACAATTTCCTATCTTCCTTTAGAATGTGAATTAAAAAAGCATAGGATGACCAAAACTCGATTACGAAAACTAACAAAATTGTCTTCAGCAACAATTTCTAAAATATCGAAAAATGAAGATATGAGTATTGCCGCAATAAAAAAAATAGCTGAGATTTTAGACTGTAATATTGAAAATATAATTGAATTTGAAGATTCAGCCAAAAAGAAGGGGATGAAATAAAAATATAAGTCCAAGTAAAGAGCAATTTGATAATCTGTCTAAAAAATAAATAATAGTTCTATAAAGTAGGTGACATATATATGAATAATTACAGTTTACAAGTACCTTCTTCTGTTATAGGAGGTTACTTTAGTACCGAACAGATCGACTTGTTATCTATAATTCAGTGCCAATCGCTCGATGAATTAATTAAATTCGTGGCAGAATGTGATCAGATAAATAATGTAAAAGGTATATTTGAATCTATGAATGGAATGGATTTAGAAACTGCTAAAAGGAAGGCCTTTAAAACTTATCAAGATACACTTGTTTATCATGATCAAGGAATGATAGAATCGAGGAGTAATCGTCTAAATTATTTAGGACTTGCTTCCGAAGAAGAATTAATGTCTGTTCTTGAAAAGACGCATCCTAGAAGTCAGGAAATATTAGCACGAAATCACCATTTTATTTCGGAAGAGAGAGACCAGATAAAAGATCCGGATATGTATGATGAAATGGTATTATTGAATGAACAATTGTCCAATTTCAATTGCCTTTTAATCGAATCAGGTAAAATTCACTTTGTAGTTAATAAATACGATAGTGATAAAAGTAATCAATTTGATTTCTATCATGCCCAAAGAGATTTAGATTTTGCTTATCGAAATGGGAAACAAGTACGATATCATTCGTTATTAGTAAAAGAAACTGGTCGTGTATTGGAAAATAAATCGAAAGAAGAGATAATTGAATTAATAAAAGATTATGTTAAAGCAAGTATCGATTTTATAAATAGTTACAATAATAGTCACAAAGTAATGTTTGATGGAAAAGAAAAACCAGTGATAGGTGCTATCGATTTGTTTAATGAAATAATAAGCTTCGAAAAAAATCAACAAGGGGAATACTTTAATATATGGGAAGAAAAATATGGAATAACATTACCCGAGTTATTGTCTTGCTTTGATTATGCTTTCGAACATAAGCCAGAGGGAGTTTCTTATTTGTATAATGAGCCATTTTTAGAAAATGACGAGCGAAGAAAGAAAGTAATAGAAACTTTAAATCAAATCCATTCCCTCCGACCAGGATTAATTGATACAATGGGTACTCAAATGCACATTACCATTACGCAAGATTTAGATAGTGTGAAAAGAAGTTTAGAAGATTTAAGAAAACTAGAAGAACAGGAAATGAAAATTCAGATAACCGAATTTGATATGTCTCTAGGTAGATTAGATGTATCACATGTTTTTGGTCCGAATCCCGATGCTACTTTGCAACAAGTATATCAACTTAAAACTGCTAAAATTGAAAAATTATCCGAAATAATTAGAACTTCAGGAGTACATCTATCGGGTGTATCCTATTGGGCATTAACCGATCGTGTTGATAGTAATTTAGAAAGAGTACGTAGTAATGCTTTAAAGAATCGACAAATTACGGATGTTCATGAAATCCCAACGGTGTGTGGAGGACTTTTTCCAACCTATCAGATGCGTATAAAAAGTAATGAAACAATCGAACGAACGAGTGGAAAAGAGAACACCAACCAACCTACTGGTATAAGTAAATAAAAAGATAGAGATATCTTTTTTTTAATAGTTTATTATAAGTGTGTCTTATTAATATCATAATAAATATATATTTTACTTATTAATAATCCGGCCATACAATGGAAGTGCAAGGAGGAAAATAAGATGAAATATAAAATTATTATTACCTCGGGAGGTACCAGTGAAAGAATCGATAATGTTCGAAAAATAACGAATAGCAGTTCGGGTAAATTAGGTTGTACGATTGCTAATCAATTGATGACGCAGGAAGAAGAACGTATCGAAAAGATTTATTATGTATGTTCCAAAACGGCTGTAAGGCCACAAAATAGTAAAATCGAAGTACTAGAAATTATCAATACCGAAGACTTGAAAAGAACAATCGAAACATTACTAAAAAAGGAAAAAATCGATTACATTATCCATTCTATGGCCGTATCGGATTACACCGTTGATTTTGTTACAACGGCAAGAAACATAAGTGACAATATAAAAGGGCATCCTGAAAAAGATCCTTACGACTTAATTTGTCAAAATGTAAATAAACTCGTTGCCAACAAGATTTCCTCGAACGAAGAAGATCTTATTATTAAATTAAAAAGAACGCCTAAAATAATCTCATTAATTAAAGAAATGAGTCCTGCTACCCATTTAATAGGTTTTAAATTATTAGATGGAGTAACGCAGGAAGAATTAATCGAAGTAGCCACAAAATTAAAAGAAAAGAACAAATGTGATTTAGTAGTAGCAAACGATTTAAGTAATATCCGAAAAGGGAATCATTTAGCTTATATCGTTAAAGATTGGCATGACTACATTCCAGTATCGGGAAAAGAAGCGATTGCTAATCAATTAGTAAGTGAGATGTTTAGAAATGATTCACTATAAGGAAAAAGAAATAACCGATTTAGAAGCCACCACCATTGATCAACAATATAAAGAATTGTTACAAGGAACCGAGAATTTTTTTATACTCCATTTTCAATCGATGGACTACGCGCTAACCAAAGAAAAAAGTTTCTTTCTCCTTGAAAATAAACAAAAGTTTATCGAAGAGACGATGAAAGATGATTACTACCATACCGTAATTAAAGACCACATAATCGAAGAAAACGATACCCTCACTATTTTTAAAAAATATATAAAACAGTACCGTAATTTGATGGAAAAACAACTCTATGGAAATAAGTATCTTTTTGGAAGTGTCGCGGTAAGAATTAATCAAGAAAGTTTTGTTACAACGATTCGTGGAAAAGAAAATCTAGATGAATACACCATCGTCCAAAAAGTTGATTTTAATCGACACGAAGTCTTAGTAAATAGGAAAAAAGCCACTTTAAATGCTCCTTTATTAGCGCATCTTTTTAAAAATCCAAAAGTGAAAGTTATTGTTCATATCAATCATACCTTTGATGAAAAACTTCCCTATTTGGAATATGCTTTTCCAGGAACAGTAAGAGATTCGATACGAAGTAACACGACCTCTTTTAATATCCAATACCACGGTTTATTTTATCTTTTCGATGAAGATGGAAATTTATTATAGAAAGAAGTGATTAAAATGAAATATCCAAAACACGATGTTTATGAAGCGTTATACAAACGTTATTTTAAAAAGGGAGTCCAGTATTTAATGGACCCCATAACCTTTAATAAAAACGATAAAGTGCTCGATTTATGTGGAGGAAATGGAAGATTAACGAAAGAATTAAAGAAACAAGTAGAGGATGTCACCTACTTAGATCAAGAAAAAGATATGATTCCGGAAGATTTAGAAACACTTGGGATAAAAGTATTTAATCAAAGCGTTCAAAGTTTTATCGATCATCCCAATCAAACGTATGATAAAGTTTTTTGTGAACAAGCAATCAATTATTGGCTATTAGAGGTGGATTCAAAAAAGTTAAGTCAGATTTTTCGTCCTAACGGATTATTTGTCTTTAATACTTTTTCTAAAAAACCATCGACCAAGCCAATGATAAAAGAATATGTAATTGATGAAGTTACCTATTTAGAAATAGCTTATTTAGTAGGAAATAAAGTAGAGCATATTCAAGTAAGAGAAGGGTATGCACCACATATAACGACTTTTGATTGGATTTCTAGGGATACGTATGAAAAATTACTAAGTCCATACTTTGATATTCAAGTACAGGATGATGGCAAAAGTGCTTTATATATATTGAGGAGAAAATAATGAATTATTCGAGTGGTTTATACAATGTAATTAATCAAAAAGAAATTAACGAGAGTATTGAGCGGGTCCTTCAAAGTGACATAGATTTTAATACCTACGTATCGCCAAAGGGACTAAAAGAATTAAGAAAAACGATTGCTACTTTTTTAAATCAAAATGAACAGATGAAGGTGACGGATCAGGAAATCTTAATTACTACAGGATCCCAACAATCGATTAATCTCGTCGTTGATACTTTCCTTAAAGAAAACGATAAAATTCTAGTCGAAGAACCTACCTATTATAGTGCCCTAGAGGTGTTTAGTAGAAAAAAGTTAAAGGTGACTGGAATTCCGTTAATGGAAGAAGGACTTGATCTTCAAGTTTTGGAAGAGAAGATAAAGGAACAAAAACCCCAATTAATCTACGTTGTTCCTACGTTTAATAATCCAACCGGATACACTTGGTCCATCGAGGAAAGAAAAGCTTTTTTAAAAATTATCAACACCTATCGTCTTTTAGTTATCGAAGATGACCCGTACCATTATCTTAACTATACTGATCAAAAATATCCTACATTATACGAGTTAAATCAGGGAGAAAATGTTATCTATTTGGGAACATTTTCAAAACTAATCAGTCCCTCGATTAATGTCGGTTACATAGTGACGCATCACGCGATGGAACAGCTTTATCAAATAAAGAAAAGTTATGATTTATGTACTTCAACGTTTCTTCAATACGTCGTGTTAGATTACTTAAATCATAATGATTTACGTGCATTAATCTCAAAAAAAATACGGATTTATCGTTCTTTGTTAGAAAAAAGTAGAAACATACTAAAAAGTTCGAATCAAATTAGTAAAATGACAACACCAAAAGGAGGGCTTTTCTATTTAGTTCAGTTTAAAACACCGATAGATTTAAAGAAATACGAGAATGCCAACATTTTTTATCTCGATCAAAATCATGCACAGGAAGCGCGAATTAATATTTGTAGTTTCCTAGAAAGATAATATTGAAAAAGAAATAAGATTGTTTTATAATGAATACATAAATAATTTTTAAAAATTTACCTTATTGAGAGTGATGGAGGGAATAGGCCCTGTGAAGTCCAGCAACCTATTAAATTAGGTGCTAAATCCTACGGTAAATGCCGAGAGATAAGGATAATCCAACGTTTAAAGTGATTATCTTTAAACGTTTTTCTTTTGTAAGGTAAATTTAGAAGGAGGATAAAATGGAAAAATTATTTACAACAGAATCAGTAACGATGGGGCATCCTGATAAATTGAGTGACCTCATTGCCGATTCGATTTTGGATGCTTACCTAGCAAAAGATGAAGATGCCCGGGTCGCTTGTGAGGTAGCGTTAAGCAAAAACAAAGTATTTATTATGGGAGAAATAACAAGTAAGGCGAAAGTGGATATCGAACAGGTGGTGCGCAAGGTTATCGTCGAAGTCGGATATAATCGAGACGAACTCCTTTTTAATGGAAATACCTGTGAATTTGTGATTGATATAAGTAACCAGTCGCCCGATATTGCGCAAGGAGTAAACAAAAAGGATATCGGTGCAGGAGATCAAGGAATCATGTACGGATATGCGACCAAAGAAACAGAAAATGGTATGCCATTAGTACATAATTTAGCACATGCGTTAACCAAAAGACTCGAAGAAGTACGAAAGAAAGGAGTTATCGAAGGGCTAAGGCCGGATGGAAAAGCCCAAGTGACACTTGCGAAAAGTGAAAAAGATACCTATGTGAAAACGTTAGTACTATCTACCCAACACGATGCATCGAAAGAATTAACGGTATTACGAAAAGAGATTATCGAAAAAGTAATTAAAAAAGTAATTCCTGAGACGTTATTGCGTAAAGAGACAGAAATACTTATTAATCCAACGGGACGATTTGTAGTAGGAGGTCCCATCGCGGATACGGGTGTCACAGGCAGAAAGACGATGGTTGATACCTATGGAGGTCTCGCCCATCATGGCGGAGGTGCTTTTAGTGGAAAAGACTACACCAAAGTGGACCGAAGTGCTGCCTATTATGCGCGATATGTCGCCAAAAACGTAGTGGCGAATCAGATGGCCGATGAATGTGAAGTGCGTGTTGCCTATGCCATCGGTATTTCAAAACCCGTCATGCTAGAAATAGATACTTTTCATACTTATAAGATCCCCGAAATAGAAATAAAAGAATATATTCTAAATAATTTTGATTTTACACCGAAGAATATGATAAAAGAACTTGCTTTAAAAAAACAAAAGTATGCAGAAACAACTAGAAACTATCATTTTGGAAAAGATTCTTTCCCTTGGGAAAAAGTAAAAAAAGTTCCTTCAAAATAAAAAACTACTTCGTTGCTAGAAAACCTAAATTATTATATAATTTAAAGTAGAGAATAAAAAAGAAGGTGTTTTGATGAAGGACTATTTTTTCACATTGAATAAAAAATGCTATAGTGTGAAGTTTCATCAAGATCGAATAGAAGTTACTAGGTTAGAAAATGGGCAATTAAAGGAATTAACTTCGGATGAGCAAAAAGAAATAGAAAAAGTAATTCATCCAAACAGAGGATTCATTTATTATAGTGATCGTCTTACGGGTTTAATAGAAAATAACAATCAAATTGATAATAAAGAGTTTTTAACCCCTTATTTAAATTTACTTGAACAGGCGATTCCTGACCAACTACTTGAAACTTTTTATAATAATGTCAAAACTTTAAAAACTTCGTTAGGCTTAAATATTGATTTCCAACAACCGGTTTCAACAAAAGAAGTGGGTACTAGTGGAGAATATAATATACCAGAAAATACAATAAATATTTATGATGATGCCGTAAGAAGAAAGTGGGATATTGCTCAAAGCGCTGCCAATCCCCAACAATTCTTTTGGAATTATTATTCGGGTACACTTATTCATGAACTAACACATATGGCTTCGAGTCATTATGATAAAGAAGAAAAAATTTGTTATTGTGGTTTTGACAAAATACCACCTCTTTCAGAAAACGATCGAAATCGAGGCCTTACCGAAGGATTCACAGAATTATTTGCTTTGTTACTTGTCCCAGGCACATCCGAAAAAGCTTCGGACTACTTTGTGGAGACAAGTTTTGTTTTGCAAATGGCAAGTTTAATTGGCTTTGAACCTTTATGTAACTGCTACTTTGCTAATTTAGGAATTGCTCCATTAGAGCAAGAAATGAGTAAATGGCTACCAAATCCCAATCAAGTAAGTGAATTATTTCGAAGTATCGAATTGAATTTTAATCTTACGGGACGCCCTGGACCTCAAAATATATTGGGAAATATTCAAGCTACTTTACTAACGGGTCTCGAAACAAAATGTGAACAATTAGAATTTATGGGGTGTGATAAAGAAATTAAACCTTTACTTACTACTTATGGTACAGCATTTATAACCGAAGATAAACTGAAGTTTATAAATCGTGACCCAGATGATTATATTGGTTTAAGAGAAAGCCAAGCAAGATGGAATGCACTTTGTACAAAATATGGATTCGTACACGATAATGAACAAGAAAAGTCAAGTATGAAATAGAAAAGAGTGGGCAATATGAATTTGGAAGAATAAATTGATGAGCAACGTGAAAAAAAACAGTAAATTAAATTACCTAAAAAGGGATTGTAAAAAGTATAAAAATTATGATAAAATAAATTCAACAGATCCAGTCGGGTTTGAAGTATTGGGAAGAAAGGAGTGAAAGAGGTGGACGCATTAAAATTAAACAAAGCCGCAGGTATTTTAGATATTATTGCATCCGTTTTATATTTCATTGCCATTTTTGTCCTTGTAGGGGCTGCTGTAAATGAAGCAATGACAACAGGTCAAACAAGTTCAACAGAAATGTTAAGAAATGTATTATTGGTTTTTTCTGCTGTTTGCTTAGTATTACACATTGTAGCTCTAGTAAAGTCAAAACCATTAGGAATTAAAATTACTGGAAACATTCTTGGAATTATTGGACATGCAATTTATCTTCTTCTTGGAGCATTATTCGGATGGGTTGCTATGATTTTAACAATTCTTTCAGCAGTATTTACTTTAAAAGACAACAAACTTCCAGAAGGAACGAAATAAAACTTCATATTTGAAGTTTTTTTCTTTTTATAGATAAATTTTGTGTAGTTGTAAATGATGTGAGACCAAAAAGTAAAAAAAATTAAAGTGATATGATATAGTAAAAATGATAATTG
>CANRCR010000005.1 GCA_947629165.1 uncultured Bacilli bacterium
TCATAAAATGGGAACAAGAAGCGGTAACTAAATAGCCTCCTCGTGGAAGAATTTTCATCGCCCGGTAATTGATTTCTTTATAACCGCGATAGGCATTCGAAACGGTATCTCTAGCTTTCGTAAATGCGGGAGGATCGAGAATGATTAAATCGTACGTGGTATCTTTCTTTTCCTCGAGGGTTTTTAATAAATCAAAAATGTCTGCTTGACGTAGTTCGATAACGGAAGCACCGGGATTAGCATCAATATTCTTTTGAGCAACTTGTAAAGCCGTTTCAGAAATATCGACGGCACATACTTTTTGAGCACCACCAAAAGCCGCATTTAAAGCAAAAGAAGCTGTATGAGTAAAACAATCGAGCACATTTTTTCCACGACTAATTTCCCGAACCGCTAAGCGATTATATTTTTGGTCTAAAAAGAAACCGGTTTTTTGACCGTTGGCAAAATCCACGTGATAAAGAATGCCATTTTCATTAATGATCGTTTCGGTCGGACCATTTTCTTTTCCTTCGAGTGGATACCATCCCGTATTTTCTTCCATCCCTTCAAGGGTTCGAATTTTAACATCGTTTCGTTCATATATCCCACGAATCGGGTAACCATCTTTTTCTATGACTTGAACAAGTAACGGAAAAAGAATGTCTTTTCTTTTTTCAATTCCCAAAGATAAAGTTTGAACAACTAAAACATCATGAAATTTATCGACGGTAAGTCCTGGAAAGAAATCGGCCTCTCCAAAAATAATTCGCACCGCATCGAGATCATTCGGCATGACGGTTTTACGATATTGCCAAGCGTATTCAATTCGTCTTTTCCAAAAAGCAGTATCAAAAGTGTCGTTGGCATTTCTTGAGATAAGTCGAATCCGAATTTTAGAATGACGATTGATAAAACCAGTTCCTAAATATTTTCCTTTGGGACTGAATACATCGATTAAATCGCCATCTTCAAAATTTCCATGGAGTTCGGTAATCTCATCCGCATAAATCCAAGGATGCCCTTTACGAACACGCTTTTCTTGTTTTTCAGTAATAAAAGCTTGGGGATAATTTCTTACTGTTTTCATAATAACACCTACATGACACTAGGAAGTTCAATAACGAGTAAATCGAGTAGGGTTTGAATAACTTCCGTAGTAAGATTTAATACATAGATATAATCATTTTTCTTCTGTTCGTCGGTTAACGATTGCAAGTGATTATTTTGATAGAAATTGTTAGCGATAACCGAAAGATGATAGAGGTAATCGGCAATATAATGGGGTCTTCTTTCTTGTACCGCACTATCGATAGCATTGCCCATTTCTAATAATTTTAGCCGAAGATTTCGATCGTAAATATCGTAGATGGTATCACTTAAAGAAGTAGGAACTTCATCCGGCATCATTTTGTGAATTCGTAAATAGGTATAAAGAATATAAGGACCGGTCTTACCGACCACAGAGGCAAACTTTTCGATATCAAAAATATAGTTTTTATCGAGACTATTTTGAAGATCGGCAAACTTGATAATTGCATTGACAATCTTATTGATATCTTCTTCTTTCATATCTTTATTGGTTTCTTTTAAACTCAAGAATACTTTTTTTACTTCGGCAAATAAATCTTTTAATTTAACCGTTTCACCACTTCTTGTTTTAAAAGGTTTTCCATCGGGACCATTAATCGTTCCAAAGCCGATATGTTCGAGTTGGGTGTAGGGAAGGAAAGAAGCTTTGTCACTAGCTCTAAAAACTTGTTCGAAATGTAAACTTTGTCGTGCGTCGGCGACATAGAGAATATGATCGGGATGATGCCGTTGTACCCGTTCGTAAATACAAGCTAAATCGGTAGTAGAATAAAGGGAAGCACCATTACTTTTTTCGAGCATGAAAGGAGGTATTTCTAACGTATCACTTTCTTTTTGAACATCGATTACTAACGCTCCTTCGCTTTCTTTGACAATTCCTTGTTGAAGAAGTTTTTCTTTCATTTCTGGAATGACTGGGAAACATTCACTTTCGCCGTACCAAAAATCAAAATCGACTCCGAGATAATCGTAAAGGGCTTTGACATCGATCATAGAAACTGCACAAATTTGTTTCCATAGTTTTTGATAGGTCTCATTTCCGTCCTGTAAATCTTTTGTAATTTGTTGACAAGTAGCAAGTAAAGTTTCGTCTTCTTTACACTTTTTACTCATCTCGGGATACACTTTATCTAAATAGGCTAAATCGAAATGAATATCATCGACCGGTACCGTTTTAAAATCGCGTAAAATAGCATAGATAACTTCTCCGATCTGTAAGCCAAAGTCACCTAAATGAGCATCGGCTAAAGTGTCGTGACCAGCAAACTTTAAGATTCGTTTTAAACTTTCTCCGATAATCGCAGGACGCAAGTGTCCAACGTGTAACGGTTTGGCAATATTGGCACCTCCATAATCCAAATAGAATAGTTCTTTTTTCTCGGGTGCTTTTAAATTAAAATGCTCATTTTCCATCATAGCCCTTACATATTTACTAATAAATGGATTGCTTAAAGTTAAATTGATGAAACCGGGAGGAGCAAAAGTAACCTCCTTAAAATAATCCTTAAAATTTGGATTTTTTTGTAACATCTCGACTACTTTGTTTCCGATTTCGATGGGACTTTGATGATAACTTTTTGCAAGTTTAAAAGCGTCGTCACATTGATAATCACACAAGTCTGGACGATTGGACAAGATAACTTTGGGGGTTAACTCGTAACCGGCCATGGCAAATCCTTGTTGTATAATTTTTTGTAATTCTTCTAAGTACATAATTTCCTCCTAAAATAAAAAAGTGCCAAAACACTATAAGGGCGAAAAGTTCGCGGTACCACCTTACTTATAGCTTGAGCACTATATCTTTACTTTCTTTTAACGCAAGAAATACGGATTAGTTTTCTAATCGCTCGAAAGGATACGTTCTTAAAAAATCATTTATTCACTTTCCACCTTCGTGAACTCTCTATAAAACTATTTTTAATACTACTTCCCTTCGGAAATGCGCTTTTTCTTTTTCGCTTCTCATTATAATATAGTTTCCTTAGTTTGTCAAAAAATACACCTAAAAAAGAAGACTATGCTTTCTTTTGATAAGCATAGCCTTTGCTTTCTTTTTCTTCTAAAATCGGTTTTAAACAATCGGATTCAACAAATAAAAGTCCTACATGAAGTTGAGATAAAATGTCGCCTTTATATTCTTGATTAAAAATGGTGCCACGATAAACTTTGCCAGTTTCGACATCGGTATATGTTTCATCATTATTTTTTTGAAGTAAAGCGTCTTTTTTTTCAAATTTAGTACGAACGGTTATGCCGCCATAATCACACGTTAAATGATCCACCTTTTTAATATCTCCTCGATATAATTCCATCTTGCTTTTCCTCCTTGGATAAACTCCATTATAGCACAAAATAGAAAATGTGTTAAAAAATTTTTTATTCCATATAATTTTATGAGGTGGAACATGGAAACATTCGTTGTCGATTTAATGCGCTCTTGGGGTTACTTTGGAATGTTTTTAGGTATGGTACTAGAAGCGATTATCATTGTTATTCCTTCGGAATTAATCTTAGCTACCGGTGGAATCCTTGCTGCTAAAAAAATTTTTTCTTTTTGGGGAAGTTTTGCCATTGGTCTATTAGGAAGCGTCTTTTGTGCCATCTTACTTTATGCCATGGGTTATTTTGGAGGACGTCCCTTTATTGAAAAATATGGAAAATATTTTTTTATGAAGAAAGAAGATATGGAAAAAGCGGATCATTGGTTTTCCAAATATGGAATGTGGGCGGCCTTTATCGGTAGAAATTTTCCAATTATTCGCACGTTTATATCGATTCCCATCGGTTTTACGCGATTATCTTTTTGGAAATTTGTACTGTATACTACGTTAGGAAGTATTCCGTGGACGTTTGCTTTTGTTTATGTAGGATACGCTTTAGGAAACAACTGGGTTCTTCTAAAAAACTATACGGCAAAATTAAAAGTTCCGATTCGAATTCTTTTTATAATTTTATTACTGAGTTGGTTTTATCGAAAAATAAAAGCCTTTCTTGAAAAAAGAAAGACTAGAAGCGTATCGAATATAAACTAGGTCCTTGAAGACAATCCCCATCGATTGAAAAACGAGAACCGTGGCAAGGACAATCCCATGTCTTGGTAAAAGTGTTGAAAGTAAGACCACATTTTAAATGCGGACAGATTGGATGAACGAGATGTCGTTTACCTGTAACATCGATATAAATACCACACTTTTTCCCATCTAATTTAGTGATTTGTACTTCGCCGAGATAAAAGGAATAATAATTTTTGAAATGAGAGAGAGCATAAGTTTTGGTGCTGTGTACCGTGTCCATCATAAAGTTTTTAACAGATTCGAAAGTAATTCCCCGGTAGGGAAGAAAAAGGGTTCGATACGGATTTTCTTTTCCTAAGACGAGATCACCTAAAATTTTTCCAGCAAGTACTCCGTTTGTCATACCCCAAGTATTAAAACCGGTAGCAATAAATAGGTGAGAATCACTCTTTTTGAGTTGACCGATAAAGGGAAGATGATCGTTGGTCATAATATCGTGATTTTGCCAAACATAATCGATTTCTTTATGATAAGAGCGAGCTTTTTCGATAACTTTTTGATAATTTTGCTGGTAATCGAGTTGGTCTCCTAAAGAGTGGGACCCTCCGACGTATAGAAAGTAGGAATCTTTATCTTGGTGAAAACGAAAAGAGGCGGTCGGATTGGTCGAAGTGATGGCATTTATATTTTGGATAGTATCGACTTTGGAAGCCGTTAAATAGCTTCGTTCGATATGACTTCGAAGCGGAAGAAAGAAAGGAATGGTAAAGAAAGGGTAATGAGTCGTTACAATCACTTGATTTGCTCGAATACTTCCTTGAGGAGTTTTTACAAGATACTTTTCCTTTTCTTTATCTAAAGTGAGTGCTTCCGTGTGTTCATAAAAAATAATTCCTTCCTTTTGACAAAGTTTTTTTAGAGCGAGTATATATTTGACCGGATGAAAAACATAAGTATCCTCCACTTCAATGGCATAAGAGACGTCTTCGATACCATTATTTTTTTTGATTTGATAGGGTACTGAATTTCTTTGTAAAAATTGAATCTCTTTTTGAAAAGTAGGAATCTCTTTTTCCTGATAAGTAAAAGTGATCGATTTGTTTTTTTGTAAATTACAATGAATATGATATTTTTTGACATAATTTTGGACGAGATGAATGGCTTCTTTTTGACTTTGAAAATATAAATCGGCCGTTTCCGTTCCAAGGGAACTTTCTAATTGTTGATAGATGAGTTCTTGTAAATAGGTAAGTTTTCCAGTAGTTTGACTGCTTGCTCCAAAGCCAATTTGATCCCGGTCGATAAGGACGACTTTTCGTCCTTTATTTCGTAATTCAAACGCCGTCGATATTCCGGCAAGACCTCCCCCGATAATTAAAATGTCTGTTTCGATGTCTTGTGCTAACGAAGGAGTGATGTGCGGATGGATGCCTTGAATCCATAATGATTCTTTTTTCATTTTATTCACCTATCTTAATTGTGATAAATTTTGTAAATTTTTATACCTTGATTTGCAAAGATATATTTTTGTGCTATAGTGAATATATTTAAAAAAAAGAAAGAAGCGATTATTTTGGAAAACAACCAAGCAGTAGCCGTTTTAAGCAGTGAAAAAGAAAGAAATGGTAAGTTAATTAAAAACTTGCAAGTAAATCAAAAAAGTATTGCCACCTTACGACAAGGAGCTACTTTGCTAGGGAAGGGATTTGCTTTATCGACCATCGCTGGAATGATATTCATGAATCCGATCCTTTCGATTGGCAGTCTTAGTGCTTTGACCTTATCGTATGGCGCTTATCGTTATTACCAGAGTGATTACGAAAGAACGCAAGAAGAGTTAAAAGCAAGACAAAAATGGGATCAATGCCTAATGACCAAACTCAAAGAAACGGATTCAAAGAATCCGTCGAGAGAGGCGGCACTTTCGAAAGAAGAAAGAATAGAATATTTATTTGATCTCTACACGACCAATATGCTTGATGATAACCTTTCGCAAGACGAGGTGACTTCGATTCATCAAATTATCGATCAAACGAGCCTTTCGACGAAAGTAAAAGAACGTATGAAAAAATTAGTATATCGTTCTCGAAAAGTAACTGAAAAAAGTTATTAGAAAATTACTTTTTTATGCAAAAAAGTGATATGTAATTTTACCATATCGCTTAATTTTTTGAATCACACAAAAGAAAAAAAGTATATAAAAGTATTAAATTGAAATAGTCAAAGAATAATATAGAATTAAAACCCTTAACAGAAAAGTATGTTAAGGGTTTTAAATTGAAAGTTCTAAAAAAGTACTTAATGATTAGGTAATTTAATTTTAAAATCTTTTAAATCTATATAATCACAATATTTGGATTGTATTTTAATATGAGTTTTACTATTTAACTAGGAACCAAAAATATTACTAAAAGTTATCCCATTATTTTCTTGTATTATATATTTAAAAAATTTGAAAAATATTCAATAATTTATGATATAATCAAATTAAATAGAATAGATGCATCATTGAATTATAAATTATATGATAATTTTAAAAAGTAAGATAATATAGGGTTTAAAGGAGATTTATATTTATGAATAAGCTTTTTGCAAAATTTAAAGAAAAGAAAATAGGAGTGCTACTAGGTGTAGGAATTTTTGTACTTGTAGCATTAAGTGTGGTTAATGTAACTCCTTTAGGTGACTCGATTAAAAAAATGTTTGATAGTGATAATAATAAAATAGAAAGTATCACAATAGAATCGAATAGTTATTTGAAAGAAACAGGAAATACTACGGAAGATAATAAACTGCTATATGATGAAGTTAAAAGAATTGGTAGTGAATACAAAGAAGCGGGGACAACAATTCCTATATATTATCTTAATTCAAACAATAATAATGTTTTATTTGCTAATACTTGTTGGAAGATTGTACGAACAACGGAAACAGGGGGAGTTAAATTATTGTACAACGGATTACCTGCTGACGTTAATGGCAAGAAGGTTTGTAATAATTCAGGCGCAAGCCAACAATTAGCTGAAAAAAGTGCATATAATCACAGTTATAATTCGCCAGCATATGTGGGATATATGTATAATACCGTTTATCCTGATAACAGTGAAAATCCTGCGCCCAATGCCATCTTTGGCAATGATGTTACCTATGATAATGGACAATATACTTTAACAGAAACTGGTAGAGCTAAAGATAATACACACCATTATACATGTAATGACGCATCTTCAAATTGTGCAATCGTTAGATATTACTATTATAATAATTATTATATTGAATTAACGGATGGAAAGAAAATAGAAGATGCTTTGAACGAAATGCTTTTTAATGAAGATGTGAATTCAAAAGATTCGGAAATAAAGAAAGTAGTAGATCGATGGTATGAAGCAAACATATTAGGAAAGTATGAAACCATGTTAGAAGATACCGTTTTTTGTAATGATCGAAGTATTGAGGCAAAAGATGGTTGGGACAAAGATGGAAACCTTAGTGGATATTTATACTTCCATGTATCCGCTGATTATGACTTAACATGTAAAAATAAAACTGATCGCTTCACTGTAAGTGAAAGTATTGGTAATGGCAAACTTAAATATCCTGTCGGATTATTAACTGCTGGAGAAGCAAATATTTTAGGAAGCAACATGATAAAAACGGGAGAAAGCTATTGGCTTATGTCTCCTTATGACTTCAACAACTATAACGCTAGTGTTAAGAGCGTGTATTCCTCAGGTAATTTGGGTAACTTCGACGTGGTCAGTTCTTACGGCGTACGTCCCGTAGTTTCACTAATTCCAAATGCAAAATACAGTGAAGGGGATGGAACTGCGGACAGTCCATATGTAATAATAAAAAATACACCTAAAGGAAAAATTAAAATTCATAAAGTTGGAGAAATATTAAATTTAGATGATGGGAATTTTGATTACAATAATAAAGAAGCATTAAAGGAAATTGAATTTGAAATTTATGCAGATGAAGATATAAAATCAGCAGATGATGAAACTATTTATGAAAAAGATCATTTAGTTACTACGATAACTACAAATAGTGAAGGATATGCAATTACGGATGAAATTCCAGTAGGAAAATATAGAGTAGTGGAAGTAAAAACAAATGACAATTATGTTTTAGATTCAAAAGAATACAAAGTAGAGTTAGTAAATAATAGTACAGAAACGGAAATAGTATATAATCTTGAATTAACTAATAAATTAAAAAAAGGGACCTTAGAATTCACAAAAACAAATATAGTAGATGGCACACCAATAGCAAATACAAAAATAGAAATATACAATGATAAAGATGAATTAGTATATCGTGGTATAACAAACAATGAAGGCAAAATTACAATTGATAATTTAAGTATAGGCAAATACTATATTATTGAAAAAGAACCTCCAACGGGGTATGTAATGACCGATGAAAAAGTATATTTTGAAATTAAAGAAGATGGCGAAGTCATAAAAAAAGAAATGAAAAATAAATCTATCACAGGAACATTAGAATTTACAAATGTTGATTTTTATACTAACGATCCTATTCCTAATACGCTTATTGAAATATATTCCGTAGATGATGAAGAAAATCCTATCTTCTCTGGAAGAACAGATGAAAATGGAATGATTATTATCGATGAATTAGAATATGGAAAATACTTTATTATAGAAAAAGAAACAGTTTCATCGGATTATATGTTAAATACGGAAAGAATGTATTTTGAAATTAAAGAAGATGGCAAAATTGTTAAATGTACTATGGTTAATGAATTAGTACCTATTGAGATGCCAAACACAGGAATTGAAGATAACTATCTATTTGAAATTATTGGTGGATTACTAATTTTAATTGGATTAGGGGGAACTTTGTATGTTGTCAAAGAAAAGAGAATATAAGACAAATAAGAGTTCTAAAAAGAGTCAATTAGCAATAATTGGCTCTTTAATTCTTATTATAAGTGGTATAAGTTTAATTGCTGGCAAATATCTATATAATTATTATTTAGAAAGAGAAGAAGATTTTAAAATTGAGCAATTTTATGAAGAACAAAAAGAAATAGATACGGATGTACCTGAAGATACTACTGAACAAAATGAAGAAACGAAAACGAAACTGAAAGTAGAATATGTTGCGGTTATTAAAATACCAAAAATAGGTGTTGAAAAAGGGTTGTGTGAAAAGGATGCCGCTTGTAATGATGTAAATAAAAATATCGAAATTTTAAATGATGCTACTTATCCAGATGTAGTAAATGGCAATTTTATATTAGCAGGACATGCGGGTAGTGGAAGAACTGCCTATTTTAAAAAGGTAGATGAATTGCAAATTGATGATGAAATTTTTGTTGTTTATAATGGATTTCAATATAAATATAAAATAGTTAATATTTATGATGTTGAAAAAACAGGAACTGCGAGCATTGTTAGAAACAAAGAAAAAACTACTTTAACACTGATTACTTGTAGACATAATACCAATAAACAAATTATTGTTGTAAGTGAATTGGTTGAAACGACTAAGTATTAATAAAGAGAAAAAATATGATTGCCCCTTTCGCTATTAACATTACAAATTGTGTTACGTATTCTTTATATAAAAATAACCTCAATGCCTAATCTTGCGAAAAGGCAAAAAGGTTATTTTTTTTAGTAATATAATTGTTATTAAAATTCAACCTACTGAAAAATTTATCGTCTTTCTTAAGTTGAGTAAGGATAAGAGGTTACTTTCTTTTGCTTAGGTTTTTTTTAACTTCCGGAGTGTATTTCTCAATCACTTCTTTTAATACCATTTTAGTATCCGGATTAGTTGGATCTTCAAGATAATGGATACCGGCATTTAAACGATGTAAAAAATCCATATCAGGACTTTCTTCAAGTTCTTTAAAGAAAGTAGTCCGTTCAGGCGAATCGGGAGCTTTTTCAATTTCGCTAATCGTCTCTTCCACCCAATCGAGTAGCTTTGCCCCTGGGAAAAAGCAAGGACGAGAACGTACTTCTCTTCGAATAAATATCGCTTTTTTCTCCAAATAAGTACTAGAAAGATTCTCTGGATTAATCGGTAAAGGAAGATCTTCGGTAGTAATGGCCATACTTCCCATATTAAGGTCATCCTCTAACATTTCACGAACACTTTCATCGTCTGGATGAAGAGCATAACGACAAACTAAAGTAGCGCGCTCCCTTTCAATGATATCCGGATTAACGGCTTTTTCTCTTTGCCAGTCGAGTACTTCTATCGGCGATAAGGATGATTCAAATTCTTTTTCTTTTCGAAGATAAAATTCATATTCTGTGTCACTTCTCGTTTTAATGCTATCTCCAGTCAATTCCTCTGCAGCATAATGTGCTCCACTTAAAAATATGGTAACAAAATAACCATCTTCATAAATCTTTTCCATTTTATTTCCCCCTTCACAAAAATGTGCCTAAATTATATCAAAAAAACCTTTTATTGTCAAGGAATTGACAAAAAACCCTTGCATTTTTTGTAAGTTGTGATATACTCATCTAGGTTTTAAAAAAGGAAGAAGTGATACTATGAAGAAGAGAAATGTAGCCATCATTGCCCATGTCGACCACGGAAAGACTACTTTAGTTGATGAAATTTTAAAGACGAGCGGAATGTTTCGTGAGAACGAAGATACTTCGAATGTAACGATGGATTCCAATGCGCTTGAACGGGAAAGAGGAATTACGATTTTAGCAAAAACGACCGCAATCGATTATAAAGATTATCGTATTAATATCTTGGATACGCCAGGACACGCCGACTTCGGTGGAGAAGTAGAACGTATTATGAATATGGTGGATGGCGTTATTTTAGTAGTGGATGCGTATGAAGGACCTATGCCACAAACACGGTTCGTTTTAAAGAAAGCACTTGAAGCGAAAGCAAAACCGATTGTCGTTATCAACAAAGTGGATAAACCGAGTGCAAGATGTGCCAAAGTATTAGATGAAGTACTAGATTTATTTATCGAACTTGGTGCCGATGACGATCAATTGGATTTTAAGACCGTTTATGCGAGTGCGCTCAATGGAACTTCGAGTCTAAGTGAAGATTTAAGTACCCAAACAGAAGGATTCCACGAACTCCTCGATTTGATTATCGATGAAATTCCGGCTCCGAAAGGAGATCCCAACGCACCCCTTCAATTTCAACCGGCTTTACTAGATTATAACGACTATGTTGGAAGAATTGGAATTGGACGGGTTCATAACGGAAAAATTAAAGTAGGACAAATGGTCAATTGTATTCGCCTAGATGGGACTACGAAATCATTCCGTGTTCAAAAGTTGTTTGGTTTCTTGGGAATGAAACGCTTAGAAATTGAAGAAGCCGAAGCGGGGGATATCGTTGCTGTCGCAGGACTTTCCGATATTTCGGTAGGAGAGACCCTTTGTGATCAAGGACAAAATTTACCTTTACCTGTCTTAAGAATCGATGAACCAACGTTACAGATGACCTTCGGTGTGAATACTTCTCCTTTTGCGGGAAAAGAAGGAAAGTTTTTAACAGCTCGCCAATTAGAAGAAAGACTCTATCGTGAAACACAACGGGATGTCAGTTTGAAAGTGGAACCGAACGATCAAGAATCTTGGATCGTGTCAGGTCGAGGCGAACTTCATTTAGGAATTTTAATTGAGAATATGCGTCGGGAAGGATTCGAACTTCAAGTATCGAAACCAAAAGTAATTATTAAAGAAGAAAATGGTCAAAAACTAGAACCGTACGAAGATTTACAAATCGATGTACCAGAAGAATCGGTAGGACCTGTTATTGAACAGTTAGGAATTCGCGGAGCCATCATGGATAACATGACCAATCTCGATGGACAAGTACGACTTCAATATACGATTCCATCACGTGGTCTAATCGGTTTTACGACAGATTTTATGACTTTAACCCGCGGTTATGGAATTATTAACCATACCTTTAAAGAATATCGTCCCATGGAATCAATTACGATTGGTGAAAGAAAACTGGGTGTATTAGTTTCTTCGGATAACGGACAAAGTACGGCTTATTCGATTGGTAACTTAGAAGATCGGGGAATCATGTTTATTGAACCGGGAACCGAAGTTTACGAAGGTATGATCGTTGGTGAATGCAATCGTGAAAATGATTTGGCCGTCAATGTGGTAAAAGGAAAACAATTAACGAATATGCGCGCAGCGGGAAGTGACCACACCGTGGTACTTAAACGTCCTCGTCCGATTCCACTCGAATATGCGCTCGATTATATCAACAGTGATGAATTGGTAGAAATAACTCCATCGAATATTCGTCTTCGTAAGAAAATTTTAAATACCGAACTTCGTAAAAAAGCCGATGCTAGAAAGCAAGATGCTTAAAGAATTAAAAAAATCAGTAAGAGATACTGATTTTTTTCTTTTTTATCTAGTTTTTTTCTTCTTTTCCTGTTATAATGATAAAAGAATAGGAAGGTGTTAATATGAATCCTGAAAATAAAGAAGAAAATCAAAACAATTCCGTAACGGAACCGACGGATGAAATAAAATGGGGAAATGAAGAAATTCAAACGACGGTCGATGAGAGTTTTATGTATAAAGATCCAAATGCATCGGCTACGCCGGCAACACCGGCTCCGGCACCAACTGCACCGGAAGTACCCGAAACGAATGTGCCACCGGTAACGCCAACACCAACGCCGGCACCAGAACCAACTCCGGTACCGGAAACACCGATACAACAAGAAGTACCGGCAAACGTGGAGCAAACGATTAGTGAATCGGAAGTAACCCCAGTAAGAACGGAAACTCCTGCAAATCCGGTTGTTATGAATGAGACGGCAACTCCCGAGGAACCAAAGCAAGAAGAGGCTCCTATCGAACCAAAATTAGAAGAAGAACCGGCTCTTAGAAAAAGAAGCAAACTATCTACTTTTTTCTTAATTTGTTTATTTGCTTTCTTATTTGCTTTTGTATTCTATTTACCAGAAATATCGGAATATATTAGTATTCAGATGTCACATGCAAACGATGTACCGGAAGTAACACCTACGCCAAGTCCAAGTCAAACTCCAGAAGTACCATCTGATACCGTCAAATTTAGTCTTGAGACGATTGCTAACGAATATAACAAAAATGAAACAGTGCTCGCTTTAAGAGATCAATATGCAAGTTCGGTTATCGAGGCCAAAGTAGTAGATAATACCCTTGTCTTAACGTATCAATCACCACTTCAAAGTCTTAACCTAACGAGTACATATACGTTAGAAGGAACTATTTTAACGAACACTTCAGCTGACTCTGTTACATTACCTCTTTTAGTTGATGTTATCAGTGTTCTCCAAGGAAATCCAAAAAATGCAACGGCATTCTACTTTGAACAAGACATGTCTTCTTATTTAGTAGAAACCGATGGAATTGAACTTCATAAAAACAGTGATGGAACGTATACTACAGAGATTAATATAAACGGTCAAATGAACGTGAATAATACGATGACGCAAGCGATTGAATTAAGTGATTTACAAGCGTATACCGAAGAACTTAACACCAACAGTTCAAGTCTTACTATTCCGAAAGGAAATTTACTTTTAGTCAAACAACCAACCAATACCAATTATGTGCTTTATCTTGGAGAGAAAAATAGTCTTGGAAACGATGCGTACAATGCTTTGTTAGCAGTAGTACAGTTCTATCTTTCAGGACAAGCAAATAGTTTTAAATCGAGTTATCCCGCAATCGTTCCCCAAGAGACAATAGTTGGAAATGTAAAAGTAAATGTCGTCTTAGGGGAAGATGAAATTTTAAACACGTTCAATGCTTTAGGAAGTTACCAAGTACTACGAATTGAAATTACGAAATAAACGACTACGGTCGTTTTTTTTCTTGCTTTTTTAAGGAAAAAATGATATTATAGGAAACATTTAAAAAAGAGAAGTGATTTTATGTCTTACTTTAATCCTAAAGTAAATGATTTAGTTGAGCCGGTGACACAAGATTATTATTTTTTCTATAATGAAAGAAAGCAACAGGTAATAGGTTTATTAGAAACGATTAAATCCGATAAAAATGATGACGAATTATTTTTAAGTGATCGACCCATCGAAGTATGGAAAAAAATGTGGGAACGAATCGAAAGAGAAACCTATTCGTCAATAAAATGGGATAGGGCCAAAAAGGAACTTTCGATTAGGAAACGGAATTATAGTATTTTCGAAGAGAAGATAGAAGATTATCAGATAAAGTATCATTTTATTGCTGTACTTAGTGACGAAGAAGCAAAACTTTTTGATTTTGTAGCCACCAATATCAACGAATTAAAAGGATGGGATCGCTTAAGTTTTGTGAAACATTATTTAAACGACTTACAAAACGAAAGATGTCATCGCAGGTACACGAGTACGATTCAAAACTGGTTAGAACAACGATTAAAAGCAAAACAACAAGATAAGTTGGAAATAACTTCTTATCAAAAAAGACAATTTTTAAAAGAGATTGCCGAAAAGAGAAGAACGAACGGAATTAAAACCATCGAAAAAAAATTATCCTATTTACTATATAGTTTACCGATACTATTTTATGTAATTTTATTTATATCTTTATGTACGATAGGAAAAATTACGATGAATATGGTGATAACTTCTTTATTATTAGGAACTATTTTTATACTATCAATCCAAGTATTAGATTATATTTATACTAAGAAAAATCGTAGTTTTTTAAATACCTTTTATCAAAATACGGCTATTAAAATAGTGGATTTTATCATTAAAAAAGAGGAAGAACCTGCAAGAAAAATAACTCAATATAAAAAGAGTAATCCTTACGATTAAAAATTCGTTTCGATCGTCTAAAAGAAGATTGTACTTGTTACGATCTTTTTATTTTTGCTATAATGAGTGTTAGGTGAGTAAAATGAAAAAATATATTTATTACCTCACATTAGGAATATTTCTAATTGATCAATGTCTCAAACAGATTATTTTAAATCAGTTAAAGGCTTTACCCCTTACGGTTATTCCTTCCTTTTTTACGATTCGGTATGTGGAAAACACCGGTGGAGCTTGGGGTATTTTAAATCAAAATACTTATTTACTAACCATTTTAAGTGCATTAGTAATCATTCTTTTAAATCGTTATTTACTAAAAGAAAAAGAGGTAACGCGATTAGAAGTAGGAGCTTATGGACTTTTTATGGGAGGTCTTCTTGGAAATTTTGTCGATCGGATTGTTTATGGACATGTAATCGATTATCTTGATTTTCAACTATTTTCGTATGATTATCCCGTATTTAACTTTGCCGATATCGCTTTAGTAATCGGGGTATTACTTTTAATAATCGATATGATAAGGAGGGATAAAAATGAAAATCGTCGTAGAAAACAATCTTCAGAAACGGCTTGATCAGTATCTAGCCACGACTTTAGAGGAAAGTCGCAATAAAATCCAACAACTTATCAAAGAGCAAAAAGTAGTGGTAAATGGGAAAGTAGCATCCGCAAGTTATCGTGTTCAAGAAGGAGACGAAATCGAAGTTGATGCTACCTTATCGCAAGAAATAACCGTCGAAAAAGAAAATATTCCTATCGATGTTGTCTACGAAGATGACGATTTATTAATCGTCAATAAAAAAAGTGGAATGGTCGTCCATCCTGCCCCAGGAAATTACCATGGGACCTTGGTAAATGCTTTACTTTACCGGTTTTCTTTAAGCAATAAAGATCCTTTACGGCCGGGGATTGTGCACCGTATCGACAAAGATACAAGTGGACTCATGTTGGTAGCGAAAAACGATAAAGCCCACGATCTTTTGGCAAATATGATTCAAAACAAAGAAGTGGAACGAACTTATCTCGCCTTAGTTGACGGCATCATCCCGCATGCGACGGGGACGATTGATGCACCGATTGGAAGAGATCCATCGAATCGTGAAAAAATGAAAGTGACCGATGAAAATAGTAAAAGAGCCGTAACCCACTTTCGGGTTATCAAACGTTATCCAAATGTAAATCAAACGTTAATCGAGTGTAAACTAGAGACAGGAAGGACACATCAGATAAGAGTGCATATGGCCTATATTGGTTATCCGATATATAACGATCCGGTTTATGGAAAAAGAAAAAATACGACCGATTTTGGTCAATTTCTCCATTCCAAAAGTATTCGTTTAAAGCATCCGATTACACATCAAGAAATCTTTTTGGAAGTGGATCCACCAAAGGAATTTAAAACCTATTTAGAACAAATTGAGGAGTAGTAACATGATTTTAGTAGAAAGAATAGAAGCACCCTTAAGCGAAGAAGAACGGTTGCTTTTTAAAAAAGAGAATACCGGTCTTCAAATGCGCTATACCACGGATAAAAGTTTTTATTGGGAGATAAAAGGACCTTTTTCTCCAAAAGGGGAATACGACGAAGGAACTTTTTCTGTGCCCAAGGAAGATCCACTTTATCCTTACTTTGAACAACTTTATCAAAGTATTCTATTAGGCATCTATTTAAAAGCCTATCCCCATCCTTTTCGAGATGCCTTGCCGTGGGAAGATTTTGAAACCAATTTAAAAGATGAAGCTTATCGAAAAAACCTATTTTCCTACCACCAGGGATTACTTCAAGAAGAAGGAATTACATGGGAAAGTGCAAATGGACAAGATAGGGTATCTTTATCTTTAGAACAAGAACAATTAACTTTAACGTTTCGAAAAAGACAAGAGGATAGATCTTCCATAATTTCAGTAGGTTTAAGTCCTAACGATGATTCCTACCCATTATTAAGTGCTTCTTTTTTACTTCTATTAAGTTCTTTTCAGCCGCAAAATACGGAACCTTATCAACAACTATCGATGGAAACGTATTTGGCTCCGAAAAAGAAAATTTTATTCTAGTAAAAGTACTTTCATTTTAGTTCAAACTTTAGTATAATATCAATAAGAGAAAGGGGAATCCTATAATGGAGGATAGTTTAGATAGAAAAAACTTATTAGTAATGAAACTACTTCATTACTTTATTACGGAAAAGAACTATAATCCGATTATTTTGCAAGGTGCCAAGGATGAAATATGGCTTGAAAACTTGGAAAGTGATTATAAGATTGTACGAATTGTGTCAGGTTACATTCACAATGAAGAACAAATGGATTTCGATCTTTTCAAAACAAAAAAAGTGTTAAATAAAATTAAACATAAAACATTATCGCTTCAGATGAATGTTTTAAGTATCTATACCGATTTGGGAGAAAATGCTTCCTTACAAGATACGAAGAATATTTCTTGTATTTATCTATTCGATGAGAATGATTTAAAGAAATATCCGACGGTTTTAGAAATTTTCCCAAACATGGATCAAAAGTTAAAATTCACGGAAGAAGGACTTCAATTATTTTTGAAGATTACCGATGATATCAATCAAAAAAATAAGACTGATGCTGAAAAAGTAGAAGAAGTATTTGAACCGAAAGATCCGATTGTGACGAAAGCTTTAATCGGCATTAACGTAGCTATTTTTCTCTTTATGCTTTTTGCACATTATTTCAGTAAAAGTTTCTATACGTTTGATGACTATCTCAATTTGTACTGTGTCTATGGTCCTTTTATTAAAATGGGAGAATACTATCGTATTTTTACCGGAATGTTTCTTCATGGAAGTATTATGCACTTAGTACTAAACATGTATGCCCTTTACGTAATTGGTAGTCAAATCGAAAGTTTCATGGGAAAGACAAAGTTTATAATTATCTATCTATTTAGTGGCTTTTTAGGAAACTTACTATCGATTACTTTAGGAGACTATGCCAGTGTAGGTGCAAGTGGTGCCATCTTTGGATTATTAGGAGCCCTCTTGTACTTTGGCTATCATTATCGTGTTTACCTAGGAAATGTCCTTAAAAGTCAAATTATACCGATTATTTTACTGAACCTATTGATTGGCTTTATTGTACCAAGTATCGATAATATTGCCCATATCGGAGGTTTAATTGGTGGAATTTTAATTAGTATTGCACTCGGTGTAAAATATAAGAGTAGTACCTTTGAAAAAGTAAATGGGGCCATTGTCACGACAATATTTACCGGTTTTATTCTCTATTTATTTTTTCATTACTAGAAAGAAGAACCAATTTGGTTCTTTTCTTTTTATAGCATTTTTTGTATAATGGAGATATATAGGAGGATAAAATGAATAAAAGAGGATTTACGGTTATGGAATTATTATCCGTTATTGTAATTTTGGGAATCATTTTAATGATTGCAATACCGGCATATATGGGGTCGGTTAACGATGCGAGAGCAACGGCTTTTGAAGCGGGAGAATCAGCGATGGAAAGTTCTGCCAACAACTTAATTATAGATTGTCAAGAAGGTTTTGGAAGAGAGAATAATTGTACGACTTATGCCCTTCCGAAAGTAGGAGAAAGTATAAAAATTCCTTTATATGTTTTAGTAGAAGGAAACTTTATGGATGAGATTCAAGACCCAATGCATCAAGGAAAACCTTGCGATACTCAAAAGAGTTACGTTATTGTAAAAAATGAAGTACCGCCCGCTGGCAGTAGTGCGTTAAATCTAATTTATCAACCTTGTCTTTACTGTGGGGAATACCGAACGAACGGATGTACTTTTTAACTTGATTAAAAAGCCAAAAATAACTTGAAGCGCAAAGTACTTCATGATAAAATAGAGGTAGAAATATTATAGTGAGGTGGTGCTATGGATATGGATCATACGAGTGTATTTTCGCTCGAATCACTTTCGGACGAAGTAATTCGTGAAGTTTTAAACGATGTTTATCGAGCACTCGAAGAACGTGGATATCAACCCATTAACCAATTAGTTGGATATTTGATGAGTGGCGATCCCGGATACATTTCATCCCATAAAGATGCCCGTAAAAAAATTATGAAATTTGATCGAAGTCAAATTTTAGAGTTTTTACTAAAAGAGAGTTTGAAATAATGCGCTATCTTGGATTGGATTTAGGGTCTCGTACCTTAGGTATGGCACTAAGTGATAAAACGGGGGTGATTGCATCTTCTTATCAAGTCGTAAGACATGACGAAGACTATGACTCTTTGATCGAAGTAATTCGCAAAACAGTTCAAGAAAAAGAAGTGGACGAAATTGTGCTAGGACTTCCTAAAAATATGGATAATTCGATTGGGGAAAAAGGAAAGTTAAGTGAAGTGTTCCAAGCAAAACTAGAAGATGCTCTTCAAATACCGGTTCACTTAATCGATGAACGCTTGACAACCGTCGAAGCACAACACATTTTATTAGAAAATGACACTTCTAGAAAGAAAAGAAAAAAGGTCGTGGATGCAGTGGCAGCCACTATAATATTACAAAGTTTTTTAGATAAGAAAGGAAAATAGAATATGGATAAAAATTCGTTTACAGTTATTAATGATGAAGGAAAAGAAATTAAATGTAATGTACTTTTTACATTTGATAGTGAAGAAACGGGAAAAAGTTATATTGTTTATACCGATAATTCAGTAGACAACGATGGAAATACGCAAGTGTTTGCTTCTATTTTTGATCCGACAGCACAATCGACTAAATTAGAGCCAATCGAAACGGAAAAAGAATGGAAAGTAATTGAAACTATTCTTGAAACGTTACAAGAGGAAGTTCGGAAGAAACAAGAAGAAGCTCATGAAGGAAATACGGGAGATAATAACGAGAGCAGATAATGCTCTTTTCTTTAGTTAGGAGAAGTATTTATGAAGACATTTCGAAATATAATGATATGCATCTTAATTTTACTTACGACGGCGATTGTTTTAGGATGTACAGTATATAATTATAAGATGAGTCCGGTAAGTAACTCGAGCGAAGAAATCGAAGTTGTTATTCCGAGTGGTTCTTCCATCAAAGCGATTGGGGCGCTATTAGAAGAAAAAGGATTAATCCGCGATAAAGACTTTTTTGTCATCTATGCGCATCTTTTCCATATCGATAACGTCAAGGCCTCGACATATCATTTGAGTCCCAATATGGGAGTTCCTAAAATTGCTGAAATTATCCAAGAGGGAAACAGTTACAATCCCGATTCCATTACAATTACTTTTAAAGAAGGACTCAATATAAGACAAATTGCCAAAGTGATTGAAGAAAATACCGATAATCATTACGACGAAGTAATTGCCAAAGCAAGCGATGAGACTTATTTAAGATCATTAATTGAAAAGTATTGGTTTTTAGATGAATCGATTCTTGGACCCGATATCTATTACGGATTAGAAGGTTATCTTTTCCCAAATACGTATCGTTTTACGAATAAACAAGTGACGATTGAAACGATTTTTGAGACGATGCTCGATCAAATGGGAAAGGAACTAGAACCTTACCGTGAAGAAATCGAAAAACAAGGAAAAAGTGTACATGCGATTTTGACGATGGCTTCGATGGTGGAAAAAGAAGGAGCTACTCATAATGAAGAAGACCAAGTACTAAATCATGTAGCGAGTGTCTTCTATAATCGAATCGATCGAAAGATGTCTTTAGGAAGTGATGTCACGACGCGTTACGCCCTTCAAATTGACGATGCACAACAAAAATTAACGACGGAACAATATCAAACGAAAAGTCCCTATAATACCCGTTTAACCGATGGTAGTATGAATGGAAAACTTCCGGTGGGACCTATTTGTGGACCGGGAAGAGAAAGTATTAAAGCAGCTATTTATCCAAGTGATACCAACGATATATATTTTATTGCCAACATTGTGACCAAAGAAACTTTCTTCTTTGATAACAGTCGTGACTTTGAACGTAAAAAACAAGAATTACAATCAGTAAACCAAGGATTGTAGGAGGAACTATGAACGAAGGATTACATTATGAAATCGAACAAATGGAAGCCTATGCCAAAGAACATAATGTACCGATTATGGAAAAAGAAAGTCTTGCTTATTTACTTACTTTTTTAGATCGTCATCATATTAAATCGGTACTCGAGGTAGGAACCGCCATCGGCTATTCGGCCATTCAGATGGCTTTAGCGATTCCAGGACTAACGATTACGACGATTGAACGGGATGAAGAACGTTATTTAGAAGCGATAAAAAATATTAAAAAGTGTCATTTGGAGGACCGCATTACCTTAGTCTTTAGTGATGCCTTAGAGACCCATATTGAGGGAACGTTTGATTTGATTTTTCTCGATGCCGCCAAAGCCCAAAATATTCACTTCTTTGAACGCTTTGAAAACAACTTAAATCCGCATGGATTCTATGTTACAGATAATATCGAATTTCACGGGATGGTGGCGCAAAACGAAAGTGATATCGAAAGCCGTAATGTGCGTGGAATCGTTCGTAAAATTAAAGAATATTTAAATTACCTCGAAGAGAAAAAAGATTATCATACCGAATTTATTTCGGTAGGAGATGGACTTGCCATTAGTGAGAAGCTATAGCTTCTTTTCTTTTTTAGAAAATAATTGTATAATAACGTTGAAACAAGGAGGGATGTTATGAAATTGTTAGTATGTCCGAAAGATAAAGATATAGCTAAAGAAATAGCGCGGGGGACATCCTCTTTTTTACTCGGAGTTAAATCGTATACGACCAATCAAGATTGCTGTTTTACGGTAGAAGAGATTAAAGATATAAGAAAAAAATATCCCTCAATCGAAATCTTTTTACTGATGAATAAAAATTTGTATAACGATGAAATCGAATCGTTAAAAAAGACCTTACAAACACTCGATACCTTTGCACTTCAAGGTATTTTCTTCTACGATCAAGCAATTTTGTATTTGCATCAAAAATTAGGATTAAAGACGCCACTCGTATGGAATCAAACCCATTTAGTAACGAATTACAATACGTGTAATTATTATCAACAACAAGGTTGTAGTTATGCTTTACTAGCCGGAGAAATCACTTTAGATGAGATGCTTACGATAAAGAAGAACACTTCCTTATCACTCATGGTAACCGTGTTAGGATATCCCGTGATGAGTCATTCGAGAAGAAAATTATTAACGCATTACTTTAAATATTTAAAAAAACCAAAAACGAAAGATCGTTATCAAATAAAAGAAACAATGAAAGATACGACTTACTTTCTAAGAGAAGATGAAACTGGAACGAGTTTTTATCAAGGAAAATGTTTAAATGGAAGTCGCCCGTTATTTACTTTAAAAGAAAATGATTTTAGTTATGGGGTCGTCTTTGAGCAATCGATGGAAGAGGCAACATTAGATCAAATTATTCCACTTTTTCATACGATTCTAAATAACGATTTTCCAAAGGAAGAAGATCGAGATAAAATAGTAAAACAAAGTGTCGAACTATTAGAAAGTGATAACACCGGTTTCTTTTATCAATCGACGATCTATAAGGTGAAGAAAAATGAATAGAGATAAAATTGAATTATTAGCCCCTGCCGGAGATCTCGAACGTTTAAAGATAACGTTACAATATGGAGCCGATGCGGTCTATATTGGTGGACAAGCCTACAGTTTAAGAGCCAATGCGACGAACTTTTCGATGGAAGAAATTGCTTCGGCTTGTCAGTTTGCCCATGCGTTAAAGAAAAAGGTTTATCTAGCCGTCAACATTGTTTTTCATAACGAAGATATCGAAGGCATTTACGATTATTTAGAACAGGCCGTAAAAGCGGGAATTGATGCCTTTATCGTAAGTGATCCATTTATTATTTCCTATATTTGTGAACATTTTAAAGAAGTGGAAATTCATGTCAGTACCCAAAACTCGACGACGAATTACGAATCTGTTTTATTCTTGAAAGAACAAGGCGTAAAAAGAGTCGTTTTAGCTCGAGAACTATCGAAACAGGAGATCAAAGAAATTATTGATAAGACCAACGTCGATATCGAAGTTTTTATTCATGGAGCTATGTGTACTTGTATGAGTGGGCGCTGTACATTATCGAATTATTTAACCGGTCGCGATGCCAATCGGGGAGGATGTAGTCAGGTCTGTCGATTTGCTTTTGATTTTGAAGATGAGCCGACGACTAAATTTACGATGGCGACCAAAGATTTAAATATGGCGCACTATATTAAAGATTTAATTGAAATCGGAGTAAAGAGTCTCAAAGTCGAAGGAAGAATGCGTTCTCATTACTATTTAGCGACCGTGATTGGAACGTATCGTAAAATCATCGATGAAATATACGAAGGTACGTTAACCGAAGACAAAATAAAAGAATATGATTTTATTTTGGGAAGAGTAGCCAATCGTGAAACATCGACCCATTACTTCTTGAAAGAGGCCGATGAAACTGATCAGTATTATACAGGAAGACAAGAATTATCGAATCAAGATTATTTAGGTTATGTCCTCGATTACGATGCTATAAAAAAAGAGGTAATCCTATCGGAACGAAATTATTTTGAACCCGCTACCAAAGTTGAAATCTTTATGCCGAGTGGAAAGACGATTACCTTTACCGTCGAAAAGATTATGGATGAAGAGGGAAACTTACTCGATGCGGCTCGTCATCCGGAGCAAGTCCTACGAATTCCCGTTTTCGAAACGATCGAAAAAGGATCCATGATGCGCCTTAAAATAGAAAGGAATGAAGTTGATGAAAACCGACAAATTGAACCAAGTAAAAACGAATTTATTACAAAATGAACCCCATTTATCGCCGTATGCTACGTTAAGTAAAGATGCCATTCGTCTTTACGATCATGGTGAAAAGGACGATATTCGGCCCGCTTTTTATCACGATATCGATCGCATCATTCACGCTTTATCCTACACCCGTTATTTAGATAAGACACAAGTGTTTTCTTTTAAAACGAACGATCATATCAGTAAGCGCATCGTCCATGTTCAATTGGTGAGTAAAATTGCGCGAACGATTGCCCGAGCCCTTTCTTTAAACGAAGATTTGACGGAAGCCATCGCTTTAGGCCACGATATTGGACATACGCCAATCGGACATGTCGGGGAAGCGATTTTAAATGATATTTCTCAAGAAGTACTAAAAGAGTATTTCGGTCACAATTTTCAAAGTGTCCGTACTTATATGGAATTAGAAAAAGGTGGCAAGGGGAACAATTTAACGATTCAAGTACTCGATGGAATTATGTGCCATAATGGGGAAATGTTAGATCCTTGTTACCGTCCACAAGAGAAGACCAAAGAAACTTTTTTAGAAGAGTACCGAAAAAGTTATACCGATCTTTCGATTGCCAAAAAAATACGTCCTATGACACTCGAAGGATGTGTCGTTCGGATTAGTGACTTGATTGGATACTTAGGAAGAGATATCGAAGATGCCATCCGGCTCGGTGTTTTAAAACGAACCGATCTTCCTACTTCCATTACCGAAGTGTTAGGAAATAACAATCGAGATATCGTGAATACCATTATCCAAGATATTATTGAGAACAGTTTGGATAAACCTTATATTCAGATGAGTAAACCGGTTTTTAATGCCATGAAAGAACTTAAAAAATTTAACTACGAACATATCTATAATAAAGCCAACACCGAAGAAGAAATAGAACAATTAAGAAAACAGTTCCGGTATTTATTTGACACGTATGTGAACGATTTAAAAACCCAAAATAAAAAGAGTGAAATCTATACCGTCTTTCTTAATTACAAGCATGAATCTTATCGAAAAAATAATTCGATTGAACGAATCGTTATCGATTTTATTGCCGGAATGACGGATGCTTATTTTATGGAATGTTACGAATTGAGAAAGTAGTTCTATTATGAAAATAAATTCATAAGATTGTTGTAGACAAAAACATTGACAAAATCAATTTTTTGTAGTATTATTTAAACGTTATTACAAATGAAGAGGTGAGATTATGGCTGCAAAGAAACCAGTATATCTAACAAAAGAGGGGTTAGAAGATTTAAAAAAAGAATTGGATGAATTAATTAATGTTAGAAGACCTGCTAATATTATTTCGATAAAAGAAGCACGTGCATTAGGCGATCTTTCTGAAAATGCCGATTATGATGCCGCTCGTAACGAGCAAGCACAAATCGAAGGAAGAATTAAAAAAATTGAGCATATGATCGAAAATGCTGAAATTATCGAATCGACTGCAAAAGATAAAGTAGGACTAGGTAGTACGGTCGCAATTAAATATATTGATGATCCCGATGATTCCGATGAATACAAAATCGTGGGAAGTCAAGAAGCAGATCCATTTGCAAGTAAAATTTCAAATGAATCGCCAATTGCCAAAGCACTCCTCAATCGTAAAGTAGGAGATGTCGTTACGGTAGATAGTCCAAACGGAGCTTATCAGATCGAAATTACCGAAATTAAATAAAGCAACGGAGGTTGCTTTTTTTGTGTATCATAAATAAAAATTGCTTGTCTAAAAACAGAATATCATGTATACTATTCATGTAATTGGAAGGAGATTATTATGCCAAAGAAAAAGACCGAAGCAAAAGAAACGGTAAAAGAAACAAAAAAACATGATTATAAAAAAGAAATAACAACTTCAATCGAAGGAAAAGAATGGAACGATGCCCTCGATAAAGCTTTTAAAAAGAAAGTAAAAGAAGTAAAAGTAGATGGATTCCGACCCGGAAAAGTACCGAGAGATTTATACGAGAAAAAATTTGGAAAAGAATCCCTTTATTTAGATGCCGCTGATTTAGTATTACAAGATGCTTATACGAAAGCCCTTGAAGAATCGCAATTAATTCCCGTCGTACAACCTCAAGTAAATTTAAAATCGATTGATGAAAAAGGAGTTACTTTTGCCTTTACGATTATTACGAAACCGGAAGTAAAAGTAAAAAAATACAAAGGTTTTAAAGTAAAGAAAGAAGAAGTAAAAGTAACGAAAGAAGAAATCGATCATGAAATTGGACATTTACTAGAACGCTATACCGAATTAGTCGTAAAAGAAGGTAAAGTCGAAGAAGGAAATGTAGCCATTATCGATTTTGAAGGATTTAAAGATGGGGTACCATTCGAAGGTGGAAAAGGGGAAAACTATTCACTTGAAATTGGTAGTCACACCTTTATTCCAGGTTTTGAAGAACAAGTCGTAGGAATGAAACAAGGAGAAGAGAAAGATATTCAAGTAACTTTCCCTGAAGATTATCCAAGTCAAGACTTAAAAGGAAAAGAAGTAACATTTAAAGTAAAAGTAAACGAAGTAAAAGAAAAAGAGACGCGTGAACTCGACGAAGAATTCTTTGAAGATTTAGGTATGGAAGGGGTTAACTCGAAAGAGTCACTCGAAAAAGAAATCAAAGAGAATATTAAAGCAAGAAAAGATGCTGATTTAGAAAATAAATATATCGATGATTTATTAGAGACGGTTTCAAAAGAAGTAGAAGTAGATATTCCAGAAGAAATGGTCGACGAAGAGATTCATCGTTTAATTGGTCGCTTTGAAGAACAGATGAAGATGCAAGGAATATCGCTCGACATGTACTATCAATTTACCCATACGACCGAACAAGATTTACATGCTCAAATGGAGAAAGATGCCTATAAAAATGTACTTTATCGTCTTATGATGGAAGAAATCATGAACTTAGAAAAGATCGAAGTAAGTGAAAAAGAAGCCGATGAAGAAGCCCAAAAGTTAGCCGACAAATATCAAATGGCAAAAGACGAATTCCTAAAATTATTCGGTGGTATCGAAATGGTTCAATACGATTTAGAAATGCGTAAAGTAATCGATTTATTAAAAGAAAATAACAAATAATAAGAAGGTGTAAAATCCTTCTTTTTTTGTGCCCTTCTACTTGCTTTTTTTTCTCGTTACATTATAATAATAAGCATAACTTCGAAGGAGGGATTAAGGAATGAAAACCAATCTACCGGTGTTACTACTTCGTAACGTTATTTTATTCCCATTTAGTGAAATAAGAATCGAGTTTGATCGACTTGAAGAAAAACAACTGTTATCCCTTGCCGAAGCCTACTATCAAGGACATCTTTTGGTAGTCTTACCATCCGATTCACTCGAAGAGGATCCCGATATTTTAGAACTTCCCAAAATCGGTGTGATTGCCGTTATTAAAATGAAAATGGATATGCCGAATGGAAAGACCCGTGTGATTCTTCGCGGAGAGACCAGAGCGGTGGTCGATACGTATACCAAAGAAGACGACCTTTTTGAAGCGACGATTAAAAATGTAACGGAAGAAGCCGTCGAAGTAAATAAAGAAACCGCTTATATTAGGACCCTATTACGAGAATTCGACGAATATATAAAAGAAGTTCCGTATGCGAGCAATAGTGGAGTATCTTCGTTTCGAGGCGTGGATTCCATTTATCAACTAACGGATTTAATGGCCTTAAGTCTACCATGTAATTTGAGTCGAAAAAAAGAATATATTCACGAGGTTGATCCATTTACAAGAGCCGAAATGATTTTAGATGATATCCGTCATGACATGGAAGTGTTAAAACTTGAACAAGATCTCGATTTACGTCTTACCAAGGAATTAGATGATCAACAAAAAGAGTTTGTTTTACGGGAAAAGATTCGTCTCATTAAACAAGAATTAGGAGATATTAACGATAAAGATTCGGAAGTGGAAGAACTTCGTAATCAGATTCAAAATTTAAAATGTAACGAAAAGATTCGGAAACGTTTACTCGTTGAAGTCTCGAAGTATGAAACAATGAACCCGAATTCCCCTGAAATGGGAATGATTAAAAACTATATCGATTGGTTCTTAGATCTTCCATGGAATACTACGACCAAAGATTGTACGGATTTAAAAGAAGTAAAAGAGAGCCTAGATGAGACACATTATGGCCTAGAAGTAGTTAAAACGAGAATTTTGGAATATCTTGCCGTAAAACAGCATACGAACAATTTAAAAAGTCCTATTCTCTGTCTAGTAGGTCCTCCCGGTGTTGGTAAAACGACTCTTGCGAAAAGTATTGCGAAAAGTCTCCATCGTAAATGTACGAAAATATCGGTTGGAGGAGTAAATGATGAAGCGGAAATTGTCGGTCATCGGAGAACTTACGTTGGAGCAGCTCCAGGTTTAATTATTCAAGGAATGAAAAAAGCCGGAACGACCAATCCCGTTTTCATTATCGATGAAATCGATAAGATGCGTAAAGATATTAAAGGAGATCCAGCCAGTGCTTTACTAGAAGTATTAGATCCCGAGCAAAATAAAAACTTTGTCGATCATTACATCGAAGAAGAATACGATTTGTCCCAAGTACTTTTTATTACGACTGCAAACTATTTAGATCAAATTCCAGAAGCGTTACGCGATCGCTTGGAAATTGTCGAATTATCGAGTTATACCGAATATGAGAAACAAGATATTGCCCTTCATCATTTAATACCGAGTGCGTTAACTGAACACGGACTTACACAAGAAGAAGTAATCTTTCATCCTAAAGTAATTTTAACGATTATTCGTAATTATACCAAAGAAGCAGGCGTTCGTGAACTCGAACGATTAATTGCTACGATTTTAAGAAAAATTGTGATGGCCGAAGTATCTTCGAATAAAAAACATTTTGTAATTGACGATAAAAATGTTGAGACCTATCTTGGCAAGAAAAAATATATTTATAACGAAAGCGATAACGAAGGATCGGTAGGAGTAGTCAATGGACTAGCTTATACGATGTATGGAGGAGACTTGTTACCGATTGAAGCAACGTTGTTTAAAGGAAAAGGGAATTTGATTTTAACGGGATCTCTCGGCGATGTCATGAAAGAGTCTGCCATGTTATCCTTCAGTTATATTAAAGCCCATACGAAAGATTTTCATATCGATGCGAAATTGTTAGAAGAAAATGATATCCATATTCATGTTCCCGAAGGAGCAATTCCGAAAGATGGTCCGAGTGCTGGAGTCACTTTGACGACGACGTTAATTTCCCTCTTTACGAATACGAAAATATCGACTAAAGTAGCCATGACGGGTGAGATGACGTTACGGGGAAAAGTACTTCCGATTGGAGGATTAAAAGAAAAATCAATTGGTGCTCACCGCGGAGGAATCCGTAAGATTTTTATTCCCCGAGAAAATTTTAAAGATTTAGATGAAATTCCAGACGAAATTAAGAAAGATATTAAATTTATTTTGGTAGATCATTATGCCGATATTTATCATGCCTTATTTCATACCAAAAGTAGTAAAGGAGTAAATCGAAATGCAGGAGAAAATCATTTCACAACTAATCACTAGAATGCGTTGTTACTATTTAGCCTATCAACCGCAAGATTTATTAGGTTATTTAGAAAAAGAAGAAGATGTTACCGAAATGTTTCAAGGACTAGGGGAAGTAATGTCCCAAGAAGATATCTTATCACTTGGTCTCCATATGTCACATAATTTAAGGGAATTTATTGCTGGTGCCAGAGCCCTTTATCATAGTGATGCGTTAGTTGAGTCCGCGAATGAATTAATTCGTCAAATTAATTTATGGGATATTCTTCCGGAAGCCAAAAAAGAAAAACGTAGAGAAAAATATATTCAAACGATTTTTGATGCGCACGGACTTACCAAAAAAGACACTTGGTATCTTGCCCTCGAAGAAATGCGCGTCACAAGAGCGTGGGATTATCTCGTAATGGATTCCTTTGTAGTGCAAAATCTTTTGGAAGATAAAATCCCGACACCCGATCAAGATTGTTTTTCCTTTTTAGCACCCAGTACTTACTATTTAGTAGAACAAGGTTATTTTGATGAAGATAAAGAACAACTACAACAAATAAAAAATACTCTTCAAAAGAAAGAAAGTTGGAAATATCGGACCAAGACCATGATGAAAAAAATAGACAGTAAATTAGTTTAAAAGAACGAAAAAAATCGTTCTTTTTTTTTAAATTAATTCTATTTTAAAAGAAAAAACATATAGTGAAATAGAAAGAAGAGGATTGATATGAAAAAGACAATACCCATTACGAAAGAAATTAATTTTCGAACGATGATCGGGGAAATGACCGAGGTATCTTTAGAACACACCCTTGCTTTAGTAGAACCCTATACCATCGAAGGAGATCTTTTAGTAAAAGGCCATTATAAAATGACAGAAGCAAGTACGATCGAAGAGGAGTTTGAAGAAAAAATTCCTGTTTCAATTGCCTTGGATGAAAAATATGAAACGGATCAAGTAACGGTTTCAGTCGATGATTTTTATTACGAAATTATTAATGATAATATTTTAAGAATAAATATCGATTTAACGGTCGATGGATTAGAATTAAAAGAAGAAACATTAGAAGAGGAGGAACCATTAGTCATAAATGAAGAAGAGAAGGAACCCGTGATAATAGACGAAGAAGAGAAAGAAGAAATTCGTAACAGCGAGCCGTTACCAGCGCTCGATGAAGTCCCTGAAGTCGTAGTAGAAGATGCGATTCCGATACCGGTCGAAGTAGAAGAAAATCAAGTCGTTGAAAAGGTAGAAAATAAAGACTTAAATGAAACACCAAGTAGTGTTAATTCCATTTTTAGTGCATTACAAAATACCGAAGAAACTTTTTCCACTTACTATGTTTACATTGTTCAAGAAAATGATACCATCGATCTTATTATGGACAAATATAAAACGACAAGAGAATGTCTTCAAGATTATAACAATCTAGATGAAATAAAAGTTGGTTCAAAAATCATCATTCCTTGTAATTCCCAAAATGAAGCCCATTAAAGAAGTATGTGCTTCTTTTCAATTGGAACCAAAACGGTATCGTATTCTTAAAAATGTAACTATCGTAGAAAGCGATGATAAACAATTAGTTTTTAAAAAACAGTATCAAGATAAAAAAGATCTCTATCGTTACTTGGAAATGAGAGGGTTTCATTATTTTCCACCTTTATTAGGAGAACGGGCAGGTTATGAGATTTATCCCTATATCGAAGAAACCCCTTTACCAAGAGAACAAAAAGCACTCGACTTAATGTATGTAATCAGTCTTTTACATAATAAAACGACCTTTTATCGAACGGTCGATTTAAATCAGTTAAAAAAGTTTTATGAAGAGCAAAGTCAAACAATTGACTATCTTTTTCAATACTATCAAGATTTGCAAACCATGATTGAAGGACAAGTGTACATGTCCCCGAGCGAATATTTATGGATTCGAAATAGCTCTCTTTTTTATCAACAACTGAATAAAGCGAAAGAATTATTAGAAAACTGGTATCAACTGGCTTCTAAGCAAAAGAAAGAACGTTATGCACTCGTCCATCACCATCTATCACTTGATCATTTCATCGAAAAAGAGAATGGCTATCTCATTAGTTGGGACCAGGCTAAAATGGATCTTCCAATTTATGATTTTTACTCTTTTTATGAAGAAAATACGTACGATTTCGACTACACTTCTTTGTTTGAAGTATACAATGCCAAATATCCGTTACTAAAAGAAGAAAAATTACGCCTTTTTTTACTGTTACTGATTCCCCATAAAATACAATTACAAAAAGAAGAGATTAAATCCTGTCGCTCGGTTTATCAAGAATTAAAACGAATGGAAAAAGTAGACGATTTAATATCAAAGCAGTATAAAGAAAATGCCAAGGAATAAAAGCAAGATTTCAATCATCAAAATAAAGATAAAAGTTTTGCTTGCGATAAAGAGTAAAAGTAATGCTTGATAAAAGACAATAATACCAATCGCATATAAAAGACCACGAAAGAGGGAAGAAGTCCTTCTTTTCATTTTGCATAATTCACATCGACAAAAGGCACCATGATTTTTCAATGCACATCACCTATAATACCATATGCAATTTATAAAATAAGGTGATTTACTTTTCATTCTTATGAATTTGGGCTATAATAAAAATAGGTGAGTAGAATGAAAATCAGATGGAATCGTGTTTTAATTTTACTAGCAGTTGTGTTTGTTATTTTATTGGGGGTAGTGATGCTTTTACCTCGCGAAGAAGAAAAAGAAAAAGTTTATTTGGAATCGTACGTGGGAAAAAGTCAAAGTGAAATGGAACAGTATGCGACCGAAAAAAAGATTACTTTAGAAACGGAAGAACAGTATAATAGTACTATTCCAGAAGGACAAATCATCAGTCAAGAGCCTAATCAAAATACGGAACTCGAAGAAGGAATGAAAGTTAAAATTGTCGTTTCCAAAGGAAAAATTCCCGATACCGTTTACCAAGAAGAAAAAGTAAATGAATTAGGAAGAGTTCCTATTATGATGTACCATGGCATTATCGATAAACCGAGTAGTGAAACGGCCTATACGGGAGGAAATGTCGATAAAGATGGCTACAATCGAACCGCGGAAGCTTTCCGACAAGATTTAGAGTTTTACTATAAAAATGGGTACCGAATGATACGACTTCACGACTATATCAAAGGAGATATTAATGTACCTCTTGGAAAAAGTCCCATCATCTTAACTTTTGATGACGGACGAGAAGACAACTTTAAAGTATTAGGCGTGGACGAAAACGGAGAACTTCAAATCGATCCGAATTGTGCCGTTGGAGTCCTAGAAGAAATGAAAGCAAAATATCCAGATTTTGGCGTAACCGCCACGTTCTTTGTCAACAGTGGACTTTTCCAACAAAAAGAATACAACGAAAAAATATTAAAATGGTTAGTAGATCATGGCTACGATGTTGGAAATCACACGACGACCCATCCCGATTTCACTAAGATTAGTAATGCCAAAGCACTAGAATCAGTAGGGAAAATATATCAACAACTAGACCAAATTATTCCTGGTAAATACGTTCCTATCGTAGCACTTCCGTTTGGGTCGCCATACAAAAAGACACACGAGAACTTTGGCGTTATCATGGAAGGAACCTACGAAGGATATCATTATAAGACCGAAGCTGCTTTAAGAGTGGGATGGGAAGCGGACTATTCTCCTTTCAGTACGAATTTTGATCCTACTTTCTTAAAAAGAATTCGAGCATATGATAACAACGGAAAAGAATTTGACATTCAAATGGCTTTTCAGTTAATTGAAAATACGAAATATATTTCCGATGGAGATCCGAATACAATCGTTGTACCACAAGGAAACGAGACGAAAATAAATAATTTATATCAAAAAGAAATAATTTCTTATAAAAACAAGTAAAACGGTAAAGTCCGTTTTTTCTTTGTAATTTTGATTGACGAAGAATATAAAATTGATTATAATTTATAATATTGATAAAATAGGTGAGGTGTTTCGGATGTTAAAGAATAGAAAAGGATTTACTTTAGTAGAATTACTTGCCGTGATTGTAATTATTGGTATTATTTTAGGAATCTCAATTCCGGCCGTACTTAACATGATAAATACACAGAGTACGCGAAAATTTGAGTACCACAAACAAGTAGTCGAAGAGGCAGTGGATGCCTATGTCGATCAGCATGCCGAATCATTTAAAGAAGGAAATGAAGCATGTGAATGCTTTAAAATTCCATATGAAGCATTGCTAGAAGATGGATTAATTAAAGAAGAAGACATCCAATGTAGTAGTAATGGAAATGAAAACAGTAACGTCATTTTAGCTTATCCGACCGATGCGGAAAGACGAAATTTCCGTTATGAATTTCATTTGAATTGTAGTGATAGTACCAATTCCCAAAACACCTACGATGAAGGACTTGCGGAAGGCGAATGTTGTAGTGTTCACAGTGTCTTCTTGGTAACCGATGTCATTTTAAAATACGATGATGAAAATGGTGAAATCTACCCACAAACGGGAGATAACTGGACGAGTCATAATGTATATCAAAAATTTGAAGCCAATGATCCTTATATGGCAGGAATCAAAGGATATGAATATAGCCTAGATGGTGGAAACACATGGATTTTTATTACCGACGATCATTTAACCATTACGGATGAAATGGATACGACGGTTCAAGTGAGAGCAGTGGATAATGATGATAATCGAAGTAGTGTTAAAACCTATTCGATAAGAATTGATAAAACAGCACCAACGGTTCAAGTAGCAGCCGCAAGTCAAAATATACAATACCATACTAATGTTGCCAACGTCTCATTGAGTTCTACAGACCGGATGGCAGGAATCGATAAGATGTGTTTACAATTATCTCCAGATACGAATCTTTGTAATTGGGTAAATTATTCAGATGCAACTCGTCCTGTTTCGACGGGGCATGGATATGATGGAGCTACCGTAACTTATTATTTATTTGTACGAGATCGGGCCGGAAATATTGGAACAGCTACTTCAACTTATTCAATTTATTTGAATTGTAGTGTAACTTATACTACTTGGGGCGGCTGGGGAGGCTGTAGTGCCGGATGTGGACCTGGAACACAATCTCGTTCAGGAACCGTTACAGATACTTATTTAGGCTCATATTGTAGAACCGATTCTCAAAGTCAAGGATGTAATAACGGAGATTGTCCACCTCCACCTGCTCCAGGTGGTGGCGGTGACGGCGGTGGTGAAAGTGGTGACTGCTGCTGGGCTGACTTAAACGATCCTTACAACAAACATGGAAACTGTGTTATTAATATTTGTGTCACTTGGGAGAATGGTATTACTGGTCAAGTCGGAGATTGCCATGGAGCACATGGTGGTTGGGCAAATATTGGATATGTAACATATGATTGTAAGTAAGAGTTAGGAGATTAATATGAAAAATAAAAAAACAACTATTCTTGTTTGTTTACTAGTATTCATTGCACTTGTTATTATAGCAATTGGTTTTATCTTAATGAAAGAACAACCAAAAGAGCCCGAAGTAACGCCAACGCCAACCCCTCCCGAAGGATACAGTTTTATAGATACGATGGACCGTACAGCAACGTTAAATAAAATGAATCTTACTTTGACGGTAAACTTAGGAGAGGATAATGCTGCCCAAGGGATTTATCATTTTACTTTAAATCGAGACAGTGAATTAGATAAAATTGAAGCATCCGTTAAAAACAGCAAAGAAGAAATCACTTGGAATGCTTCTTATAACTATCAAAATCATCTATATTACTATAACAATGAAGAACCGGGTGTAGAAATATCGGGAGACAAATATTTTGACCATATCTTTGATCTTATTAAAGAAGGACAGACTTTAGAAGGGGATAAAGTCTTGATTAATAAAGATAAAATGAAAGATATTTTATCGGTTTCCAATATTCCATACATGTTAGATAAAGATAATAAAATGGAAATTACCGTAGATGAAGATATTACGATGGAATTTGATATCGATAAAGATAACAATTTGTTAAGAGGAATGAAGTGTTACTTTACAATCAATGGAGGAATTCCTGTATCTTTTAACTATAGCTTTGAAATTCCAAATAACTAATATTAAAAGAAGACTTTACGGAAGTCTTTTTTTATGAAAAAAATTAATAAACAAGCAGTTGACGAAAAGGGGGAAATCATTTTATAATGAAATAGAATAGAGAGGTGTATACAATGAAGAAAGCAAAGAAAAAATTATTGCGCTTCAAAGAAAAAAATCGTGCTTTTACATTGGTTGAACTACTTGCAGTAATTGTCATTATTGCAATTGTTTTGACGATTATTATCCCATCTGCAGTCAATATGATTAATACACAAGTAGAACGAAAATATAAGTATCACGAACAAATTGTAGAAGAAGCTACAGATACTTATGTCGATCAATATAGAGAGGCATTTGAAGATGAAAAGGGAGTATGTTCTTGCTATAATATTCCCTACAATTTACTACTAGAAGAAAACTTAATTAAAGAAGAAGACATTACTTGTCAAATCCCAGAGGGAAGTTTAACGAAGGGAGAAATAATTGCATATCCGATGAATGGCAGTACTACGAACTTCCGATATGAATTCTATTTGACATGTAAAGAAACAAGTACAGGTCGCGTTGTTCATGAAGTGACGACACCACCTCCAACCGGATGCTGTGGTATCAATGGAGATTTCGAGATTACGGAAATGGTTGTAAAATACAATGACGAGAATGGTGAAAATTATCCATTAAATGATAATAACTGGACCAATCAAAACGTATATCAACGTTTTGACGCAGTAAGTCCATACATGGCAGCAATTGTAGGATACGAATATTCTATTGATGGTGGATTAAACTGGATTTATGTCGACACAAATCACTTTACTTTGACAGATGACATGAATACTATGGTATTAGTAAGAGCGGTTGATGGTGATGGAAACCGTAGTGCAACCAAAACCTATCCAGTACGTATCGATAAAACTGCTCCAACGGCAGACTTCGAAATCGTAGGAGATAGAGTTGATGGTAATGAATGGTATATTTCGAATGTTAACATTACACCAAAAAATGTAAGTGATGGCTTTGGTGTAGGTATCGATAAAGTTTGGGTAGATCATCCATATATTGATTATGATACCCCACATCAAGAACTAGTGTTAACAGCAATTGATAAACTTGGAAATAAAATGGAAAAGACAACAAGTATTAAAGTAGACCGCGTACGTCCAACGGTAGGAGATATTATTGTAACCGGTACTCCAGGAAAAAATAATTGGTATATTTCTTTCTTAACGGTTACTCATACAACTGGTAAAGCAGGTATTAGTGGATTTACCGATTATCTAGATACCACAGAGGTAAATTATGATACATCAGGTAAATTAATCACTTTAACGACGACAGCTGGAAATGGTTTAGTAGATACGACTCAAAAAACGGTAAAAGTAGATACTACCCCACCAACAAGACCAACCGGTGGTGGTATCAGTGAAAACTGGGTAGGAAATGCCTCTGGGGCAAGCGAAAATGTAAGTAAGTTTACTTATTTGTATATTCTTTCGATGTCGGACGGCAATCCAAGTAAAGATTCCGGAAGTTTTTCAGGCTCACAAAGTTTTGCAAATCAATGTGAACATTGGTATTATGCATGGGCAATTGCTGAAAATGAAGCAGGATTAAGATCAGAGGTATATAAGTATCCAAGATGGTGGTCAGGTCCTTGTTGTACTTCACCTGCAATTGGAAGTGGTTGTGGTCGTGATGGCGAAGTAAACGAATGTAAAGGAGTATATCGTTATTGTCGCCGTGAATTAGCAAGTGATGGTTGCTATTGGACAGGATCGAGTATGTCTGGAAGTGCAAAGTGGACAATAAGAACTGAGGAATGTAGTTGTACATCCGGTAATGCAGGTGGCTCGTACGATTCTGGAGGAGTCGCTAATGGTGAATGGCCTTTTGCAGTATTATCAAACGGAAATAGAACTTTAACAGACTACGCTGGATTAGTTAGAATTGGTCAACAAACATTTAATTGTATTGATGGATGTAATTATAGAACAGTATGGCGGTGATTAAAATGAAAAAAAGAATGAATATTGTTTTTCTTCTCCTTATATTAACTCTAATGATGTTTTCTCCAGTAAGTATAAAAGGAGAACAATTGAGTTTTCATTATAGGGTCTATGTAGATATTCCAGATTTAGATAAAAATAATAGTCTAGAGCCTGGAAGTGATATTACCTATATCATTAAAGGTGGAAGTTACGATGGTAAAGTCACCGAAATGGATTTAGAATATGATCAAAGTAAGTTGGAACTTGTTTCGATTGAACCAAATGCGTTGTTTAAAACAAAAGAAGTTGGCGATATTTCAAAAAGCCCAGTACATATAAAACTAGGAGATCCGGAAAGCCCGGTAGGAGTAGAATTGTACAATGTAACCTTCCGCATCAAAAAAGATGTAAGTTACGGACCTGCTACATTTACAATAAAAAATATTAAGGGTGGCGACAACAATGTAGTAGATGATGTGCATTGGGAAATTATGTATTCTATTCGAAATAACAACAACAATATTGAGTCCATCGGATTTAGCCAAGGTATTTTAGATAGAAAATTTACACAGGAAGAAACAGACTATCAACTTAAAGTTCCTAAAGGAACGGAAACAATCAATGTAGAATATGAACTAGTAGATACGGGTAATGCCAGAGCAAGTGGTGATATTGGAACCGTATCACTTGCAGGAAAAGATAAATTAGAAATTGTCGTAACTGCCGAAAATGGAGAGACAAAGACGTATACTTTCCATTTGACAGAGGGGGAGGCATTCGAATTAGATGATAACAATTATCTCCAAATGCTTCTTCCTTCGGTAGGTTACCTTCCATTTGATTCAAATGTATTCGAATATCACGTAGAAGTTCCTTATACAATTACTGATTTTGAGATAGAAGCAGTTCCTCAAAATAGTCGCGCTTTAATTGAAACAAGAGGTGCAGGAAGCCTTGTTCCAGGGGACAATGTAGTATCCGTAATAGTAACAGCGGAAAATGGAGAAACGAGAACTTATACTGTAACAGTTACTCGAAAAGAGAAAAGTGAAACGGATGATCAATTAGCCAAAGACATGTCTTTAAAAAGTTTAGTTGTAAAAGATCATCATTTCCACTTTGATCCATCGGTTTCTGAGTATACGTTAGCACTTACTACTTTTGAACCACTCGATATTCAAGCAGAAGTAAATGATTCAAATAGCAAAGTAGCTATTCAAGGAAATCAAAATTTAAAAGATGGTAGTGTAGTTCGTATTATTGTAACCGCTGAAAATGGAGTGAATCAAACGTATACACTTAAGATAAGCGATGCCAATGTTCATGGTAATGAAGGTAGTAGTGAAGTAGATCACACTGCTCTCTGGATTACGTTAGCCGTTGTTCTTACACTTTGTGTAGGCGTGGTTATTGTAATGGTTGTCATGAAAAAGAAAAAAAAGAATAATAAAAAAACGACTAATCCACCAAAAGACAATAGTAAAAATTTAAAATAAAAATTTACACCACTCTTTATTCTTTTGCTTTACAAAAAGAAGCTTTTGCTATATAATTTGATTTGTAAATGCGAAGAGATTGAGGAGTACAAAAGTAAACTTGTTAAGAGAGACTGTGGTAGGTGAAAACAGTTCAAGTCCTTTTGGAAGGTAGCAATAGAGCAGAATTTTTGAAAATAAGTAGAAAATTACGTGAATCGTGCGTTATACGATTATGAGCTGCGCAAAAAAATTGCGAACTAAGGTGGTACCGCGGAAATAAAAAATTCGTCCTTAAGAATAAGGAGGAATTTTTTTATGGATTATAATTATGCAAAAAAAGCGTTTGAAAAATATTTAGAAAATTATGATCGAAAAGATAAGCATATTCATTTAAAAGAAGTACATACTTATCGTGTCGTGGACTTAATGGAAAAGTTAGCCTTTCAATTAGGATACAACGAAGAAGAACGTACTTTGGCTAAGATTATTGGTTTATTACACGATATAGGAAGATTTGAACAAATTAAACAATTTCATGTAATAAGTGATATTAAGACCAATACCGATCATGCTAAAGAAGCAGTACGTTATTTGTTTGAAGAAGGTCATATCCGGGATTTTGTGCTAGAAGAAAAATATGATCTTATCTTAAAAGAAGCAATTTTAAATCACAATAAATTAAAGATTGATCCGGTCTCAAAGGAAGCACTCCCGTTTGTTAAAATGATTCGGGATATGGATAAAGTAGATATCTTCCGTGTCCTAGCCGTCGAATTTGAAATGGAATTTGATGCTAAACAAGTAACACCGAAAGTCTTAAATGATTTTCGTAGTAAAAAACTAGTCAAGATTGAAGATGTGGTTTCACCAACGGATGAAACTTTATTACATACCTCGTTTGTCTTTGATATAAATTTTAATGAAAGTTATGATATCTTAGCAGCAACCGATAACTTCGAATTATTTCTTGGAACGGTGCAAGTAAATGATGCGAGTGAAAAAGAATGGAACGAAATAAAAAAGATCAGTATCGATCAAATTAATGAAGGAACAGGTGAATAAAATGTTAGATAAAAAATATGATTCAAAAAAAGTAGAAGAAGGGAAATATGATTATTGGTTAAATCACGATTTCTTTAAAGCCGGAGATTTATCCAAAGAACCTTTTTGTATTGTGATTCCTCCTCCAAATGTTACTGGAAAACTCCATATAGGACACGCTTGGGATACGACCATACAAGATATAATCATTCGCTATAAAAGAATGATGGGATATGACGCTTTATGGCTCCCAGGAATGGACCATGCCGGAATCGCTACTCAAGCCAAAGTAGATAAAAAATTAAAAGAGATAGGTTATAATCCACGGGAAATGGACCGAGAAGAGTGGTTAGAGCATGCTTGGAGTTGGAAAAAAGAATATGCCGATAGTATTCATGAACAATGGAAAATGTTAGGATTAAGCCTCGATTATTCCAAAGAACGTTTTACGCTCGATGAAGGTTTAAGTAAAGCCGTACGACAGGTATTTGTTAACTTATATGAAAAAGGATTAATCTACCGTGGAGAACGGATTATCAACTGGGATCCGGAAGCCATGACAGCCTTATCCAACGAAGAAGTAATTTATAAAGACGTGGAAGGAGCCTTTTATCATTTGAAGTATCCGATTGTAGGAACAAAAGATTATTTAGAGGTTGCAACGACGCGTCCTGAAACAATGTTTGGAGATACCGCGGTAGCAGTCAATCCAGACGATAAACGTTATAAACATTTAATTGGACAAAAAGTAATTTTACCAATTGTCAATAAAGAGATTCCGATCGTGGGGGATATCCATGCAGATCCGGAATTTGGAACGGGTGTTGTTAAAATTACTCCAGCGCACGATCCAAACGACTTCGAAGTAGGAAATCGTCATAATCTAGAACGAATTGTCGTTATGAATCCCGATGGAACAATGAATGAAAATGCAGGTAAGTATCAAGGCATGGATCGTTTTGCCTGTCGTGATGCCCTATTAAAAGATTTAGAAGAACAAGGCTATCTACTCGAAGTAGAAAAAATGGTTCACTCCGTAGGACATTCGGAACGAACGAACGTCATGGTAGAACCATATCTATCGAAACAATGGTTTGTTAAAATGAGACCACTAGCGGATCACGTGTTAGAAAATCAAAAAAATAAAGATACGAAAGTAAACTTTGTACCGAAACGTTTTGAAAAAGTAATGAATCACTGGATGGAAATTACTTACGACTGGTGCATTTCAAGACAACTTTGGTGGGGTCATCGAATTCCGGCTTGGTATAAAGGAGACGAAGTCTATGTCGGAATGGATGCCCCAAAAGAAGAAGGATGGGTGCAAGATGAAGATGTTTTGGATACGTGGTTTAGTTCGGCTCTATGGCCATTTAGTACACTAGGTTGGCCCGAAGAGACCGATGACTTAAAACGGTATTATCCAAACAACGTCTTAGTAACTGGATACGATATTATTCCATTTTGGGTAAATCGGATGACTTTCCAAGGACTCGAATTTACTGGACAAAGACCATTTAAAGACTGTTTGATTCATGGCTTAGTACGTGACAAAGAGGGAAGAAAAATGAGTAAATCCTTAGGGAATGGAGTCGATCCAATCGATGTCATCAATACGTACGGAGCCGATGCCCTACGTTTCTTCTTAACTACGAATTCTGCTCCAGGAATGGACTTAAGATACGACGAAGAAAAAGTGAAATCTACTTGGAACTTTATCAATAAATTATGGAATGCTTCTCGCTTTGTTTTCATGAATTTAGAAAACTTTACCAAAGAAGAAATGACTTTTGATAACCTTACGTTAGCCGATCAATGGATTTTAACAAAATTAAATAAAGTCATCGGCGAAGTTAAAAAGAATATGGATAAGTACGAGTTCCATAATGTTGGAAACATGTTATATGACTTTATTTGGAGTGACTTTTGTGATTGGTATATCGAACTATCTAAAGCAAATATGAATTCGACGACTAAGAGTGTCCTATATCAAGTACTAACTTCCATTATTCAAATGCTTCATCCATTCATGCCTTATGTAACCGAGGAAATTTATCAAAACTTACCTTGGAAAGAAGCAGAGTCAATCATGGTTTCTACTTATCCAAGTGTCAATAAAAAACAAATTTTCTTAAATGAAAAAGAGACGATGGATAAAATTATCGAAGATATTATTGCGATTCGTAATCTTAAAGCAACCAATCAAATTACGAAAGATGCCAAAGTACTAATCGAAGTAGATCCTTCTTATGAAAACTTCTATACTTCACAACTAAAAATTAAAGATGAAGATAGAGTTAGTTCAAAAGGCGAAGGAACCTCTGCGAATTATAAATCAGCTTTTGTCAATATAACTTATTACTATCAAGGTAAAGAAGTAGATAAGGAAGCCCTCAATAAAGAAATAGAACAGTTGAAGACAAGTATTCAAAGAAGAGAGAACTTACTTGCTAATGAGAACTATGTCAATAAAGCACCACAAAATATTGTGGAACTAGATCGTAAGAAATTACAAGAAGAAAAAGAACATTTAGCTTTATTAGAACAACAACTTTAAAAACTTAGTTTAACACTAAGTTTTTTATTGATTTCTAACGAAACGTTTTGTATGATAAAAGAGAAAGAAGAAAAGAATTATGAAAGAAATAATTTATAACTATGACAATTTAGAAGAAAAAGATATTACGGAGACAGTCGTTCGTACGAAAGCACTCATTATCAATAATAATCAACTGTTGTTGGGAAATGAAAATCAAATATATCAATTTCCAGGAGGACATCTCGAAGAAAATGAAACATTGGAAGATTGTTTAAAACGAGAAGTTCGAGAAGAGACGGGAATTGAAATTGAAGATCGAGAAATTAATTCTCCTTTTATGAAAGTGACTTTTCTAAATAAAGATTGGCCATCCGAAGGAAAAAATCGTAAAGCAGAAATCTATTACTTTGTTATTCAAACCGATAAAAGTCCGAATTTAGATAAGGTACAATACACCGAACATGAACAAGAAGGAAACTTTAAAATTGAAAGTATCCCTTTAACTTCGGCAATTGAAGTAATTCAAAATAATATTCCGAATAACGAGAAAAATAAAGTAATTGCACCCGATATGATTCAAGCTATCGAAGAATATTTACATCAGACAAATAGGGAAATATAAAAGACAGTTAAATACTGTTTTTTTGTGTCATAATTTGATAAAATGATACTAGGAGGAAAACACGATGGAAGAAAAAAAGTATATAGCAACAATTGTTTATCAAAATAAAAAATATGCCATTTTTACGAATCACTTCCATAAAAAGTGTTTTTTAGAAGTCGATGAAAAAGGAATACTAAAACCTCCTACGAGCGAAGTTTATCAAAAATTAGATGCTATTTATAATCATCCTAATTTATTTCAAGAACTTCCGCTTTTTGAAAAATCAAAATTTTCTCCTCACGTAATTTTCACCGAAGAAAACAAAAAAAGAGTTTTAATGTTAGCAAGTTCGATTGTTTTAGGAAGTACGATCGGTCTAACTATTGGACATAAAATAAATCAATCAGTGAAAACGATGGATATAACTAATTTATCGCAAGAACAAGTGATATCGTATTATCAAGATTATGGAATCGAATTAGCACAATTAAAAGAGGGTACTTACTATGTAAAAAGTGTAGATCGTATATTTGGAAATGACCTTATTTTAGCTTATTCGAACGATGAAATAAGAGATTATTTAGAAGTTCCTTATCCCACTTTTGAACAAGTGGAGGAAGCAATTAAAAATAACAATCAATTGTCCATGGAAGAAAAAACTTTTATACAAGATTACATTACTGAAGTTCAAAAGAAAAATGATAAGACGGATTGGGCAGTCTTTTACTATAATATGCAGCACTTGATGGTGGATAAAATTTCTTTAGAAAAAATTCAAAAAGACGCATTAAATCGTGTCGGTTATTTTGATCCTCAAACTTGTCGCATGGCACTTCCTGATAATTGGTCGGACGAAGTAAGTTATGCCTATATTTTTCGCCATGAACTATCGCATATGTTTAATACGACTATGATTCCTTTAAGTACGGGAAAAAGTATTTATAGAAGGGACGATTTAGTTATTCCTGAAATCGAAGATGGACAAGCAAAAATGGATTTATTGACTTTAGGAGCTGGAGTAGCCGAAGGAATTAATGATCTTTATACCTATCAGTATAGTGGAAAAGGAAATTATGATCCAAACTTCACTTCTTATTTTGAGATTGACGATATGGTCGACTTATGGACAGATTATGTTCTAGATACGGATGTAGAAACACTTAAGAACGAGGGAATGCCTTATTTAATTGATGCCCTTTACGAAAAAGGCATTGAGAATGCGACAGATATTATCGAAGCCGCCGATGTCTTCATTCAATCAAATCAAAATCAAGAAGTGTATTTAAGTAGTAATATGAGAGAAGATATCTATGAGGAAGTAGTAGGTCAATTAGTCGAAAAATGGATTAAAGAAGAACTTCCTTCCAATCGCATATATCAAAATCTTTTTGATTTTTTAGAACATAGTTTTATCGAGGAAATTCATCCGAGTGAAAGTACTGAAATTAATCAACAACATATCAAATATCAATCTTTTTATACTGTGAGTGATGCTTTAAAAAAGGCTGGAAAAGAAGCCATTGATCAAAATGATTACGATTGGGCGGAAGCCTATTATAAAAGTGTACAATGTTTTGAAGTCGATCCGGATTTACCACTTTCCGAAGTAAAACTTTCGTATATGTATGCTACTCCATCTGACCGAGGTATTTCTTTAAGATATACTTATGCGATGCTTCAAGATGGAAAAGTAGTAGTCCACAATCCCGATACGGGAGAAATGATAAATCTTCACGAATCCGATTTAGTAGGAACTTACGAAGCAAACTTTATCAAAAAAGAAGAAATGGGCCAAAATATTTCCACCGATAAAGAATTAAAAGATACCATCACGATACGAGCTATGGAGCATTTATTCCAAGAAGCAGATAATAAGATGAATTCAATCAAACAAAAGTAAATAAAAAGGAAAGTGGGAACACTTCCTTTTTTCTTGATTAAAAAAAGGATATATGATATAATATCCTCTCGTAAAGAGGGGATAACTATGCCAGAACTTTCGAACACTTTATTAAAAAGTTTAATAGCCGATGGCAAATTAAATAGACTCCCTTTGTACGAAACTGTTTGTAAGACTTTTGATGGAAATCCAACCTTGGATTATCGTCTTTTCGAAAAAAATAGTTATTTAACAAATTATCAAAAAGTAAAAGAGAAAAGTGATGTTCCATTTATTACAAAAGTAGATTGGAATTATTCCATTACATTAATAGATTATTTTGATCAAACCGATATTCCACTCTATTTATACTTTTTTTTATCTTTTACATGAGTATTATCATATTGCTACGACTTCGGTTACCGAAGATAAAATAAAAATAGGTTTTTATGAAAGAACCCATCAAAATGAAAAAGGATTTGGAATTAATGAAGGTTGTACACAATTATGGGTATGTCGTGATTTTAACCTTGCTCATTTTTCAATACCAATAAAACAAAATAATAAAACAATGTATTATAATGCGAGTCCCATCGAAACATCACTTGCTTGTTTGTTAGGACATGTCGTTGGTTTTGATACTTTAAAACAGGGATATATGAAAGCGCAAATAGAAAATGTTTTAGATCCCTTAACCTGGTTATCTTCCCAGGAAGAAGCCAATAAATTTATCCAAGACATGGACGATATATCGATGAAAGCGCATGCTTTTTATCAAAATCAAGCTTCTTTTCCAAAAGAAGAATACGAATCCTGTCGCAATTATTTAGACCAATTATTTGAAAAAACACATCCGTCGTCAAATAGACGTGATTTATTTACACAAGATCATGTAATATCATTTCATGGAACGATTCCAACCACGGCGAAAGTGAATAATTCGTTCAAGGTAAAGAAGAAAACAAGGAAAGAAGGAAAAGTATGAATTTTAGTGAGTTTCAAGAACAAAAAGAAGCGTACTATAGTGAAAGAGATCATTACGGTAAAGAAATTAAAAAATTAGATGAATTAAAAGAAGAAATACGTGCACATAAAACAGAAAATCAACAGCAATTATGGGAGGTGACGGATGAACTAGTAGAAATCGAAAAAGCTGAAAAAACAGCTTCTAAAGAATTAGTGAAACAGGAAATAAAAGAAAATATGAATATAGGTGTTTATATTGGCTTTGCAGCATCTTCATTAGTTACCGTGGGAATTGCTATCATAAATATGGCAATAAGGTTAGTTTATGGAATAGAAGTTTCTTTACTTGCGGTACCTACCGTTGCCTTTATAGCTGGTTCTACCGTGGGAGGAGCACTTTCTGCTATCGTTAGATGTGCACTTTCAAAAAATGGACCAATTCGTCAAGCTCGAGAGGCAAAAAAATATTTAAAAACAAAAGAACCGGGTAGAAAAGAAGCACTTGTCAAAGAAAAGGAAAGATTGGACTCGATATCAAAAGATTGCTATAATAGAATTAGTGCGATTGATGAAAAGAAAGAAGCGTATTCTCAAAAATATCATCTTGCAGATCAAAAAGCATGTCATCTTAAATCGGCAATAACCGATGCACTTTTTGAATATTACGAAGAACAGGGAATTGATTTATCTTTACCTCGTGTAATGGATACTCCTGTTTCGAATCCAACCGAAAATAAAGTCAAAAAATTAAAAAATGAAAAATAATACTTAAAGGGGGAAAATGAAATGGATTTAAGTATGTACAGAGAAAAAATTAAAAATCTAGATGTAAATGAACAAGTTTTGCGTGATCTTTATTTAAGAGATTTAGCCCTAGGAAAACTACAAGGACCAATGACAGGATATGCTAGTTTGGATAAGCCGTGGTTGAAGTGGTATCAGGAGGAAGAAATTAGATCAGCTAAAATTCCAAGAATGTCAATATATGAAAATATGCGAAATCACACTATAGAATTTGGAAAAAGAATTGCTTTTGAATATTTTGGAATGAAAATTACTTACGATGAGTTTGAAAAAAATATTGATAGAGTGGCAAAATCTTTATGTGCGATGGGTGTAAAAGAAGGAGATATTGTTTCGGTTTGCTTACCTAATATTCCTGAAGTAGGATATATCTTTTATGCTATTAATAAAATTGGGGCAGTAGCAAATATGCTTGATCCGAGAACCAATGAATCTACTTTAACAACCAATGTCAATGATACAGGATCAACAATACTATTAACACTAGATTCTGTTTGTGATAAATTTTTAAAAACTAATGTAAAAACAATTGTTCCGATATCGGCTATTAATTCGTTACCGAAACCAATTCAAACACTAGTAAAGATAAAAGACAAGTCACTTGCTATAAAATTACCTAAAGATAAAAGAATCAAATCTTACAGTCAATTTATAAAAAAAGGAAATGACTATAAGGAACCGATTAAAAGTGTTTACAAAAAAGATGCCCCAGCGGTTATTGCTTATACGGGTGGTACTACCGGTGCTCCAAAAGGAGTAATTGTAACAAACGAAGCATTTAATGCAATGATTGTTGAAAATTACTATGGAGATTATAATGTTTCTATAGGAGATAATTGTATTAATATTGCACCACCATGGACTTTCTATGGATTAAGCAATTGTTTTAATTCATATTTATGTATGGGCGTAAAAAGTATTCTAATTCCAGCAATTGGACCAGATGATTTAGGAAAATTAATTGCTAAATATAATCCAAACCATGTAATTACGGTTCCTTCGGCATTAATAGCAGTGATGAATGATCCAGAATTACAAAAAAGAGACTTAAACTTTTTAAAGACTATTATTGTAGGAGCAGATAAATTAGATCCAACTTTTGAGGAAAAATTCAATCAATTTTTAAAACAAAACGGTTCGTCTACACAAGTTACAAAAGGATATGGAATGACTGAAGTTTGTGCTGCTACAACTTATACAAAAAAAGGTACCAACATAGGTGGAACTGTAGGTGTACCATACATTCTAGAAAACGTTTCTATTTTTGATTCAAATGATTCTTCCAAAGAGTGTATGATAGGAGAACATGGCGAGATTGCAATTAAAGGTCCCAAGAATATGGTTGGTTACTTTGATGACAAAGAAAATCGCACTGCCGATGTATTGAAAAAACATACCGATGGAACAACGTGGGTTCATACCGGTGACATTGGACACATGGATGAAAATGGTATGCTATATATTGATGGAAGATTAAAAAGAATGTTTGTAAAAAATGGGTTTAAAATTTTTCCGGGTGAAATCGAAACTCAAATTTTAAAAAATAATGAAGTAGAACAAGCGGCAGTGGTTGCTGTTGATGATCAATCAAATGGATATATTGCAAAGGCATATATTGTTATTAAAAAAGGAATAGATATGGAAGAAGAAGCAATTATAGATAAAGTTAAACAAGGATTACAACAAACTTTATATGATTATGAAATTCCAGATTCGATAGAGGCGATTGATAAAATGCCACTAACATTAATGAATAAAATTGATTACAAAACATTAGAAGCAAGATCATCTGAAAATCCACCAAAGACCTTAAAAAGATAGATTGAATAAAAATCTATCTTTTTAATTGCTATACATTTTCTTTTTTTTGCGCTATACTTATATTATATCCTAGCAAAGAAAATCGGTGGTTTTTTTATGAGTAATTACTTTTTATTATTTTTTAGTTTGTTGATTAATTTATTTATTCTATTCATTTATTTTAGCAAAAAAAGAATAGATCTTTTCGAAAACAAAATGTATATATCTTTAGCTCTTTGTAATACAGTTTGCTTACTTGTCGAAACATTATGTAATCTATGCGCTAGTAACATATTATCAATAGATAAAAATATTATTGTTCGACTTTTTTTAATCTTGTTGCTTTTATGGGGATGTATTCTAACAATTTATACCAATGTTATTTCAACAAAAAAAGAGGAAAAATATAATTTAATTTTATTTTCGTATTTAATAGTATTTTTAATATTAATTATTCCTATTTTCTTCTTACATATAGACTTTTTATCATTTGATGGACTTTATTATGCGAACGGAGAAGCAATAAATTACATTGTTCTTGTAGCGTCTTTCTATATCTTAATAAATATGATATTAATCCTTAAAAATTATAAGGAAATAGGTAAGAAGAAGTTGCCTATTATTGCCTATATATTTTTAATGACGATAGCTATTTCTATTCATAACATTGACCCAACTATTTCGGCTATAAACGCATTAGAAACATTTGTTATCTTATTCATGTACTTTACCATTGAGAATCCAGACTTAAAGATGATTGAACAATTAAATATAGCAAGAGATCAAGCTGAAAAAGCAAATCATGCTAAGACGGATTTCTTAAGTAATATGTCCCATGAAATTCGTACTCCATTAAATGCTATTATCGGTTTTTCAGAGGCTTTAATGGAAGAAGATATTCCACCTTCGGCAAAAGAAGAAGTAAAAGATATTATTATGGCTTCGGATAATTTACTAGAATTAGTAAATGGAATACTCGATATTTCAAAACTAGAAGCAAATAAACTAGAAATTGTTAATACGGAATATTCGCTTTCGAAAGTATTAAATGATTTAGTTGTTTTAACTAAAGCACGAATTGGTGAAAAACCGTTGGAATTCCGAACGAACTTTGATCCTTCGGCACCTGCTTATTTATATGGAGACTATGCAAGATTAAAACAGATTGTATTAAATTTACTTACAAACGCCGTAAAATATACGAAAGAAGGATACATCGAATTTAAAGTATCGACGGTTAAAAAAGATGATATCTGTCGTTTAATTATTTCGGTAGAGGATACGGGAATTGGAATTCAAAACGATAAAATTGATAAACTGTTCCTAAAATTTGAACGGCTTGATTTAGATAAAAATATTACAATTGAAGGTACTGGATTAGGACTTGCCATTACTAAAAAGTTAGTAGAATTGATGCAAGGAAAAATTGTCGTTCAAAGTGATTATGGACATGGTTCTAAATTTACGGTAGCAATTGACCAACGAATTATTGCCTCTCCTACAAAACCGATTGATGAAGATAAAGCACTTGAAATCGAAGAAGTAGATGCCTCTGGTATGCGCATCTTAGTAGTTGACGATAATAAAATAAATTTAAAAGTAGCCGAACGGCTTTTAAAAGATACCAAAGCAACGATTACTTGTGTCGATAGTGGTTTTGCTTGTATTGAATTATTAAAGAATAATACCTACGATTTAATACTAATGGATGACATGATGCCAAAGATGAGTGGAGTAGAGACCCTTCATAAACTAAAAGAAGATCCAAACTTTGCGATTCCGACCATTGCAATGACGGCCAATGCCATCGAAGGGATGAAAGAGAAGTACTTGTCCGAAGGATTTGAAGGATATTTATCTAAACCGGTAAATCGAAAAGAATTGAATAGTACGGTAATGAAGTATAAAAAGTAATCTCTTTTAAAAGAAACTTTGTAAAGTACTAGCAAGAATTATCTACTTGTGATATACTTAATACAAGAATAGGATGTGAGGATATGAAAGATAAAAGTTTTTTAGTTAATAATGGAGTTAATGTTGATAAAAGTCTCGAATTATTTGGCGATATGGAAACATACAACGCTAGTTTACAAGACTTTTTAAATGATGTACCAGAAAAGTTGAAAAACATGAAGGCTTATAAAGAAGTATCCGATATGGCAAATTATGCAATTCTTGTACATTCTTTAAAAAGTGATGCCCGTTATTTTGGGTTTGAAAATTTAGGAGAAATGGCTTATCAACATGAAATGAAAAGTAAAGAAAATAATATGTTCTATGTGACAGACCATTTTGATGAATTAGTAAATGAAGCGAACAAAGCACTTCGTATTGCCCAAGAATATTTAGGAAAAGAAGTAGCACCGGTTGCTACAACCGCAGAGGCTCCTAAAAGCGTAAAAGATAAAACGATTTTGGTAGTGGATGATTCGAACATCGTACGTAACTTTATTCAAAAAATCTTTAACGATACTTATGAAGTTTTAGTTGCCAACGATGGACAAGAAGCCTTGTCGATTGTAAAAGAAAATGCCAACAATCGTAAATTAGTAGGAATGCTTTTGGATTTAAATATGCCAAATGTCGATGGTTTTATCGTTCTAGATTACTTTAGACAAAACGGTTTATTTATGAAGATCCCAGTATCGATTATTACCGGTGAGGGAAGTAAAGAGATTATTGATCGGGCATTTACTTATCCGATTGTCGATGTACTAAATAAACCATTTAATGAAAGAGACGTGAAACGTATCGTCGAAAGAACGATTGTTTTCCATGAATCAATGTAAGAACCGTAAGGTTCTTTTTTTGACAAGTTTTAAGGCCTATGGTACAATAAAGATACTTTTGTAAAATAGGAGTGAGCCTCATGCATATGATTGCAAAGTGGATATTAGGATTAGGATGTATTACCATTCTATCTTTAAATTTTATAGAAATTCCCACGGCTGGAACCATAAAAAAAGTAGAGCAAACAGAACATAAACGTTCTTATATAGAAATACTTCATCCCGTAACTGCGAGTCCTATAGTTTATGATAATATGACGTTAGAAGAACTTTCGGCAAAACTCGATCGTAGTCTTAATTCGACAATCCAAGGGAAAGGAACTTTAATTGCTTCTTACACGTTAGAACAAGGGGTTGATCCTTATTTGGCAGTAGCAATTCTCTTACATGAAACAGGTTGTAAATGGGAATGTAGTTCTTTAGTACAAAAATGTAATAATGTCGGAGGACAAAAAGGATATCCCAGTTGTGGAAGTGGCGGTTATCAACGCTTTGATTCCCTCGATGAAGGAATCATGAGTTTTATCGATAATTTGAAATACAATTATATCGATCAAGGTTTGACGACCCCTGTATCGATGGAACGTCGTTATACTGGAAAAAGTACAGGTACTTGGTCAACCAAAATTGAAAGTTATATCGAAAGTATTCGAAATCAATAAAATAGTTTTTTATAAACTATTTTTTATTTTGGAAATCTTTTCGACATTTTTCAACAGGAGCATTTTGTAGAATGAACTTGGTGATAATATGAAAATACGTTTTATTGTGGCAATGGTAGGAGCAGTATTATTAGGATATTTTCTAGGAAAATTATTTTTTCAAGGAAAAGAATATGAAACACCTACATTTTATGAACCGGAGAATGTTTATTTTTTACAACAGGGAGTCTATTCTTCTTATGATTCCATGGCTGAAAATGTAGAACATTTAGAACAGTACCTTTACCGCGAGGAAGAAGGAAAATATTATGTTTATTTTGGAATTACTTCGAAAGAAGAAAATGCGGAAAAAGTAAAGAATACTTACGAACAGGAAGGAACGACCGTTTATATCAAAGCGATGCCTTTATCCAACGAAGACTTTTTAAGTAATTTGATTCAATATGATATTCTCTTAAGTAGTAGTGATACAAAAAGTGAAATCGATAGTGTATTGAAAGCGATTCTTGCGAGTTATCGAGAATTTGTAGTCGATCAACAGTAAATCCTCTTTTTTTCGGTAATAATAAATTAGAGGTGAGAAAATGTTGATGAAAGAAATTCCGGTTATGGAACGTCCGCGCGAAAGACTCTGCAAGGTAGGAGCGTCCGAACTTTCGAATGAAGAACTATTAGCCATTATTTTAAAAAGTGGAACGGCGACGAAATCGGCTAAAACTTTAGCGATGGAATTATTAATGGAGGTTGGAACACTTCCGAATTTAAAAAATGAAACCATCGCCTCTTTAACGAAAATAAAAGGGTTAGGGAAAGTAAAAGCCATAGAATTATTAGCGACCATCGAACTGGGAAAACGAATTTTTTTAGAAGAAGAAATCCCTCTTATAAAAATGAATAATCCGAAACTGATTTGGGAAAAGACAAAGTATCTTTTTAAAGGATTAAAACAGGAACATTTTTATTGTTTTTATCTAAATACCAAACAGGAATTAATTGCGAAGAAAAGACTTTTTGTAGGAACCTTAAATCATAGTGTCGTACATCCGCGGGAGATATTTAAAGAAGCGTATCTGAATAGTGCTTCTATGATTATTTGTATCCATAATCATCCGAGTGGAAATGTTTTACCGAGTGATGCAGATAGAGAACTAACGAAGGCACTCGTCGAAATAGGACAACTGAATGGGATTCCCATTGTCGATCACCTCATTGTAAGCGATTATCACTATTATAGTTTTTACGAAGAAGGAAAAATTGGAAAGGAGGATATATGCATTTCCGAAAGAAAAAATTAAAAAAATCCATCTTATGGACGTTGACGATAATTTTGTTGTTTCTATTATTAGGATGGAGTACGCTTTATACGGACAATATACCTGTTTTTCATTTCCTAAAAGATAAATTTAATCAGATCGAAGCAAAAATCCAGGCTCCTTTTACAGGTAATTCAGATATTTCTTTTGATTTAGCTTTAAGTAGAGAAAAAGATCAAGAAATTGAAAATTTAAAAAAATTACTCGATTTAAAGACGACTTTAAGTCGCTTTTCAATAGTTTATGCGACTTCCATTTACCGTAATGTGGACTATTTTAATGAAAGTATCACGTTAGATAAAGGAAGCGACGATGGCATAGCGAAAGATATGGCTGTCGTAACGGAACTGGGATTAGTCGGTAAAATAGATCGGGTGATGGCGCATTCGAGTGAGTTAAAACTGTTAACGGCCCAAGATGGGATGCAATTATCGGTCGTAGTAAATTCTTCCGAGACTTCTTTTTATGGCGTATTAAGTGAATATCAAAGAACGACCGATTCTTTTCTAGTAACGGGGATTCCAGCGACCGCAAATGTGCAAGTAGGGGATACCGTAACGACAAGTGGATTAGGAGGGATCTTTCCCGCTGGAATTTATATTGGAACGGTGAGTGCTTGTCAAAATGATGCTTTCGGGATTACTAAAAACATTCAAATCAAAGCGAATCAAGATTTCAATCATTTAAAATATGTAGCTATTTTAAAGAAAGAGGAGACTCCTTTATGATGGAAATTGGAATCATACTTCTTTTGTTGGAAGGACTTCTTTCAAATCAGGTTACTTATCTACCGAATACCTTTCCGTTTAAATTATATAGTGTATTGCTCTATCTCTTAATTCTTCCATTCCTTTTTCCTCAAAAACGAAAAAAACTTTGGGAAGTAGCCTTTATCCTGGGTTTTCTATACGATCTATTTTACACTTCTAAACTTTTTCTTCATCCACTCTTATTTGGGGGAACCTATTTTATTTTTTTCTTTTTACAAGCGAAGAAATGTCCTCCGGCGATATTATATTTCATAACGTTTCTTAGCTACTTAATACTATCGTATACATTTTCTATTTTTATCTATAACACCGCATGGACTTATTTTGGAACTTACCTTATAGAATTGTTAACCGTAAATAGTGTTGTATTAATTCCAATCTTACTTCTTTTAGGTTTTTTTCCTCAGAAAATCATTTCCAAGCATTTTTATCGCTATCGAAAGATAATCCCATAATTTCCCATAAAGATATCGTATTTGTACGATATTCTTTTTTTATACTTAATTTATACAAGGAGGTGATGTGGTATAAGTTGTGGTAAAAGTTATCTTTGAATAAAAATGATTTCACGATAAAATTCCTATTTATAAAATATGAAAGAAAAAGATGTGATAAAAAAGAGAAACAGAGATAAGTAATTAGTGATATACTATCCTTAAACAAGGAAACAAAGTGGGTGGTAAAATGTTCCAGATATGTTTAGTAGAAGATGAAATGGATTTATCGAATCTAATAAAAGTCTATTTAGAAAAGGAAAACTATCATGTAATCCAATTTGATAAAGGACACGATGCCCTAGACTATATCGGTAAAAAAGTTGATTTATGGATTTTAGATATTATGCTAAAAGATGAAGTAAGTGGCTACGATATTATCAAAGCAATTCGTAAAGCAGATCCGACCGTTCCAGTTATTTTTACTTCCGCAAGAGATCAAGACCTCGATAAGATTATTGGACTTGAATTAGGAAGTGACGATTACTTGGCAAAACCATTTTCGACGAAGGAATTAGTACTTCGTGTAAATAACATTATTCGCCGTGTCTACAAACAGGATAAGAATAGTATAATCTATTATGGAAACTACACGATTAATCTCGAAAAAAGAGTAGTCATGGAAGGAGAAAAAGAAATTAAATTAACCACATTAGAATTTGACCTATTACTCATTTTCGTAGAACACATCGGTAAAAGTTACGAACGTGATTCGATTTTAACGCTCGTATGGGGAGAAGACTATTACGGAAGTGATCGTGCCGTCGATGATTTAGTAAGACGTCTTCGTAAGAAAATGCCCGATTTAAAAATTAGTACCATCTATGGATATGGATATCGCCTATCATGAAATATATTGGAAGCCGTTTAAGTAGACAATTATTTGCGATTATTATCATTATCTTCGGTATTGTTTTTATTTCCTTAGGGATTGTTCTACCGAATGCGATGTTACCTTTTTACGAACGTAACCTATATAACTATTTAAGCCAACCACTTTATTTGATTCAAGAAAACATGCAAGGAAACAACACCTTGGATACTGAAATTGCGTATGTGTATCGTTATGAAAATACCCAAGTAATTTCTGATAATTTTACAAGTATCATCCCAATTCGCGATATTGATGAACTCACGTCTCGTATGACGAATGGTTATGGTAAATTCCTCTTTTTTGGAAAATGGTATTACTACTATAAAATGGAAAGTGGAGGAGTTACCAAGTTCGCGATAACGAACAGTTCTTATATTTCGAAAATGCGAAAAGAACTTTTGTACACCATTTTACCTATTCTATTTATTACGTTTGTAATTGTTGCCTTCTGCCTAGTAGGATGGAGTACAATCATTGTTCGTAAGATTACAAAGTTAAAAAATAAAATCGACCATATCGATGACGATGCCTACGATCATCGAGTGGACGATATAAAAGTCGATGATGAAATACGCTCGCTTGCCTTAGCGATTGAAGATATGCGTGTTTCCCTTAAAAATCAAGAAGAATATCGAAATCAAATGTATCAAAATATTTCCCATGATTTTAAAACACCTCTCACTGTTATAAAGTCTTATGTGGAAGCGGTTCACGATGGTGTTGAAGATGAATCCCAAGCTTTAACCATCATCGAAGAACAAACGAATAAATTAGAGCAAAAAGTTCACTCCCTTTTATACTTAAATAAACTCGACTATATAAAGGATTATAAAGACATTACTTTAAAAGAAATCGATATTACCAATTTATTAGAAGCATCGGTTACCAAGTTTAAATTCCACCGAAAAGATGTTGTTTTTGAAATTCAAAAAGGAGAAAAAAATATCTTCTTTGGAACCGAAGATTTGTGGGAAACCGTCATCGATAACATTTTAAACAATTTTATGCGTTATGCCGAAAAAGAAATAAAGATAACAGTAAAACCAAACAAGATCGTTTTCTATAACGATGGACCTCCAATTGACAAAGACCTTCTAAAAGTAATTTTTGTTCCTTTTCGAAAGGGAATGAAAGGAGAGTTCGGATTAGGCTTATCGATTATTAAAAAATCTTTGAATCTTATGGAGTATGATATTACCATTAAGAATCAAAAAAAAGGTGTATCTTTTATAATTACAAAAGGAATTCACAAATGAATTCCTTTTTTTCGTGCAAAATAAAAATAGGTGATAAAAATGCGTGTTTTAATAACGGGTGCTACTTCGGGCATAGGTTATCAAACAGCTTGTGTGCTAGCACGACGGGGACATTTTGTCTATCTTACTTGTCATACTGAAAAAGAAGTTCAGGTAGTCAAAGAGAAATTAGCAAAAATAAAAGATCGAATTGCCTGTTTTAAATTAGATATTACGAATCCTAAAGATTATGAGTTACTTCAATCGCTTGAAATCGATTGTCTCATTTGTCATGCAGGAATTGGGATAGGGGGTTCTCTTTTAGATTTACCACTAGACCGTATAAAAGAAAATTTTAATACGAATTTCTTTGGAATCTTAGCCTTGATCCAAAAGATGATTCCATCTTTGATACACAAGAAAGAAAGTCGTATTATTGTAACTTCTTCGATGGCAGGAATATTGCCACTTCCTTTTTTAGGAAGTTATGGAGCAACGAAAGCAGCCCTCTCTTACCTAATAAAGACATTACGGCTCGAATTAAAGTTAACGTCCTTGCCATTACAAGTAACTTTAATTGAACCGGGTATTTATGAAACAGGATTTAACGAGGTCATGCTCGATAACAAAGCACCTTACTTTGAAAAAAGTCCTTATTTTGAACCGTATCAACAAGAAATTGAAAAAATCGAAAAAGATTTTTTTCATTTTTTTGGAAACAAGAATTATACTTCGATTGTCAAAAAGTTTGTGCGTGCCGTAGAAAGTAAAAAAGTAAAGAAAGTTTATCGAGCCCCCTTTTTCCAACGACTTGGATTAAAATTATATCTTCTTTTTTGGGGATAAAAAAACAAGTGATAACACTTGTTATTTAGTGAATTGATAAGTTGCAAATTCGGTTTCAATTTCAGGAATAATGGTCATTCCGCGCGAAGCAAGTTCGTCGTACTGTTTACTCGTAAAACCATCGTCCGTGACCTTGTAGACGCGAGATTTAAAAACGTCCATATCATAGACGATAAAAGCATACATATCTAGTTTTTGTCGAACGACGTATTCGCCTAATAAATCGAGCATATCTTGGACCATACTTTCCGCCCGATCAGTATCTTTAATTTGAATATAACTAGATTCGACGACATGGGTACCAAATTGATATTTTTTATGTCCATTAAAACAGGCTTTTTCAAAATCGGATAGATCTGTTAAACAGAGCCCCAACTGATAAAATTGTTGAAAATCGAGTTGATAACGTTGGCACATGGCTTGTGCCCAAGCGTAATCTTCTTCCCGTGTTTTACTATTGTGAAAAGAAACGGTATCGATAAAGGTAGCTAATAGAGCTAAAGTGATTTCTTTTTTAGAAAAAGAATCTTCTTTTCCATGAACGATGAGATAAGCGGTCGATCCGACCGGTTCATTCATATAGTCGAGAACAGAAATCGGTTCTTTGGTCGGATGGTGGTCGATGATTTGTACGACCTCTCCAATGCCTTCTCTTTGATGATGATCGAGTAAGATAAATTTAGTGTTTCCATCGTAGGTAAGTTTCTTTTGATAAATTTGAGGATCCACTTGAAACATGGCTAAAATACGAAGTGTATCTTCTTCAATCTTTGTATCGGGAATGACAAAGGAGACGTTTTTACCTAATTTTTTTAGATAAGATTCGTATAACATACCACTCACAATACTATCAACATCGGGATTGGAATGGCCTAAAATAATGTATTTTTCCATAGCGACCTCCAAGTTATGTTTTTTACTATAGCAAAACTCTTTTTCCCCTGCAAGTAAAAATTGCTTTTCTTGACAAAATCTTTATTTTGTGATATAATCGAGCACATGTAAAAAGGGGGAGGTTAGAAAATGAATAGACAAGATTACTACAATTGGGCACTAAGTGAATTAGGATATGGAGAAGTACTTTCTGAAAAAGAACTTACTACTCGATACCGTCAAGCTTCTAAAAAATATCATCCAGATTTAAATCCTGGAATTGATGAAGAATATTTTAAAGCACTCGCTTCTGCCTACGATGATATGAAAAAGAATAAAGTAAAAAACGGAGTACCTAAGGCGAAGAAAACAGCCAAAAAACAAACGGAACAAAAGAAAAGAAATCTAACCGAATTATCATTAAATGAACTATATCAGTTACAGATGGAATTAAAAAATGATGCCAATCATTTCCATAGGGAATATTATCGATATGATGAACAACTTCGTGAGATGGTCTTACAGGAAGATAAGGTTCATAAACAATTAATTAATTTACGAAATCAGTATTTAGGAATGAAAGATTATGATTCCTATGCACCTTTTCTTTTAATACTTTATGGCCTTGCACTTTCATCTACATTCGATCGAATTAAAGAAAAGGATTTATCACCTAAAGCAATTCAAGGATATATCTATACAGGAGTACTAGTATCGCTCGTTGGTGCTTGCTTCCTAAATCCAATTTCGACCGTTGCTATGATTACACTTTTTGGAATTAGTGGTGTAAGAGCAGTTTTAAATAATAAGTTAAATAACGAAATTGATTCTGTCGTTAAAAAAATGGAAGAAACGGAAGAAAACTTGGAATTAAAACATCAAGAGTCGAGTGAAGTGTACGGTAAAAGAGAAACAGCACGAACTTGTTATCTTCAGAAAATGCGAAATTTACAATTCGTAAATGCTGAAATTGATCGTCGTATGGAGAATGCCGATAAAACGTCATCCTACGAGCAAGAAA